>JBAVQA010000554.1:0-14403 GCA_049693595.1 Candidatus Acidiferrales bacterium | reverse complement strand
CCATGGTGTAATGCATCGCCGGGAACACCTTCATAGGTTCTTCGCGGGGATCGACTCCCACAAACTTTTCGTAAATCTCGAGAATGCCTTCGAGCTTGCGGTCCAGCGTTTCGCGCGGAATGTGGGTGACGTCGAGATAAACGGCCGGCTCGCCAACGAGTCCCATTTTCATTTCGAAAACAATTTTGTGGATCGCGCGGGTGGCGACGTCCCGCGGAACAAGGTTGCCGTACTTCGGATACCACTCTTCCAGGAAATAAAACCGTTCGTTCTCCGGAATATCTTTCCCCGAACGCTTATCGCCCGCCTGCTTCGGCACCCAAACGCGGCCACCTTCGCCGCGAGCCGATTCGCTCATCAACCGGCACTTGTCTTCTCCCGGAATTGCAGTCGGATGAACCTGGATGAATTCTCCGTTGGCATAATAAACGCCCTGCTGAAACAGAGCGGATTGTGCGGACCCGGTGCAGACCACGGAATTCGTAGAACGGCCGAACACCGCGCCGATGCCGCCAGTGCAGAAGATAACCGCGTCGCACGGGAAGGTGCGGATCTCCATCGTTCTTAAATCCATGACGCATATCCCGCGGCAAATGCCGCTATCGTCAAGAACGGCGGAAAGAAAAGTCCAGCCCTCGAATTTTTTAACTTTACCCTCGGACTCGAAGCGGCGCACCTGTTCGTCGAGCGCGTACAGCAATTGCTGTCCCGTAGTGGCGCCGGCAAAGGCCGTGCGATGAAACATCGTTCCGCCGAATCGCCGGAAATCGAGCAGGCCCTCGGGCGTGCGATTGAACATCACGCCCATGCGATCGAGAAGATCGATGATCCCCGGGGCGGCTTCGCACATTCCCTTCACCAGCGGTTGATTGGCGAGGAAATCGCCGCCGTAAATGGTGTCGTCAAAATGCTTCCAAGTGGAATCGCCTTCGCCCTTCAAATTCTTGGCCGCGTTAATGCCGCCCTGCGCGCAAACCGAATGGGAACGCTTCACCGGCACAATCGAGAAGAGTTCGACGGGAACGCCCGATTCCGCCACTCGAATCGTGGCCATCAGGCCGGCCAGCCCGCCACCCACAACGATAATTTTGGGGTGCTTCATTGCACGTAACCGCCAAGAGGAAACCACGCGTAATGAAATCCGAGCACGACCACGACGCCCACAAGCGTACAGCCGGCGCCGACAACAGCGCCAAACCACGCCGCGGCATGTTGCGCTTTAGGCGTGACAGCAATACCCCACTTGCAGGCAAAATTCCACAGTCCGTTGCCCAGATGGAAAGAGCAGGCCGTGACTCCAATGATGTAAGCCGCGACGTACCACGGATTCGCCATGTCCTGAGCCACTCCGGCATAGCGTGTGACGCCATGGCCGCCGAAACGTTCGGTGTACAAGTGCCAGCCAATGAAGACAAAAGCGATCATGCCGCTCCAGCGCTGGAGGACGTACATCCAGTTGGACATCCAGGGATGACTAAGCGCGTTCGACTTCCCTCTCGACCAGATGTACATGCCGTACAAGCTGTGGAACAAAAGCGGAACCCAAAGAACGGCCGCCTCGACGCCGATGCGCCACGGAACGGTCTGAAGTTCGCCGGAGACTTGATTGTATTTTTCTATGCTCACCAGAGCGTAGCTATTGGACCAAAGATGATCGACCAGGTAAGCGCCAATGGGAACTACGCCGCTGAGGGACTGCAGTTTATCCAGAATATAGCCTGTTTTGGATTCAGGCACTGCCGCCGGCATGCACGCTCCGAAATTATTTCGTACAAACAGAGTATAGGCAGCTGCGAAGAAGTTTGCAAGAACCGGAATGCAGCGAACACGACCGGAGCGCGGGTTCCTGGAGCACCTCGGGCGAAAAGCGCAGCCGATTGCGCATCGTAATTCTTGAAACACACTGTCGCGACGCAAGAGCTCACGGCGAATCGCTCGTGGTAGACTCGCTGGATAAGCAGAGCTCAAGTGTCCAACGAATTCATCGCCGAATTAAGGAAATGGGCCGCTGAAGTGGTGCGCAGCAACGCCTCGGGTGACGTTGCCGGAATGCATCGCGCGGTGGAGCTCATCAGCAAGCACTTCTCGGTCCAGCCGCACGAAGTCGCCATTCTCGTGGCTATGCCGGACGACCGCTTCCTGCGATTCGTACTGCCCGAAAACCTTCAGGGCATGGGTCAGATTCCGCTGACGAGTGCCAATTCACTGGCCGTGCGCACCGCCCGCGAAAAACGCCCTGAAATGATCAATCATTTCTCAGCGATTCCGCACACCACCGTTTTCGAAGCGGTCCCGATCTCGGAGGACCAGCGCGGCGTTCCCATACAAAAGATTATGAGCGCGCCGATCCTTTTGGAAAAGAAAGCCATCGGCGTGATCCAGGTTTCGCGCAAAGGTGCCTCGCCATCAGAAGCTGGCGCGGACTTCGTTCCGCAACAGCTTCGAGAGCTCAAAATCGTCGCCGATACCATCGCCCCCTGCATCCCCCTCTGCGCCAAAGAGTCTGAGCTCCACAGCATTTGAGCGGCCCGCGCTCGTGGGTTTCCGATAGCGCAACTTTCTGCAAGTAACCGTGTTTTATAAGCTGAATGCAACTCGTAGCGCCGCTTTGCCATCATTCTATATAGGCGCACACGAGGCTAAAGCTAACGATTTAGGATTGCTGCCTGTAGCTTAGGCAGAAGGACCGGGAGACTAACATGGTTATAAACTTTGCGAATCGTATGGGTCGCAACCTAATGGCTGGGCTGGAGATTGGCACCCTGGCGCTTGGACTTTGTCTGAGCGCGATGCCAGCGTCAGCACGGCAAGACCCTCCGCAACAAGATCAGCAACAGCAGAATCAGCAGCAACAGCAGGATCAACAGCAACAGGACCAGCAACAGCAACAAGCTCAGCCTCAGCAGGCGCCTCAAGATGCTCCGCCGCAGAACGCAGCGCCCGACGTCCAGCAGAATGACCAGCAGAATGACCAGCAGAACGGCCAGCAGAACGCGCCGCAGGATAACTACACGGTGCCGGATTCACTGACTTTGCCGACCGGCGCGCTCGTGCAAGTGCGGACGACCGGATGGCTCTCAAGCGACGGGAATAAAGTCGGCGACAGTGTTTTGCTTACGCTGGATCAGCCCCTGGTAGTGGATGGACTGGTGGTGGCTAGGCGCGGACAGACCGTGATCGGACGTGTAGACGCCGCCGAAAGGGCAGGCCGTGTTAAGGGAGTCTCCAAGCTGGCCGTATCTCTCAGCCAGTTAACACTGGTCGATGGGCAGCTGGTAAACGTCCAGACTGCGCTGATTAAAGCTACCGGTGGAACTTCCAATGGTCGCGATGCGCTCGGAGTAGCCGGCACCACAGGATTCGGCGCGGCGGTTGGCGCGGCAGCAGCAGGTGGGCCAGGAGCTGCGATCGGCGCGGGCGCCGGATTCGTCGCCGGGATCACTGGCGTGCTACTGACGCGAGGCAGACCGACGATTATCCCACCCGAATCGCTCCTTACGTTCAGAGTGGAAGCGCCGATAAATATTTCGACCATTCATGGGCAAGTCGCCTTCCAACCCGTAAATCCAGAAGATTATGGAACGAATAACAGGGCGCGACGCCCGAGAAGGGGCCCGTATCCTTATCCGCCTCCACCCTACGCGTACGCATACCCCTACGGCTACGGCTATCCTTACGGTTATCCCGGGTTCTATCCCGGACTGTACGTCGGATATTACGGCGGCTGGGGATATGGCCGTCGCTGGGGCTGGCGCTAAGTCTTAGAACGCGGATTTTCAAACGATAAGCCGAAGGGGACTCAATTCACCGAGTCCCCTTTTTTTTCGTGAGTACGTGCATTGAAAAACTTGCTTTCTTCTTTATGATGCCAAAGCAATCATCTGCTGTCCCTAATGGTGAGGCGATGAAAATTTCTCGGATCACGTCTGCGGCGCTTCTCTCCATCCTCGCGCTGGCTGCCGCGCATTTCTTCTGCGCGCAGAATAGTGGCCGTGCTGCTGCGGCCGGATGGGCCGTTGACGCCGCCGGAACCGCACAGAAGAAACAAGCTCAGCAATCCATAACGATCACGCTGCTCGACACGACCGATTCGCATGGGCATATCGAACCTTGGGACTACTACACAAACGAGCCTGCCAATCTAGGCCTGGCGAAGATCGCCACGCTGGTGAAAAGGGTGCGAGCCGACGCGCCGGATTCGCTGTTGCTCGATTGTGGAGATACCACCGAAGGCACGCCCTTCGCCTACTACTTTGCGCGCAAAGATACATCGAAGCCAAACCCGGAAATCGTTGCCTTCAATGCCATGCATTACGATGCGATGGCTGTCGGCAATCACGAATTCAATTTTGGACTCGACGAAATGTGGAAGGCTAAGCGCGAATCGCATTTTCCGTGGCTCGCCGCAAACGTCAAACAAACCTACAAGAGCGGCATGCCTCACATCCGTCCATACATCACCAAGAAAGTCGCTGGCGTACGAGTTGGGATCGTCGGATTCGTCACTCCTGGAATCCCGCGCTGGGAAATTCCCCAGCATTACCGAGGTTACGAATTTGAGCCGATTGTGGAGACTGCAAAAGTCGTAATACCGGAAGTTCGCAAGCAGGTCGATTTGCTGGTTGTGATCATGCATTCGGGAATCGATCGGAATCCGGATACAGGAACGCCGCCGAGCCGCCCCGATGTCGAAAACGCGGCATGGGAACTCGCCGAGTCGCAACCTGGAATCGACGTAATTTTCTTTGGACACACCCATCGCGAGCTGCCGGAGAAAATTGTGAATGGCGTTCTGCTGTCGCAGCCGAAAAATTGGGGCATTTCGCTTGCGCGGGCGGACGTCGCCATGTCCAAGGACGACGCCGGCGTTTGGCACGTAAGATCGAAACACGCGCAAACGATTCCCGTAACGCCCGACGTGCCGCCCGATCCGGAGATCATGAAGCTAATGCAGCCCTATCAAGCGGAAGTGCAGAAATATCTAGACACGCCGATTGCCACCTCCGGGAAGTCGCTTAGCGGTCAGTATGCCCGTTATCAGGACGAACCCTTGCTCGATCTGATTCACAAAGTTCAGCTCGAAGCGGGACATGCCGACGTTTCCATGGCCACGATTTTTTACCCCGGCGTGCAGGTTCCAGCCGGGCCGGTGACCATTCGCGAAGCCATGGCAATCTACACATACGAAAATTTGTTGTACGCCGTGGAAATGACCGGCGCGCAACTGAAAGACGCACTCGAACACGCGGCAAGTTTCTACCCGGCGTGGCCGGTGGCCGATGGACAAAATCTGCGCTTGCCGGGATACAACGCCGATTCCGCGCAAGGAGTCTCGTACTTCATCGATCTCACCCAGCCGGTTGGCCAACGCATTCGCGAACTCACCTTTCACGGAGCCCCGCTTTCGGCGGACCAGAAACTTCGCGTGGCCATAAACAACTATCGCTACACCGGCGGCGGGGGATACTCGGTGTATCAAGGATTGCCGATCGTGTACCGGTCGAACGAAGAAATTTCCGAACTCCTGGTGGACTATCTCAAGCGCACAAAAACGATTCCGTCGGCGCCCGAGGAAAACTGGAAGATCGAGCCGCCGGAAGCCCTCGCAGCTATCGAAAAAGCCGACGACGAAGAGAACCAGCCCGCCGCGAGCCAGTAGAATTGTAACTTGCCTGAAACATTTCCCGCGCGCCATGCGTTACTACTGCGCACGAGGTCAATTAGTGATTGACTTAGCCGCGTGCGCTTGTTAATTTCCGAATGCGTTAGATTTTTCCGACTTAATCGAGTGGAGGCACCGCAACTCACCGCTTATGGCGTTCGTCGCGAAGAAAATTTTCCTAACAAAAGGGGTGGGCAAACACCGCGAGCGTCTTTCGAGCTTTGAGCTGGCGTTGCGTAACGCCGGAATCGCGGCTTGCAACATCGTTCGAGTCTCTTCGATTTTTCCTCCCTACTGCAAGCTGATCTCGCGAAGCGAAGGGCTGAAACATCTGAAGCCCGGCCAAGTGGCCTTCACCGTGATCAGCGAAAATCAAACCCGGGAGCCGCATCGACTGATCGCTGCCGGCGTCGGCCTGGCGTTGCCCGCCGATAAATCCATGTTCGGCTATCTGTCCGAGCACCACTCCTTCGGCGAGAGCGAAGAAATCGCCGGAGAATATACCGAAGAGCTTGCCGCCGAAATGCTGGCCACAACGCTGAACGTTGAGTTCGACCCCGATCTTTCCTGGGACGAAAAAAAGGAAGTCTATCGCATCTCAAACAAGATCGTTCGCACCATGAACATCACGCAATCCGCCGTAGGCGATAAGCGCGGCCTGTGGACCACGGTTTTAGCCGCCGCAATTTTAATCGGCGAAGACGATTAAAACGATCAGCCTACGGCTCCCCTGCTTTTAAAGCTCCCTATTATCGGTTGCTGCTTCATAGCAAATGGTGCAACCAAGAATTTGCGGCGCGGTCTAGCGGAGCTATCGTTTTTTCGTAGATGTGGCTGCCGGCGCAGAGGATCGGTCAGGCTTTAAGTATCCGATGCGTTCCAGGACTGCCCCCACGATAAGTGGCAGCGCCACCGTGGCGTCGTCGAGCACTTCGGCGAATCTCCCGCCTTCTTCGCGTGGAACAAATTTTCCCCAGGAAACAGCTTCGGTGTACGTGCTGCCGGATAGGCCGCCCCAATTCACAGGCTCGGGACAAATCCGCAAGCCGTAGTTGTAACGTTTCAGCGGTATCTTTTCGTAGCCGCGGCGCGCCAGAAGTTCCGCATATACGCCAAACTGCTGCGCCCAATTCCGCGGGACTCCGCCTCCAATCGTGAAAATTCCCATGCGCTTCGTTGCGAGCATGGTCGAAGCGTAATGCTCGAAATCAAGATAGGGATCGAATCGCAGAGGCTTCTTCCCTTCCTTCTTCCGCTGCCGCTGATACAGCGCGAAATCGATTCCAAGCTCCGAATCGGTGAACGCCGGAACGAAAACTGGAACGTTGTGCTCGACGCACGATTTCAGAATGCCACGGCCTTTCGCGTGCTGTTGCAAATATTCGCCCATGCGGCGATTCAGCTTCCAACTGCAAACCGTTTCTTCGGGGTCCCAGCGCTGGAGAACGTGGTCCACCACTACTTCCACGGCATCCAAATTTATTTCCGGCTCGAGTGAATCGTAAACCCGGTTGTAACCCGCCAGAAAAAGTTCGTTGTCCCCCATTTTTTCGTCATAGCGAAAATGAGAGCGGCCGGTGGCTTCCACCAGGCCGTGAGCCATCAACGCGCCGGTGGAAACAATCGCTTTCACGATTCCGGACTCAACCAAATCGCAAAATACCAAACCCATTTTGCCGACGGTGAGCGCACCCGAAAGAGTCATTACGATGAAGCAATCTTTATCGCGAGCCATGGCTTCCAGCACGTCCGCGGCGTCGCCGATCTGCCGCGCAGTGTAGGCCGTTTGCCCCATGGCGCGAACCATGTCATCAATCGTGCGGACGCGCTGCAGGTCGAGCGGGAAAATCGGCGTGAGATGATCCTCGATCGGGTCGTGCAGTGTCCGCCCCGTCACGCCCTTTTTCTTTGTCATTCACAGCCCTCGCAGGTAATGTATGCTCCCAAGAGTTTCGGGAACATTAGATTGTCTCGTTGCGCGCTTCATTGATATTACAAATGAAGCCAGTGCAAAAGAAAAAGTTCCGATTAGTCCAAGGAGCGCGAGCGCATTATGTCACGATACACTCCCATGCCACCGGACAATTTCGGCGGCCTGCCTGAGGAACACTCCACTTACGAAACTTCACGCGCCGTAGTTTTTCCGGTACCTCTCGAACGCACCACTACCTACGAACGCGGAACGCGCAACGGGCCTGCCGCGATTATCGCCGCGAGCCGGCATATGGAATTGTACGACGAGGAATTGCAGCTCGAACCGTACCGCGAAATCGGCATCGCCACTCAGCCTCCCATTGATACGCAGGACGGCACTTTGAGCGAAGTGGTGAGCGAGCTTTTCACCGCGCAGCTTTCGCTGCTCGACGATAACAAATTCCCTGTCGCGCTCGGCGGCGAGCATGCGCTGACGCCGCCTCTGGTCTCGGCAACCTTGCGAAAATACAAGGACCTCTGCGTCCTGCATATCGGCGCGCACGCGGAAATGCGCGACGAGTATCAAGGCAATCCGGCAAGCCATGCTTGCGCCATGCGGCGCGTGGTCGAAATTTGCCCGGCCGTGCAAGTAGGCGTTCGCGCGCTTTCGGATGCCGAAGCGAAAGCGATTCCTAAGTTGCGCACGAAAATTTATTGGGCGAAAGACATCGTTCGCGCTCCGTTGAAGGCCTGGATTGCAAAAGTTCTCGAGGATCTGGGCCCTCGCGTTTATCTGACGATTAATCTGGACGGGTTCGATTCTTCTATCGTCCCTTCGACCGTTACGCCCGAACCCGGAGGATTGGACTGGCACCAAGTCACTTCGCTGGTGCGCGCAGTTGCGGACCACAAGAAAATCGTCGCCATGGATGTGGCGGAACTCGCGCCGCGCCCGGGCTACCACGCGGCGGACTTTCTCGCGGCGAAGCTTGTTTATAAATCCCTAGGGTATATATTCTGTCAGTCTTGATAAAGGAGCTCTGCGCATGACCAGTATGGCCGCGTGGTTTGCGGGACCGCAACGTCCGATGTCCCAACATGATGTCGTCGTTTACGTGGAAACGCATTCCATATTCTGGTGGCTGCTCATCGGATTGATCGCCGGATGGCTGGCCGGCACGGTAGCTCGCGGGCGCGGCTTCGGTTGCGTAGTCGACGTCATACTAGGACTTGTGGGCGCCGTAATCGGCGGATGGATTTTTGAAAGGTTGAATATTCCGTCGTTTGGATTCTGGGGCAGCCTCGCGGCCGCCACCGTAGGCGCAATCGTGCTGGTAGCGATTGCAAGATTGTTCGCCGGCGGAAGGTCGGACTAGCGGCGAACTTCGCTCGAGTCAGGAGTCCCTCTCATCACTTCAAGCCTCTCGGTATGATACGATTGCAAGTTCCTTGAAGAAAAAACGAACAACTATCCCGCCGCGCACACTGAGCGAGAAAGCCGGAACAAATTGAGCCAAACATCACTGTGGGCCATTCCGCTGGGCGGACTGGGCGAATTCGGCATGAACATGATGGCCCTGCGCTTTGGCGATGAAATTATCGTGATCGACGCAGGACTGATGTTCCCCGAGCAGGAATTGCTCGGCGTGGACATCGTAATTCCCGACACCACCTACCTGAAGCAGAACAAACGCATGGTCAAGGCCATCGTGCTCACACACGCGCACGAAGACCACATCGGCTCGATTCCTTACATTCTCGCGGATCTGAACGTCCCGATTTACGGAACGCAATTCACTCTCGCCATCGTCAAGAAAAAACTCGAAGAGCACGGCCTGCTGGAAACCGCGAAACTGAACGAAGTAGCTGCGGGTGATACCACCGTCATAGGCCCATTCTCGATTGAGTATCTGCACGTGACGCACAGCACCGTGGACTGCGTCGCTCTTGCTGTCCGAACGCCGGTCGGCGTCATCATTCATACCGGCGACTTCAAGATCGATCCCACTCCGGTGGACGGAAAGCCGTTCGACTTGCACGCCTTCGCGCGTTACGGTCAGGCAGGCGTGCTCGCGCTTTTTAGCGACAGCACCAACGTCGAGCGCCCCGGATTCACGCCATCTGAACGCGCCGTAATCGTGCGCCTGGAAGAATTATTCCGCGCAGCGCCAAAGAAAGTTGTCGTCTCGTGCTTTTCCAGCTCCGTGCATCGCATTCAACAAGTGATCGACATCGCGCGAATGGTCGGCCGGAAAGTCGGGTTTGTGGGACGCAGCATGGTGGACAATATCGAAATCGCCCACGGACTCGGCAAGCTGCGCATACCCGACGGCAGCGTCGTTCGGCCGCAGGATATCAAAGGCTACGATCCCCACAAGCTGGTGGTGTTAGCCAGCGGAACCCAAGCAGAACCGCTTTCCGCGCTTTCGCGCATCGCCGTGGACAATCACCGCCTGATGAACATCGCGGAGAACGATACCGTGATTTTGTCCGCTCGCATTATTCCCGGTAACGAGAAAAATATCTTCCGCATGATCGACCACCTCTTCCGCCGCCGCGTGCTTGTCTATTACGAAGGCGGCCGTTCGGCGCCGATCCACGTTTCCGGCCACGCCAGCCAGGAAGAAATGAAAATCCTGCTGCAACTCGTCAAGCCGAAATATTTCATTCCCGTGCACGGTGAGTATCGTCAGCTGTTCCGCCACGCTGCGTTAGCCGAACAAGTGGGCGCAGTAGGCTCAGAAATTTTCCTGATCGAAAGCGGCCAGCCCATCGAGTTCACCGCCGATGGCGGCGCGCGCAAACGCGAGCCTGTAACAGCCGGCCGCGTCTGCGTCGATTCCGGATCGCTCGAAGAGATCGAAGATGTAGTGATTCGCGACCGCCGCCACCTGGCCGAAGACGGCGTGGTGGTGCCCATCATCGCGATCGACAAACACACAGGTCGAATGGAAACGGCTCCAGAAATCGTAACCCGCGGCTTTTTGCCCAACGAAGACGGCGCTGAACTTCTAGCCCGGGCGCGCGAAGTGATTCTGCGCACGGTGGAACAGTCGAGCCAGGAAGAAAAAACCGATTGGAACGTAATCAAAGAAAAAATTCGCCAGGATTTGAAGCGGTTCCTCAATAAACAGACTTCCAAACGCCCGCTAATCCTGCCGGTGATTTTGGAAGTATAGTCCTCGCTGTGAAACTCACGCTGCGCGACTACGAACCTGCGGATTTCGATAGGTTGTACGAAATCGACCAGGCCTGCTACCCCGCGGATATCGCTTATTCCAAACGAGACCTGCGCGCCTACCTCCGCTTCTCCGGCGCAGAGTGTGTTGTGGCGGAAGCGTCAAACGCCGTAGCAGGATTTTGCATAAGTGCAAATCAGGCTGGTTGTGGTTACATCGTCACCATCGACGTGCTCGAGCAATTTCGCAGAACCGGAATGGGCTCGGCTCTTCTTCGCGAAGTGGAACGCAGGCTTGCAGCCAATGGCGTGCGCGAAGTGCGGCTTGAGACAGCAACGGACAACGACTCTGCAATCGCCTTCTGGCAGAAGCACGGATATCGCTCCCTCGGTATCCGCAAGGATTACTATCCCGGCCGCGACGCCTTTGCGATGTCCAAAACGATTCTCTCTCCTGCCGAAAACCCGGAAAAGCTTGGATAGTCTCGCCCCCTCGTGCGCATTTGCAGACACGCACCTCGAAAATTTTTATTAACTACCCAATCCCGTTTGGTATAGTCGTTTAGTTGCTCGCGTTCCTCCGACTGGGCTCCGCGCGATAGCGCCCGCGCCGTCCAGGTCTTGCGCGTGGGCCTTCCCCGTTGTTTGCACCTCGGTTTCGCAACTGCTCCCGAGGTAAACTGTGCCGTTCAGCGAGATCGAGGTGGAACACTTCGAATCGCCCCCGGCCCGGCTATTCAATGTAAAGGGGAAGCTTGTGCGCATCCTGTCGCCTACAGAAAATAAACGTATCAATGAGCTTGTCGGATTTGTCGGCCTTAGCCTCGCTTTTCTTCTTGCGCTGAGCCTGCTTTCTTATTCTCCGCGCGACGTATCCTTCAATGTTTCCGCTCCTCCGCCCGGAGCAGGCCCGGCAAGGAATTGGATCGGGCCGGTCGGCGCGCATATGGCCGATCTTTTCTTTCAATTCTGCGGCTTTAGCGCGTTCTTGTTTCCTGTCGGCATGTTCATCGTCGCCATGCGCTGGTTTCGCAGCCAGTTAATCGAAGCCCCCGCGGCAAAGCTTGTGGGCGCCACAATGCTGCTGTTCTCTCTCTCGGCTGAGATGAGCCTGATGCACATGCCTCAGGTGCGGGGCGTTTTGCCTCCGGGAGGGTTGCTTGGAAGCGTTGTCGCCGAAAGATTGCGCGCGGCCCTGAATCCTGTGGGCGCCAACTTAGTTTCTATTGTTCTCATCCTGACGTCGTTATTCCTGGCCACGAGTTTTTCGCTGCGGGCTGCCGCACACTGGCTCAAGGCGCCCATGACGCCGGATGGCGTCCTCGGAAAGTGGATGGCTCGCGTCAGCGAGTGGCGCGAAGAGCGCGAATCCTCGCGCTTGAGAAAGCGCGTAGAGGAAATCAAGATTGCCGGCCGACCGTCCGTTGCCCCGCAGCGAATCTCGGCGAAGGAATTACCAGCCGCAGCTGATGCCCACGAAGAAGACGAAGATCCAGACGATGAAGTGAAGGACTCTCGCCGCGCCACAGCCGTGATTAAATTTCATGAACTGGAGAAGGCCGCTCCGCCAAAGAAAACTGGGCCGGATCCGAAAATTTCACGCGGGAAAACAAGTTACCGGCTGCCGCCCTCTTCGCTGCTCCAGATGGCCGAACGCGGCCAGAAGATGGACGAGAGTGAATTGAAGGAATGTGCGCGCGCCATCGAGCAGAAGTGCGCTGAATTCGACGTGGCCGGACGCATTACACAGATCAATCCCGGCCCCGTAGTCACCACATTCGAATTGAAGCCCGAGGCCGGAATCAAGTACAGCCGCATTACAGGCCTCGGCGACGATCTGTGCCTTGCGCTCAAAGCGGAATCGATTCTCATCGAGCGCATCCCAGGGAAATCCACCGTTGGAATCGAAGTGCCAAACGTGCACCGCGAAACGATCGCTTTGCGCGACGTAGTCGAGTCGCCGGAGTTCAGCCATTCGCCTTCCAAGCTGACGCTTCCATTCGGAAAAGATTTAATCGGCCGAATTCGCGCAGGCGATTTGACGCAGATGCCGCACTTGCTGATCGCTGGTTCAACCGGAACCGGCAAGAGCGTCTTCATCAATTCCCTGCTGATGGGCATGCTGTACAAAGCCACGCCCGACGAACTCAAGCTTGTCTTGATCGATCCGAAGCAGCTCGAACTCGGCCTATACGCCGACATTCCGCATCTGTTCACTCCGGTGGTCACCGACCCGAAGGTTGCCGCCAACGTAATGCGCAATGCCACGCGCGAGATGGAGCGTCGTCTAAAACTGCTGGCCCAGCGCGGAGTCCGAAACATCGACCAGTACAACCGCACGTTCGAGAAAGGCCAATCCCTCTCTCTTTTCGACAACGTGGACGAAGAAGAACACAAGCCGCTTCCCTACCTCGTGATTGTCATCGATGAGTTGGCTGACCTCATGATGGTGGACACGAACGGCGTAGAGGAATCCATCACCCGCCTCGCTCAGATGGCGCGCGCAGTCGGCATCCACTTGATCCTCGCCACTCAGCGGCCGTCAGTGGATGTGATAACCGGATTGATTAAAGCGAATTTCCCGGCCCGCATTTCTTTCCGCGTGGCCAGCAAAGTGGACTCGCGCACGATTCTCGATACCAACGGTTCAGAATCGCTCCTGGGCAAGGGCGACATGCTCTATCTTCCCGCCGGCTCATCCAGGCTTCACCGCATTCACGGGCCGTACGTGCACGAATCGGAAGTCGGCGCGGTTTGCGATTTCTGGCGCGACCAAGCCAAAGCCATTTACAACGAAGAATTGCTCAAACCGCCGAAGGACGATGCCTTCGGCAGCGGCGGCTCTGCGGGAGCCGAGGGTGGCGGAGAGGAAGTTGACGACGATCTCTATCAAGAAGCCGTGCGCGTAGTCTGCGAAATGGGACGTGCATCCACTTCCACTCTGCAACGTCGCCTGCGCGTTGGTTATGGCCGCGCCGCTCGTCTGATTGACTTGATGGAGAAGGACGGCATTGTCGGCCCTCCGGATGGCGCGAAAGCTCGCGAAGTGCTGAAGAAAAAGGATTGGATGAAAGAGTTTGACGATTCAGTGAGGTAGCGGCGCAACCACCGAGTCGATGGTGCCCTGCGACCACGGCCCCGCCACTTCAGCCTCGACTTCCTTCCGCTTTCTTACTCGAGGAAGACCGTTTTCCCTTTTCAGCGTCGCCGCTTTTCCGTAGAATCTTTAATTGTTCCCGTGCCGAGGTAGCTCATTGGTAGAGCGCGGCCCTGAAAAGGCCGGCGTAGCCAGTCCGATTCTGGCCCTCGGCACCATCTTCCAATTCACCGCGCTGTCCCCCAGCAGCTTGGGCGCCTCGCGCGATTCAGTTCATTGACAATCCCGCCGAGTCTTGTGCGCTCGCTCCTTGATTGACCTCGTGAACGCCATTTTCCATCCGAGAGTATTTCTCGCCGAGCCGCCAACAAATCCTAAAAGCGATGCAAGGTTGTGCTGGGCGAAAGGAGCTCAGGTGTACCGTTTAGCCAGACGTCCTATTGTAAGGGTGGTCTCAATGGGTCGGTGCAACACCATCTGATATAAATCTGTTCTTTAAAGGTGGTGTGGTATGAGGCCAGGAAAACGATTTGGGCTTTCTGCGATCCAGAA
>JBAVQA010000553.1:0-2819 GCA_049693595.1 Candidatus Acidiferrales bacterium | reverse complement strand
GGCTAATACTTCGATCCAAGCGGTAATGATGCCGGTCGAGCGCGTCCATTCAGCTTCACCAACCGAGCCCGCGCTAACCATCCTGCAGCGCATGCAGAGCGAGGACATCAACCAAATGCCCGTAATTTCCGACGAACATATCGTCGGCATGATCGACCGCGACACCATCTTGCGCATGCTGCAAACCCGCTTGCAAGTTGGCCACGTCGCGGGGCAATAGCTTCCAGTCTCATTGGGAATCTCAACAAGCTGAGGTGCCGTCATAGTCCCGCCGAGCGTCTCAACCGAGTCTGACAGACCCAGCCGCCCCAGCGCCGGCCGGTTTTTTCTGGTTTTGCTCACCTTCTGGGCGCTGGCCATGATCGTTCCGGGTCTGCAACGTGTGATCGATTCGATGGGCTCCTTCGGTCTGTCCTTGGACAATGATGGGATTGTCACCAGCGTTGTCGCCCCGTTTCAGTCGGCTGCGGACTCTCCAGCCGCTGCTGCCGGCATCGTCCCAGGCGACCGCTTAGATTTAGAGGCCATGCGCTGTATTCCCCTCGATACTCCCCAATGCGCCAGCTTGGTCACTGTGCTCGGCGGGCTGGGCGTAACCCAGTCAGTAGTCTTGCATCGTCATGTCACTCTAACCATCCAGCCGAGCTCCGGTGCCCCGTCTAAAACCGTGGAACTCCAATCCGTTCCAGCTCCATTGAAATCAGCTGAGAGGGCTGTGCTTTTTGCCGACACCCTCGTGGCTGTGATCGTCATCATCATCGCGTTCTGGCTGGTTTGGACGCGTCCTAGTTTGATGACTTGGGGTTTGTTCTTCTATGTGATCTGGATGAATCCGGGCCAGACGTTCACCTATTACGCGTTATTACAGCGTTGGCCCCTTGCTCTGCTGGCTCAGGAATTCTTGGAATCGTTGGCGCAAGGCGCCGCTTTCGCCGGTCTTATGATATTCGCGCTTCGCTTCCCTAACGACCGAACCGAACCGCGCTGGCAAAAAGTGCAATGGGCTGTCCCGCTGCTCGCTATCGCCATGGCCGTAGTTACGCTGCTGTGTTTTGCCAACGTCTTCGGTTTTCACACCGAGAGGATCACCGAGGCCAGCTTCCTGGCCGGCTATGCCATCGACGCTGTCGTCCTTCTGATTCTGCTGGATCGTCGTCGCTCGCTGCCTCTGCAAGAACAGCAGCGCATGAGTTGGGTAATCTGGGGCTGTGCCATCGGACTTCCGGCCTATATTTTGGCCGAGCTCTTCCAGTCGTCTGATCTGATTCTTCGTCTGTTCGGCTTCACACCCTCGCCGGCTTTTATCGGTCTTCTGTATCTGCCAAACGGAGTGCTCGCCTATTTCGCGTCGCAGGCAGTGTGGCAGCGCCGCGTGGTGAGCGTATCCATTCCCCTTCGCCACGGTACCACCCTGGTTGCACTGACGTTGCTCATAGGTGTCCCCATTTTCCAGCTCGAGCAGAAAGTCGAGATCATTAAGGAGACTTTTCCCCTCCCTGCTTGGATCTGGCCGCTGTTGGTAGCTCCTGTCGTCTTGCTTCTCGTGAATCGCTTGCACGAGTCCGCTGTCGAGTTAGTGGACCGCGTCTTCAATCGCCGTTTCCACTCCGCGAAGCGCCAGCTCAAGGACGCCTGTAAAGCGATCGCAAAAGCCGAATCTCTCGCCGAGATCGACCGTCTCTTGGTCGAATGCACGGTCAGCACGCTTTGCTTGTCATCCGGCGCGGTTTTCCGAAGCGAGGGCAGCGTGTTCCGCCGAAAACAGGACACCAAGGGGTGGAACGACTCGATGAAGAAAGAATTGCTTCCGAAATCCGACGCGATCGTCTTGCGCAGTCTGGAACTCGGCGCGCCCGTTCGTCTCAATCACGAGGACTGCGATTCGCTCAGATTCCCAACCGGCATGGAGGCACCTTGCCTTTCGGTGCCCGTTCGCAGCGGCATTCCCGAAGCTACCGCCGTAGTTCTGCTGGGCCCGCACGACACCGGCAATGACATCGACGCCGACGAGCGCGAAATGCTCGACCAGTTCGCCGAGCGCGCCGCCGCAGCCTACGAACGCGTAGTCACCACCCTGCTCCGCCAAGAGGTCGCCCAACTAAAGTCCCAACTCGCCGCTCTCCCCCACCGCGATCGCCCCGCCCCCGCAAACCCGTAGACTACTGGCTCAATAGAGTATCGAAAAACTGTTTCAGAATCGGCCAAGTCACACCTCCGGGCTCCGCCGGGTAATTCTGTCCCTTGTAATGAATCACAAACGTGGGAGTCCCTTTCACCGGAAGCTGGTAGCCCAGCAAGATATCCTGCGCGATGTATTCGTCCACTGGACAGCCGCGATCAACCTGCGGCGCAGCGCTGGCGGCCTTCGTCATAGGCGCCGGCGACGTGCAGTTCTTCATAATTGCTTGCACTCGTTTGAAATCATGTGGGCTCATCGCTCCCGCGACGAATTTTCCCATGTCGCCGTCAACGGCCCATTTGGCCTGGCTGTCGTAGAGCGCAGCATCCACTTCCTGAAATTCCCCGATTTTCGCCGCTGCATTGGCCCAGCGTGCGGCTTGCCCAGAATAGGGGTGCTTCTGAAGCGGAAAATCGTGATGCACCAAGTACACTTTTCCCCAGGCCACGTAAGTGTCGATCATCGGTCGGAGGGTATTTTCAAAAAATCCGCCGCAGGACGGACACTGATAGTCGCTGTAAAGTTCCATCGTGATCGGCGCGTTCTTGTTCCCGATAGTCTTCATCGGCACAGTAGAATCGGCGGTATCGGAAGCCGCACCAGCATGCGCGCGCGATTTGTTGGCACTCTGGTCCGGAGT
>JBAVQA010000552.1:0-5874 GCA_049693595.1 Candidatus Acidiferrales bacterium | reverse complement strand
CGTCACGAACGCCCCGACAGACCGCTGTCGATGGAATACTTCGAGTCCGATGTAAGTGATACCCAGAAGCCAGGCGAAGAGGGACATCGAACCGTACAGGTCGTCATACGGCACGGACTGAATCACGCGCGAGCGCTCGTAAAGAGAGAAGTACTGCGCCACGATTCCGGAGGCGAGAAGCAGAGTAGCCAGCCGCCCAACCCAAATGTTGGGCGCATACAAAATCCGGGCGTAGCAAAGAAAGCTCGCCAGGTAGAGTGCCAGGCTCAGATAGCCCAGTTGTTGTGCCATTAAGGGTGAAATCTCCCCGTTGCCCAAACATTATACCGCCGAATGGCGCCGGCGCGGTCCATCTACCGCTATGTGCCCCGTGATGGCATGGATGCGAGCCTTTAGTCCATCTGGTATTATGAGCCTAGAAACTATGCCTCAGGTGCTACGCGCTAGCGTTACTCGAAAAGAGCTTTTTCTGCGAGCTTGCCGGTTCGAGCCCGTCGATCGCGTTCCGGTATGGATCATGCGGCAGGCAGGGCGCTATCTGCCCGAATATCAGGCCGTAAGAGCACGGCATTCGTTTCTGGAGATCTGCAAGACGCCCGAGTTGGCGGCGGAAGTGTCCCTGCAGCCGTTTCGAGTGTTAAACGTCGACGCCATTATAGTTTTTTCTGACATTTTAATCGTAGCCGAAGCCATGGGAATGCCGCTGGACGTCCCTGACTCCGGACCCATCCTTTCAAATCCGGTGCGCAATGTGGACGCGGTTCGACGGCTTCTTGAATTCGATCCTGAAATCGAGACGAGGTTTGTTGGCGACGCGATTCGCCGCATTTGCCGCGAGGCCGGGCCGGACGTGCCCGTCATCGGATTTGCCGCAGCGCCCTGGACGCTCGCGTGCTATATGATCGAAGGCCGCACGCGCGGTGACATTTCGCGTGCGAAAGAAATGCTGCGCACCGAGCCTGGGATTGTGCGAGAGTTGCTCGAACGCATCGCGCGCGCAACAGCAGCCTATTTGCAGATGCAAATTGCAGCGGGAGCAGCTGTAGTTCAACTTTTCGACACCTGGGCTGGAGAGCTTACGGAGCAGGAATACGAAAACTTTGAACTACCGGCCACCCGAATGGTGTTGGAATCGCTCGCGAAAAATGGTAACAGCGACGGCGTGCCGAAGATTTTATTCGCCAAAGGCTCCGCGCATTTGCTTGAAAGTGTCGTGAAATCTGGAGCAGACGTGATCAGCGTGGACTGGCGTACCGACCTCGCGGATGCACGGCAAAAGTTCGGCCGCAAGGTGGCATTGCAAGGAAACGTGGACCCCGCAATCTTACTCGGCTCTGAAACGGATATTCGAGACGCTGCGCGAGAGGCCGTGCAGAAAACCGGCGGCCTGGGTCACATTCTGAATCTGGGACACGGAATTTTGCCCACCACACCCGTGGCCAATGCCAAAGCTCTTGTGGAAGCGGGGCAGGCCGCACCGGTCCCCAAAGCGGAACACACCAGGATCGCGGATTAGACATGGCCAACAACGCAGCCCAACCCGCTGACACATCCCTTCGCGCCGGCCAGATCGCGCAGATATCCGACGCCTTTCTCGAAAAGTATAATCGTCCCGGCCCGCGCTATACCAGCTATCCAACCGCACCCGTCTGGAAGGACGACTTTGGACCCGACGATCTCGAGAAATATTATGCGCGCGCGGAAGAATTGGCGACCCCGCTTTCGCTCTACATGCACATTCCGTTTTGCGAAAACCTCTGTTTGTTCTGCGCCTGCACCGTTTCCATACAAAAAGACAAGAAAGTCGCCATCCCCTACCTCGATGCGCTGAAGCGCGAAATCGATCACGTGGGAAAACGCGTATCGCGGAAACGCCCGGTGATTCAATTTCACTGGGGCGGCGGCACGCCAACGTATTTGTCCGTGGCGCAAATGGAAGACCTGTTTCAGTACGCACATGACCGGTTTTCTTTTGCGCCGGACGCCGAGATTGGAATCGAAGTGGATCCGCGCGTCACCAGCCGCGCACAACTGGAATCCCTGCGGCGGCTCGGCTTCAACCGGCTGAGCATGGGCATTCAGGATTTCCAGCCAAAAGTTCAGGAGACGATTCATCGCGTTCAGCCCTACGAGATGACCCGTGATTTGATCCTAGCCTCGCGCGAAATTGGATTTCAGAGCATCAATATCGATTTGATTTATGGGCTTCCCTATCAAACCGCCGGTAGTTTTCGCGCTACCATCGATCAGGCTTTGACGCTTGTGCCCGACCGCGTGGCCATGTTCAGCTACGCCCACGTGCCCTGGCTGAAAAAACAGCAAGGTTCGTTTGAGACGCATCTTCCCGAAGGAATGGAGAAATTCCGCATTTTCCGCGCCGGCCTTGAGAAATTTCTCAGCGCGGGATATTTGTACATCGGCATGGATCATTTTGCGCTCCCCGGGGACGAACTGGCTATCGCCCAGCAAAACCGTACTCTGCACAGAAATTTCCAAGGCTACACCACCAAAGCCGGCGCCGATTTGTACGGCATGGGTGTGAGCGCGATTAGTTCGATTGGCGAAGCGTACGCGCAGAATCGCCGCGAGGTCAGAGATTACGAATCCACTGTCACAACGCGCGGGATCGCCACTATGCGCGGCTACCGGCTTTCCGCTGATGACGTATTGCGTCGCGCCGTGATCGGCCGCCTTCTATGCCACACGGTAATTCCCAAACATGAGATCGAATCCGAGTTTGGCATTGTTTTCGATGAATATTTCGCCGCGGAGCTACTCCGGCTGGAGAGCGCTCGGGATGAAGGCCTCGTCGCGCTATCCGCAGGCGAAATCCGCGTCACGCCGCTTGGTCGAATCTTCATCCGCAATGTTGCCATGACCTTCGATCGTTACCTTCACGAGCAGCAAATGGACAAGCGGCCGCTCTTTTCGAAAACGCTTTAGCGCACAGGAATCATGCCCGGTCCCAGACATGTCATCGTAATCGGCGCAGGTCTTTCGGGCTTGGCGTGCGCGCATCGATTGAACCAGCTCGGCGCCGAAGTGACCGTTCTGGAAGCCTCTGACCGCGCAGGCGGCCTTTTGGGCACGATTCGCAAGGACGGCTTTCTCTTTGAGTCCGGACCGCAAAGTTTCCAACTCACGGAAATTCTTCGCGACCTAATCCGCGAGCTTGGAATCGAAAATGAGCTTCAGAAAGCAGACCCGAGCGCGGCACGGTACATTCTGCTCCATGGCCGGCTACAAAAAATTCCCACCTCGCCCCAAGCGATGCTTACTAGTTCCCTGCTCGGCGCAGGTTCGCGCTGGAAAATCCTGTCCGAGCCGTTTCGTAAAACCCGTCCGCCGGCTGGCGAAGAATCCGTAGCCTCTTTCGCGCGAAGAAAATTCGGAAATGAAATCCTCGAGTATCTTGTGGGACCATTCGTTTCCGGCGTCTATGCCGGCGATCCGGAGATGCTTAGCCTGAAAGCGGCGTTTCCTTCCCTCGACGAATGGGAACGCGAATACGGGAGCGTGCTGCGCGGAGCAAAAAAGGCGCGAACGCGCAAAGGCCCGAGCGAGCCGGAGTCACTCTGCTCGTTTCAGCAAGGCGTAGCGACGCTGCCGAGCGCAATGGCTGCGAAGCTCGGCGATCGTTTGCAGACGCAGACTCGTGCGATCTCCCTAAATCCCAACGAAACGGCGGGAAACAAAACTTACGAAGTTCGAATCGAGCGCGCTGTGGGCTCGGGAACCATGCAAGCCGCCGCGATCGTAATCGCAACGCCGGCTTACGTATCCGCGCACTTGATTGAATCGATCTCCGCGCGACTGGGCCATACGCTCTCTGGCATAGCGTATGCGCCGGTCGCTGTCGTAGCAGCCGGTTATTATCAGCAGCAGGTCGGCGAGCCAATGAATGGATTCGGATTCCTTGTGCCGCGCACCGAAAAACTGCACACCCTTGGCACAGTTTGGAATTCCTCGCTTTTTCCGGGTCGCGCTCCGCGGGGCGCTGTAACCTTAACGAGCTTTACCGGCGGCGCCACGAATCCGGAAATCGCGGCCGAACCTGATGGACAAATCGCAAAGATCATTCAAAGTGAGAACGAGCGCATTTTGAAAATCATTGGCTCTCCAGTGACCTCGGCTGTACGGAAATATCCCCGAGCATTACCACAGTACAATCTAGGACACGGGCATGTGGTGGAAGAAATTCGCGATGCGGAACGCAATCTACCCGGAATATTCTTCGCTGGGAATTACCTGGAGGGGCCGTCCGTCGGCAAGTGCGTGGAAAACGGATTTCGCACCGCCGACGCGGTGCAGAAGTACTTGCAGTCCAAAAACTGAACGCTGGCGTTTCGAATGACAGAAGCTCGCGAACAATTAGGCGTCAGATAGAGGGCGCTTGTGCCGCATATTCAAGCGCACGCGCCGCCGCTCGCCGGCCTCGCGAAACCGGCGCCGGTCATCTTCTGTTACCAAAATCAGCGGCGGCACCTCGTGCGGCTGCCGGTTCAAATCGATAGCCACGAACGTTACGTAAGCGCTGCTGGTGTGTTTGCGCTCTCCGGTCAGAATATTCTCCGAAAACACTTTTACTCCCACTTCCATCGAGGTGCGGAAAACTCTGTTGACGCTGGATTTCAGCACGATAATCTCACCCACGCTAATCGGGGACCTGAAATCGAGGTAGTCCACGGAAGCGGTTACAACGTGGCTATTCGAGTGTCGATGCGCCGCCAGCGCGCCGGCAATGTCGATGAAATGCATCACGCGTCCGCCCAGCATGTTACCCAGAGCGTTCGCGTCGTTCGGAAGCACCGCTTCCACCATTTCGGACATCGAGGCGCTCACCGGCTTGCCGGGAAGATGTGATATCGGCCTCTCTTCATTCGCCTCATTCGGCTTCGTCTGCTTGGGCATCCGCGAAATGTTCTCCGATTTTGCATGCGCTCGGCGCTTGGCGAGCGTCACCATCCTCGCTATAATACCCGCTTCCAACCTATGACCCAAACACAGAAGTCGCGGCGAGAGATTCTGGAACAATTTGTTGTCGACAAACCAACGGACGCCTTCGCGCGTTACGGTCTGGCGCTCGAATGCGCCAAGATCGGCGAAGACGAAGCTGCCAACGAGAATTTCAAGAAACTTCTCGAAACGAATCCGAATTACGTGGCGGGATATTATCAATTTGCCCAGTTTTTGGCGCGAACCGGCAAGCTCGACGAAGCGCGCAAGCTGCTCTCGGATGGAGTCGTAGTCGCTCAAAACGCCGGCGACATGCACGCCAGAGATGAAATGCAAGCCGCGCTGGCACTATTGCGCTAAACGCTTTCAACATACGGGCCGCACATCATGAGACCCACGCGCATACCGCTGTTCCCACTCGAAGTGGTTCTCTTTCCCGGCATGCCGCTCCCGCTCCACATTTTCGAACCGCGCTACAGAATAATGCTGGCCCGCTGCATCAATGAGAAGATCGAATTCGGAATTGTTCTAGCCGCCGGAACAGAACTCGCGAAAATCGGATGCACCGCCGAAATTGTGGAGAAGCTGAAAGAATATCCGGATGGGCGTGTGGACATCCTGTGCGAAGGGCGTGCGCTATTTCGCGTGATTGATGTCCTTCATGAAAAAGAATATCAGGAGGCCATCGCGGATTACCTGCCGGAAGATATTCTTCCACAAGATTCCGAGCAGGAAGCGGAACTCATCGAACGGTTTCAGGTCTGCCACACGCATGTTTTCGGGCAGCCATGGATCGCGTCCAGCCGCGACACCGAGCTTTCCCTCGCATTCCAAATGGCAGCCCGTTTGCCGCTCGAGCTGGAAGTAAAACAGACCCTGCTTGAAATGCCCGAAGAGAGCGCCCGCCAGGCCTTCCTG
>JBAVQA010000551.1:0-10412 GCA_049693595.1 Candidatus Acidiferrales bacterium | reverse complement strand
AACGCAACGCCCATCTCAGCGGCGAGCCCCGCGCCGTCGGTGCTTGAGCCCAGGAGGTAAAGCGGCGGCAGCGGTCTGTCGTCGGGCATTGCGCGGACGGCGCGGAACGGATTATCGGGTGGAAACGATCCGCTGCCCCAGGCGATGAGTTCGCCGAGTTGTTCGAGGAAGTCATCCGCGGTGAGCGCTTTTCGCGAGCGGCGGAGCGCGAGCGCCGTCAGCGCATCGGTGCCGGGCGCGCGGCCGATGCCGAGATCGATCCGGCCGGGATAGATGGCTTCGAGAAGTTTGTACGACTCGGCTACCTGGAGAGGCGAGTGATTCGGAAGCATGACGCCGCCCGCGCCGAGGCGGATTCGGGTGGTCATCGAGCCCACGTGGGCGATTAGGATTTCAGGGATCGTCGTCGCGATACCGGGCATGTTGTGATGTTCCGCATACCACAGTCGCGTGTAGCCGAAGCGATCGACTGCTTGGGCGAGATCGGCGGCGGCCTGTAGCGCAGCAACGCTGGTACCTCCCTCGACGAGGGGAACGAGGTCGAGCGCCGAGAGAGGGAGAGCCTTGCGGCCCCCTTCTCCGCGTGGTGATGGCCTGCGAGAGGTCGTCGCTGCTGCGACGATTGGACTTGGATTCCGCTTTCGAGTGTCGCTCATGCGTAATTCCTAATGGGATCCAGGACCAGGATCAACTCTTTGCGGCTGCGCTGCGCTGAACGAATGCAGTCTCGGCGGTTATGCCGAAGATTTCGAACAGGCGGGCTTGCACTTGTTCGGAGAGCGCGTTGATTTCATCGACGCCGAGCCCCGAAGGACTTACGCGATACCGCAACTTTCTTTGCCCCGCGGGGGTTTCCACAATTCGCAAAACAGCGTCGGCGACTTCCTGGGGATTTCCCGCAGCCTTCCCGAGACCGTCGTTGATCTTTATGGGTAGTTGATTCGCGGCGCCGTACGTGTCCGTGCGAGCCTCGTCCGCAGCTTTGACCAAATTTCCAAAGATGGAAGTTTGGTAGGCGCCCGGCTCCACGATGGACGAATCAATTCCTTGTGAAGCCAATTCGTAGTGGTAGGCTTCCGCGAGCGCCTCCAGCGCGAATTTGGTTGCGGAGTAGAATCCGAAGGATGGAAAGATCACACGGCCGGCGCCGCTGCTGATGTGCAGGAGCAGGCCGCTTCGCTGGCGCCGCATATACGGAAGTACCGCGCGGTTGACGCGAACGGAGCCGAAGAAATTCGTGTCCATGATTTGCTGGGCTTGCTCGGTGGTGACGGCCTCGGCCAAACCGGCCAAGACATAACCGGCGTTGTTTATGGCAACGTCAATACGGCCAGCTTGCTCCACGGCGGCGTGCACGGCATGTTCCACGGAAGCGTCATTGGTGACGTCAAGCTCCAGAATATGTATAGGTAGCGATTCCTTTGCAGCCAGAGCGCGAATTTCCGAAGCGTTTGCGGCATTGCGTCCCGCGGGATCGCGCATGGTTGCGAAGACGGTATGGCCGCGGCGCGCAAGAGTTTCGACCATGAGTCTGCCGAAGCCAGTGCTCGAACCGGTGACGAGAACCACTTGTTTCGAATCCATGATGCCTCCTCAAATCGTTTTTGATGGATAGAGCCCGCAATCAGGATAGTCGTTAATCGCAGCAACGGCGAGACCTCCTGCTGCGAGGAGCTGACGCCGCGAGATTTCGTCTGAAAATCTGCTGGTCATATATTGCACATTGGATTCTTTCCTGGGGGTTACCCCGCAATTTCGGCGGCCTTGCCGTGAAAGAATTGGTACGCTCGAAATTGTTTCAGAGTCCCAAATCGCTCAATCCGGGATGTTCGTCCGGACGCCGTCCGAGCGGCCAATGGTATTTGCGGTCTGATTCTTTGATGGGAAGATCGTTGATGCAGGCAAATCTCGTACGCATCAGGCCATCGTCGTTGAATTCCCAATTTTCATTGCCATAGGAGCGGTACCAATTCCCGGAGTCGTCATGCCACTCGTATGCAAAGCGGACGGCAATGCGATTTGCGGTGAAGGCCCAAAGTTCTTTGATTAGGCGGTAGTCCAGCTCCTTTGTCCACTTGCGCGTGAGGAAGGCGACGATGTCCTGTCTTCCGTTCACGAATTCTGAGCGGTTTCTCCAGCGGGAATCCAGCGAATAACCTTGAGACACTCTATCCGGATCGCGCGAATTCCAACTATCTTCCGCGAGGCGGACTTTCTGAACGGCGGATTCGGAAGTAAAAGGGGGCAGCGGTGGACGGGTCGTCATGACTTTTTCTCCTCGGTGTCTCTGGCGGAAGTTTGTTCGCTCCTGCGGCCGACCTGAGCGCTCGATGTTCTCACTGCCGCTTGTGAAATCGCAAATGAATGGTCAGTCTATATCTTGATCCTCGCCTTCGTCGGACTGACCGTGAGAGTCGAGGTGAATTTCCGGGCGATTCGCGCTGCGCAGCCGGCTATTGAGCGCCGCTAGATCCTGCGATTTTAGGTCGTCCCATTGCTTTGCTGTAGTCGAGAAATCTTTTTCGATTTTCGCCACTGCTTCCGCTTGCGCAGAAGTCGGCATTGCATCCGCTCGATCTAACTCGGCGTAAAGAGCAGACACTGAGCCATTGACACTTGTCAGACTTGGTCCCATCGGAGCATCGCCGGCGGAGCCTGCCAAAACCGCCGAGGCTTTTTTGTCGAGTTCCTTGAACGATGAAAGCAGGGGATCGTTGGCCTGGGCGGAGAGTTTCTCCAGTTGCTGGTGAAGCGAGTGCGCTTCGTTGATGGCACGCGTGCTCTGAGTCATCACGGACTCAAGACGGCTCTGGGCCTGGAAGAGTTGCTCCAGGTCGGTGGCAGAGGCCTTGACGCGGGGATCCATTTTTATGGTGAGAGGGGCGGTGGAACTGCGTCCGTTTGCGCTGAGCTTGACCGTGTATTCACCAGGCAGCGCAGAAGGGCCGAGCGGAAGCCGCGGAGTATCGTACGGAACTGCTGCAATCGGATACTCGTGACGAGCGGAATCCGGCGTTGAGTAATGCAGATCCCAGACCCAGCGGTGCATTCCAGGAGTTGCTGCAAGTATTTTTTGCGGGCGCAGCCAGTAAAGAGGGATCAGTTGATTTTCAAGCTGCTTCTGCGTGACGTCCGGCTTATCCGTGCTCGCATAGCGGCGAATCACGGCTCCTCGCGCGTTGAGGATTTCGAGAGTCACAGGCCCGTTGACAGAAGAACCTAAGGAGTAATCGATGATCGCGCCGTCCGGAGGGTTTTGGCCCGAAGGTTCATCGGGCGGTATCGGAGTGTCGGTATAGGTATCGCGCTTGACCCGATACGCAGGAGCGGGCTTAAAGAGAAACG
The DNA here is from genome assembly GCA_049693595.1 of Candidatus Acidiferrales bacterium. Classification (GTDB taxonomy): domain Bacteria; phylum Acidobacteriota; class Terriglobia; order Acidiferrales; family UBA7541; genus Palsa-295. Next base: position 7,067 of record JBAVQA010000551.1, on the reverse strand, counting down.
AATCCGCATTTGTTGCCGCGGCATCGATTTGCCGCAGCTGAGTGATGTCGTCGAGTATCCAGAAAGAGCGACCGTGCGTGGCTACGATCAAATCGTCGTCGTGAATCCACAAATCGCGCATGGACGAGTGCGGCAAATTTTGCTGCAGAGATTGCCAGTGATCGCCGTCGTCGAAGGAAACCCACACGCTGGTTTCGGTGCCGGCAAACAGGAGACCCTTGCGGACGGGGTCCTCGCGCACGGTGTCGACCGGAGCGTCATCAGGCAAACCTTTGACGATTAACTGCCACGTCTTGCCGCTATCGTGCGTGCGATAAATATATGGATGAAGATCGTCGATGCGGAAGCGGCTCACGGAAGCGTACGCGGACTGGTCGTCGAAATGCGAGGCTGCCATCTGTGTTACTTTGCTCCATGGAATCAGCTCTGGAGGAGTTACGTTCACCCAATTTTTCCCGCCGTCGAGGGTGATCCAGAACAGGCCATCGTCTGTGCCGGCCCAGATTGTGTTTATATTTTTGAAGGACGGGGCAAGCGCGTAGATCACTCCGCGTTGCGTCTCGGCTTTTTTGTCTTCCGCGGCCAGATCTCCCAGGCTCGCGGGGATGCCAGGCTTTTCGCGCGTAAGATCGGGACTAATGGTTTGCCAGGACTCTCCGCCATCGGCCGTCTTGAATAAGACATTTGTGGCGTAATAGAGCACGTGCGGGTCGAGCGGCGAAAACATGAGCGGCTGAGTGCGATCCGCACGGTACTTTGGACCGCTGTCGGGAATCGGCGTCACATTCTTTACTTGCCCGGTGCTCCAGTAAAATCTGGTGACCTCCTTCCTGCCTGCTCCGTAAACGATTTCGGGATTGAGCGGGTCGGGTGCGACGTATCCGTATTCGATCGTACCTACCGGGTGCCAATCCCTGATGTTGATTTCGCCGTCATTGCCGCGGCTGGAGATGCACACGGATCCGCTTTCCTGCTGTCCACTGCACACACGATAGGGGAACTCGTTGCTCGCTTGAACGTGATAGAGCTGCGCGGTTGGCTGGTTGTACCAGGAACTCCAAGTGTCTCCGCCATTGACTGAGACGAGCGCGCCTTGGTCGCTGACGAGCAGTATAATTTTCGGGTAGTTGGGATTGATCCAGATGTTTTGATAATCATCGCCACCCGGCGCACCGCGAAAACTTATCCACGTTTTTCCGCCATCCGACGAGCGCATGGTGACGATACTCGTGCTGTACAACACATCCGGATTCTTCGGATCGACCCTGGGCACCGGCAAGTCGCCTCCGCCGATGCGGTAAGCGGGACGCGGATCGGTTGTAGCGCTGTGCCAGTTTTCACCGGCGTCATCGGAACGGTAAACGCCCAAGCCGACGCCCGAAGAATAGTCGCCGCGCTCCGTAGTGCCCACGGTGGCGTAGAGGCGGCTTGGCTGGCTTGGGGAAATGGCGACATAGATCTGCACGATGTTCTTAGGAAGACCGTTCGTGAGCGGATGCCAGGTGTTTCCGCCGTCAGTGGATTTGAAAAGTCCTCCGCCGGTTTTGTTGTACTCATTTCCGTCTTCCCAGGGGCCTTGGCGGACTTTCCATAACGAGGCGTACATCACGTCTGGGTTTGCGGGATCTATCTGAACGTCCGAGCCGCCGGTATTCTGATCCTTGAAGAGGGATTTTTTCCAGGTCTGGCCGCCATCGGTGGAGAGAAAAACTCCGCGCTCTTCGTTCGGTCCGTACGGATGGCCCAGCACTGCGGCGAAAACGCGGTTTGGATCGCGAGGGTCAACTACTAACGCGGGAATCTGCTGGCCATCGCGCAAGCCGAGGTGAGTCCAAGTTTTTCCGGCATCCGACGACCTGTAAATTCCATCGCCCACGGAAAGATCCGGGCGTTGCAAACCCTCGCCGCTGGCAGCGTAAACAATATTCGGGTCTGACGGAGCTACGGCGATAGCGCCGATGGATTGCGATGGTTGATCTTCAAATATCGGAATCCATGTGCGGCCGTAATCGTCCGATTTCCAAACGCCTCCATCACCTTGTCCCACATAAAAGACATTCGGTTGACCCGGCACGCCCGTGGCGGCGCGCGTTCTGCCGCCGCGGAACGGACCAATCATTCGCCAGCGCATTTCCTGATACGCGCTCACCGGATATTGTTGTGCGTCACTTACGTGGGCACTTAAAGCAAGCGCCAGAAGAGCAAACACAGCGAGGCCAATCCGGGGGATCCGAATCAAGACACACCTCCAGTTAAGGTTCATAGCATACATAAAAAACTCGGCTGGCGGGCGGTTCAGAAAGTGAAACGCGCGCCTATCTGCGCGGCGAAGGGTATTCCCACCGTGGTGCCAGGGCCGAAGAAATCTCCTAACGCACCTCCGGCTACCCGCAATTGGTTGAGGCTGGTGATTGGTTGTGTCGTGGTGCAGGCCGGATTCGTGCAGACGTCCGTGATGTTTCCGGCTGCCACTTGGCTTTGCGGAACGGGCAGTGCGGCGACGTCGGTAACAAAATTGGCGCCAGGGTTATTGCGGTTGAACAGGTTGAAGAATTCGATGAAAGGAATCAATGTCCAGCGCTCGTGGAAATAGATGGGCCGGCTCACTCGTAGGTCCACTTGAACGTAGGGAGTTCCACGGAATTCGTCGAGGGTCGTCGGGACTCCATTCACGACCGCGCGGTTATCAAAGCCGTCACCGACGCCGGTGACTGGAACGCTAGTGGTCAAAGTAAAGGGGCGCGCGCTTTCCGCCTGCATGAGGCCGGTTAGTTCGAAGCCGCCAGGAACTTTTAGAGTTCCGGCCAAAACAAAACGGCTCAACACGTCTTCGCCTGAGGGGCCGTAATCTCCCTTGCCAAACGGGTTCAGCGGATTGCAAACGCCGTTTACGTAATCGAAAAGCTCGCCGAGCACGCAGCCCCAGGTGTTAGCTCTCGACAGAGTGTAATTTGCAATCAGATTGAAGCGCCGCGATACGTTTCCCTGCAAGTGGATCAGCAGACCGTTATAGCTTGAGCGGTTGTCAGATTTGAAGACGGTGATGTTCGGGATGTTATTTCTCTGGCAGTCGATTACGGCTTCGGCGGCAGGACAGTTGTTGCCCGGCGAAAAGAGCGGCGAGAAAAGTGTGAAGCCCGCCTGATATTGGTAGCGCCGGAAGGCGTGGTTTCCTTCTTCATGCGTAAAATCCGCGCTCACCATCCATTTCGAATTGAACGCATGCTGTACGCCAGCGGTTGCGTGCACGGCGTAGGGAGTCCTGTAATGCGGGTCGATAATTGCTCCGGCGCCTGCGACCGTTCCTATCGGACCAGTGGTAGCAGCGGGAGGCAGACACCCCGGACCGGTGAGTACGCCACCGGAGAATTCGCACGCCCCGGCTGGCTCATTTACTGCCTGCAAAGCGGTCACCCAACCGTTCTGGGCGAGATCATTGTAGAAGAGTCCAAACCCCGCGCGAATCACGGTATTTGTGGATTGTCCCGGGGAATATGCAATCCCTAGCCGCGGAGCAACGGCGCCACGGTAGTCGTGTGGCACGCCGGTTGCGAGCGGGAGCTGCGCAGCGGCAAGAGTCAGCAGCCCGGGATTTTGCGCTTGGGAGCGGTCCTCGGCGGTGAAGAGCCCGAAGCTAGTGTCATAGCGCAGGCCGTAATTTATGGTCAGATTCGGCCTGATCCGCCAGGAATCTTCCGCAAAAAATCCCAGCCGCTGGACGTTCTGATCGAAATTGCCATTGCCCGCCGGCGTAGTCGCGCATGTGGTGCCGGGGGTTACCGACAGGCCACCTTGCGGCGTGCAAGTGAGGTCAACGGTGAACTGTAGCGGGTTGCCCAGGTAGTCCGTGGGATTCAATCCGAATGTCGTCAGCGTCTCCGCCGTGGCCGCCAGCGCGCCGCTCAGCACCGGCTCATGAATGAAATCCACGCCGAATCGCGGCACGTGCCGGCCTGTAGTGTGCGTGACGCTGTACTTGAACTGATATTTTTCCTGGTTCCGTAACACCGGGAAAGCGGTGATGGGGGTTACGAATTGATTGTCGCCAAACGTTTCCAATCCCGAGATCGTGCTCGACGTGGCAGTGAACGGGAAACCCAGCGCAAATCCCAAGTTCGAATTTCTTGCTGCCGTCAAGTGCAGACCGCTGGCATCGAAAACGAACGAGCCCAGCCAAGTTGGACTGAATCTATATTGCTCGCTGATTACCAGGTTCATGTAATTGTTGTGTGCCTCCGCACCCGTGGAAGGAAGAGCGGCTTGCTGCACGAAAGCATTTTGCGTGATGTAGTTGTCTATGGCCGCGCGCAGGAACCATTGGGACTTTGAGGACTGCGCCCAATCGAAGCGCGTGGTCCCTAAGTAGTCTCGAAAGGGAACCGGAACATTCGCAGGAACCGAGATTGAACCGATACCCGGAATCAGATTCTCGGCGGCAAACTGCGCGAGCGCGTTGAACTGTGTGAGACTCGCCGGGCTGTACGCGATACTGGCATCTTCATGAACCATTTCGAAGGATGTAAAAAGCCAGAGTTTGCCTTTAAGAATAGGCCCACCAATCGTTCCTACGTAGTTTTGATGCGAGAACGGCTGCTTCGGATTCGGCGGGGGATTGTCGATTGGAAAGCGCGCATTCAACGCTGCGGCGCGTTCATAGAAGGCTGCATCGCCATGCCAGTCATCCGTGCCATGTTTGGTGGTGATCACCACCGAACCGGCGGTTGTGCGGCCCGTGTCCGCGTCCATCTGTGCCGTGCGGACGGCAAACTCTTGGATTGCGTCAGGGGAGAAGTTCTGCAGGAAGCCGCCTATGTAATCGTCGGAATTGTCGCCACCGTCAACCGATAGTTCATTGTTCAAGCCTGAACTTCCACCCGTGGAAACGGCTGTGATGCGAGCCTTGGTGGGGTCCGAAGGCTCAACCGGCTCCGTGCCCGGAACTAGGTATGCGATGTTCGCAAAACTTCGCGCGGCGAGGGGGATGGTTTCCAAATCCTGCGCCGTCACGACTCCCTGGTGCACGGCGCTGGCTGTATCGATCGGCGCAGTGGTGATGGAAGACGCCTGCCCCTGAACGGTTACTGTTTGCTGCACGGTGTCCGGAGTCATGACCACTGTGACATCCCGAACGGAACTAATCATCACGGCCACATCAGAGCGCGCCTCGGCGAATCCCTTTTTACTTACCGCCAAGTGATAGGTTCCCGGAACAAGATTATCGACGCGGAATTCTCCGTGCTGGTCGCTAACCGCATTAGTTTCCACCGAAGATTCGGCGGCATGCAGCACAATTGTTGCGGACTGGATGCGTGCCTGACTCGCATCTTGAACGATTCCGCGCAAGCTGCCATGGAATTCCTGCGCGGCACAGAGCAGAGGAATCACGCACAGAGCCGCAATCAAAGCGAGGACTTTGCACTCTCTCGAAATTACGGCGAGAATCCCCATCTTCATTGTTTATTGCCGGATGCGCGCAAGAGTCTGCTCTCCACTGCCAGTTTATCCAAAGGGTTGCGTTACAATACAGCCATAGGGTCCAATTTTCCAGCCGCTTTTATCTGTCCGGAGGGTCCCATTCTTTCGCGGAAAGCACTTAAGCTCGAGCGTATGCCATCTGCCAAATCGCTTCCCGCCCGGAACAATCTCTGGTAGCATCGAGGTTCAAGTTATTTGAATTTTTCTATCTGGAGCAAGGCGACAATGGCAATGGTATGTGAACTTTGCGGCAAGAAGCCGCGCTTTGGCAACACGATCAGCCACGCTCATAATGTGACGCGGCGCCGCTGGAATCCGAATCTCCGGCGCGTGAAGACCGTCATCAAAGGCGTGCACAAGCATATTCGCGTCTGCACTTCTTGCATTCGTTCAGGCCTGGTGAAAAAGGCTGCTTGAAGCCTCCTGCGAAGGAGTTCCGTTTGAAACGGAGAATCTTAGTCCTTGTGGCGGCTGCGGCGTGTGTGTTTGCGGCTTCGTGCCAGAAAGAAGCCACGCCCGGACCGGATGTTTGGGCCACCGTAAACGGCAAAGAGATCCCGCGGGCGCAGGTGGAGAAATATTTTCGCACGCGCGTAAACGCCGAGGCTCCGGCGCCTTCCCAGGAAGAAGCGCTGTCGCTCAAGCTCAGCATCCTCGATGAACTGATCAACAACGAAATCCTTCTCGAGCGCGCGAGCAAAATGAACTTGATTGCCAGCGACGCCGAAGTCGAAGACAAATTCACGGAATCAAAAAGTCCTTATACCGAAGAAGAATTCCAGAAGAAACTGCGGGATACGGGACTGACGGTTGACGATCTGAAGAGCGACATTCGGCGCCAACTCTCCGTGCAGAAGCTGCTAAATCGCGAAGTGATCGCGAAAATTTCCATTACCGATCAGGACGTCACCGACTTCTACAATAAAAACCGAGCGCAGTTCAACGTGGCCGAGCCGCAATACCACATCGCGCAAATCGTGGTCACGCCGCATCCGGATCCCTCCACTCGCAATCGCAAGAACGACAAAGCTACCACTGATGTCGAGGCTAAGCGCAAGGTAGGTATCCTTGAACAAAAGCTCGCCTCCGGCGCTGATTTCAGCCAACTGGCGATGGATTACTCCGAGGACTCAACCGCAACGACGGGCGGCGACCTGGGATTTGTTCCGGAGTCGGCGCTCAATCGGTCTGACCCGGCGCTGAAGAAGATCGTGCTGGCGATGAAGCCCGGCGAAGTGACCCAGCCGATTGCCATTCAAGGCGGTTATCGCATTTTGAAAATGATTGCCAAAGAGCCAGCCGGGCAGCGCTTGCTTTCTGACCCTCAGGTCCAACAGTCCATTCGTGACATGATGCGCAATCGCAAAGAGCAGCTTCTTCGCTCGGCCTACATGATCGAAGCGCGCGACGAAGCGCACGTTACCAATTACCTTGCGCGACAAATCCTCGAATCCGCCGGCAAACTTCCCGCTTCGAATTAGAGTCTTCCTGGAAATTATTCGAACTAAATTGGGATTCAGCGGAACAAATTCGAGAATTTGCTGCGGAGCAGCGATGACTTGGCAGTGTGAATCGTAGAGGCGGTCTAGCCG
>JBAVQA010000550.1:0-4949 GCA_049693595.1 Candidatus Acidiferrales bacterium | reverse complement strand
CCGAGAGGTTGATGGTCCCGCTAAAACCATCCACTACCGTGCTTGAAACCGTGTAAGTAGTCTTCCCGCCTGGTGCAATCGATTGCGAGGCCGGAGTTACGGCGATAATGAACCCTGGAAACTCTACCGGATTAAACATCAATGTCCCATAGATGTTGTCCTGAAAAACGTCGAACTCTGTCGGCCCGGTATAGTTATCGGTGAATAAGGGAGGCGTGATCGTGGTTGTGACTGTTTGTCCCATCACCACGGATGTCTGCGTGCTCCATTGGTTTCCAAATGTCAGAGTCGTCGATGTTTTCAAGTCAACGGTGAAAAGACCTAGAAATCCACCACTTGCGTTGTCATCTACGCTGAACTCAACGGAGTGCATGTCCTTTACTGATTGCCCCTCCGTCGCTGTTTTCGTGTAGCCTTCGACGAACTTGAGAATGTTGCCTTGTCCTCCCTGTTGGGGCGACGCGTATTGGATGTCCGTATTGTTGGAGAGACAAAAGCGTCCGTCGGTCGAGCAGGTGCCGTCCGCATACACGGTAAAAGTTGGGGAGTAGCTTGGGACCGAGAAAGGGTCCGCCGCGGCGATGTTCAGCAAATCGGCTGACGTGAGTCCCGGGCTTGAGCCATCCGAAAGAGGCAGCGCCCATGAACGCATGAGTTGGTCAATTTGGTTCTGGTTGGTAATCAAGGACGGATTTTGGAGTTGCTGAAGCGTGAGCGTAATGGTGTCCATGTTTTTTGACGTATCGGCGAGATCAAAAAAATAATTCGACAAGTTGACATTGCTGCCGCTGGCCTGGAAATCCGCCACCGGATTGAGCCAAATTTCAATTTTGTCGAATTGGTGAGAGAGGCCCACGGAATTGCTCGCAGGACCTGGCACAACAATATCGTTGGAGGACAGGTTGTTAAAGGCGACCGAGGTAGTACTGTCTTGCGTTATCGAATTGGTCGTCGAGACGGTGTCGGATGCTCCACCCATCAGTGCCCCCGAAACCGGGCTACCTGACGGCGTCTTAATACCGACGGTGATGCTCAGATTCTTCGAGCTAGAAAACGAGCTGTCCGTCGAGGTACTGGTGCCGATGTTCGTGCTCGTACCGTAGTCCACGGTACTCTTTGAACCCGGTGGCGCGTATTGGACCGAGAGAATCACGTACTTGGGATTCACAATCCCCGTTTGAAGGACCGGCCCGTCGTAAAGCTCGGCAGTGGAGAGGTAACTACTGTTGAATCCACCTGCGACTAAAACGAAGCCGCTGGCTCCGAGCAGCGTCGCGGTGGCGGCTTGTCGTGCCGCGACCATGGTTCCCGTAGCTTTGAATGTTCCAGACGTTTCGTTATACAACTCTGCGCTGGAGAGATACGCACCGTTGTAACCACCGGCAATTAGCTCGGTTCCGTCGTTCAGCAACGTGGAGGTGGGTTCTTCGCGCGCGACGACCAGACTGCCAGTGAGAGTAAAGGTTCCGGCGGACGGGCTGTATAACTCCGCGCTAGTAAGGTAGGCGCCATTGTAGCCGCCTGCAACTAGAACCAAGCCATTCTTTAATACCTCGGCAATGTGAAACTTGCGAGCCGCGTGCATGCTTCCCGTAGCGGTGAAGGTCCCGGCTGTAGGGTTATATAACTCCGCGCTGGCGATATACGTGCTGTTCTCGCCGCCGGCAATCAGAACAGTTCCATTGCTCAGCAACGAAGCCGTTTGAAGCTCGCGCTCCACAGTCATGTCCCCGGTTGCCGTGAAGGATTGGTTCGCAGGGTTATACACTTCGGCACTGTTATGAATGCCATTGCCGTTGTACCCTCCAGCGATTAGAACCGTTCCATTGGCTAGCAGAGTAGCGGTGTGGTCCGCGCGACCAGTGGTCATCGGGTCGAGAGTTGCGGTGAAGGTTCCGGAAGTGGGGTTATATATTTCCGCGCTGGCGTGCGTGCCATCTCCATTGTATCCGCCCGCAATTAGAACTGTGCCATCATTCAGTAGGGTCGCGGTATGGTGCGTCCGCCCGGCGGTCATATTTCCGGTAGCGGTAAACGTTTTTGTAGTGGGGTTATACAATTCGGCGGTGTTAAAGCTGCCGCCTCCGTTGTTGCCGCCGGCAATCAGAACCATTCCATCGGGTAGCAGCGTGGCAGTCTGGTGTATGCGCTGCGACTCCATACTTCCGGTTGCAGAAAAAGTTTGCGCCGATGAGGAAGGCGAGTTAGCCAACAGTAAACCGATCAGACAGCAAGCGATTGCGAAGAATCGCGCCAGCAAAGCTTTCATTTAGTCTCCAGAGGGAACTTGAATTTTTGTTATTTGTTGCGGCGAGCGTGTCGCAATCTTGCTTCAGCGATGCCCTGACTCGAGCGCGGCCAACACCGGGTGGACCAAAGTGAGGTAGCAGAAACTTCTGGCGGAATGAATCTTGTTCCGACGCACGGCCGGAACAAATTGAATACTGAGCGCATAGTAACTATATGTCAAGTAAAAACTGCGCCATAGCCGTGAATGTAAATAACCGTAGATTTACTAGGCTTGGCTGGCGCGGAAGCCACGCGTAAAAGACAGGTTGAGAATGGAGCGATCATCGTGGAAGCGCAGCCGTTGAGGATGGGCGAGATCCCGTTTTTGCCGGGGCGGGGGTATCGGGCGTATGATGCTTGGTGATTGAGAAGGGGAAGTTGGGATTTGGGCGAAGTTAAGGAGCGTGCCGTGGGCGGATCTGCGCTGGATGCTACTCGATTTAATCAAACTGATCGGTACTCTGCGTTGATGGACATTGTGCGCGGTCGCATGACGAATCGGGCGTTTGCTGCTTACACTGTGCCGCGGGAGCATTTCGAAATGATTCTGGAGGCGGCTCGGCACGCGCCTTCGGGGGCGAACGCGCAGCCTTGGCATTATGTTGTGGTCACGGACCCGGCGGTGAAAGAGGCCATTGGGGAATGCTTTATGGACGAGCAACAACATCGCGCGCGGCTGCGGATGGGTTTTCCTACTCCCAATTACGGCGGGGTGAAAACGGCGCCGGGATTGATTGTAGTGCTGGCCGATTTTCGTTTTGTGCGGGCGTTTCCAGTGTTGAACGACGGGACGGAACTGGACCGGCTGTACCATCAGAATGCGGAGCGGATTTTGCTGCAGTCGGTGGCGGCTTCGACGATGTCGGCGCATCTGGCGGCCGCGGCGCTGGGGTATGCGGTGTGGTGGATCACGGCCATCGGGCAGGACGACATACAGCAGCAGATCAAGCCGATGCTCGGTGTTCCGGAAGAACTGTCGGTGATCGATGTGATGTGCTTTGGTCCGCCGGCGAAACCTTCGTACAAGCGATGGAAAAAGCCGCTGGAGCAAATCATGAGTTGGGACCGGTTCAATCCGGAATGCGCTGCGACCGTGGAACAGATCGACGAGTGGATTAAGAGCATGCGGCACAAAGTGATGTATCGCGACGAATCGAAAATCGACTGAGTAGTGCGCCACCAGCTTTCGCGGGCGCATCCGGAGCGAGCAAACGAAGGCTCGGCGAAAAATCCGCCGAAAGGAAAATTTGTCAGAGGCGTTCTTTATATCGCGGCTAAAGCCGCGACCCACAAAGCCACCGAACATGTCGGGCATGGTTTTAGCTAAGGCACTCAGGGTAAAAAGCCGCGACCCTCAAGGCCGTTCCGGGCCCGCTACGGAAGACAGCGGCAGAAACAAGATGCCGCGCTGAAGACCGCGGCGCTACATTGAAACCTCCGAGTCGATGACGTTGGTTTAGCCTCGGCGGCGCTGGAGCGGGCGCAGCAAGCAGCGCCCCTACGAGGTCTTGGTACGGCAATACGCGTCCGAGATGACCTGCGGAGAAAATCAAAAGAGCTAGCCCTTGGTTCCTTAGTGTAAACCGGCGCTACGCAAACGGTTACGCGGCGCCAGTCTTCGGAGTTGGGGATCTGACTGCGGGCGCGGCTGCCAGACAGTGGGACATTTCTTCCAGCGCGTTCGCAAATTCCGAAGGGCGGAGAGCGGGCGAGCCCAAGCATCCGTGCCCCGCGTCGATGGCGGGCAGCCAAAAGCAGCTATTTTCGACCGGCAAGCAAAGGAACGCGGTGACGGGGAGGCCGGCCAAAAGTGCCAGCAGGCGACATCCACTGCCATCCGATAGATGCATATCGCTGAGCACCACGTCGACTGGCACTGATCGCAACAGGCGGCAGGCGGCCCGGATACTGCGGGCGAATCTGCATCGGAATCCCCAGCGGCGCAGCTGGTTACTCAAGGCGGCCGCGGTTTGAAAACTCTGCCCGACCAAAAGCACATCCATTCCGAATAGTGTCATTTGATCAGCTCCCGAATACTGAGACTTCGTTGATGATTGCTCGGACGCAAACAATGGTCGTCAAGGAACTGAACTGTGAGCTAAAAACCGGCGGATCGAATTGGACGTGACCGCAGCAGCAGTGCGTTAAGCGAAAGAGGGCGGGAAGGGGATGATCCCGCCCTCCTTGGCTGCGTGTGTTGCCACTACTGACTTGAGACGATTTGCACGGCTTGGGTATTTCCGCCGAAATCGACTTCAACGATTTTGTCGTTGTCGATCAGTACGGACGTGCCGGCGGGTTTTTGCGGGAGCTGAACCCAATGAACTGGAGCTTGGGCCACGACTTTCCCGTGCTGTATCACTTGAAGTTGGGAGGCGTTGTCGTCAACCTTCAACTCATAATCTCCGGCTTTCAGTTGCGCACCGGCGATGGTGGTGGAGCCGTCGGAAATTGCAGTGGCTGAATGTGTGCGTGCCCAAACGGGCGCCGCTAGAGTTAGTAGAGTGAGCGAAGCTAGTAATGGAATCGATTTTAAACGCATGAATACACTTACCTCCTATGAGAAATTCAAATTTACCCGCGGAAAACCCGGTGGGCCCGCCGACTTCCTGTGGGTGAGCGCCGCACAACTGATTGTGTGCGAATGCAGCCGCTCATAT
>JBAVQA010000549.1:0-8439 GCA_049693595.1 Candidatus Acidiferrales bacterium | reverse complement strand
CCGCCCGCCGTACGCAAGGCAAAGTCCGGGTAGAAGAGAACCTTGCCACCAATCTCAAGCGGCTCGCGCTGCTGCTCTTCCGCTGTCGAAAAGATAGTCATCTTGTATCCGGAATAGATCCAGCCTTGAGCCTTGGCGTGCGCTCCGGCGGCATCGCCCGCAGACAGCGCGGAGACGAACTCCTTCGAATTCGGAAGCGCCGAGAGAAGTGAAATCGGGCCATGGCAGAGCACAGCCGTAGGCTTGGATGTTTCGTGAAAGTGTCTCATCACTATGCCGGCATTGGGATCATCGAGAAGATCGATCATCGGACCATGGCCGCCGGGGACGAAAACAGCGTCATATTGATCCAGGCCCGATGCGATGACATCCGCGATGCGGGCTGGATCTCTGAGCCCAGTCAGGCCGTCGCGGAATCTCATATAGTCCTGAAGCTTGGCCGCGTCCCCGCCGAAGAAATCGGCGACCTCTGAATTCACATCCACTTGGGGCGCGTTGCCTTTGGGGTTGGCGAAAGTGATTTCGTAGCCCTCCTCCATCAGGGCGCGAACCGGAACCGTCAGCTCGTTGAGATAGTAGCCGGCGCCGGCATAAACCTTGCCGTCCTTCAAGGGCAAACCGCGACCGCTCGAGACTAGAACTAAGACTTTTCCTTTAGTTGTCATTGTTGTTCTCCTTTTTGAAATCGAGTTCTGTTCTCCTGAATATGAGCCCGGCTGAAATCCGAAACAACTGAAAGTGAGACCAACTACTTTGCGGCTGTGATCTCGTTTGTGACTTTCCCCTCGGCATCGAGGAACTGAACAACCGCGACACCATCAGCGTTGACGCGCATGACGAGGCGATCGCGGCCGCCGGAATCCTTGATGCGTAGCGATGCGGATTTATCCGGCGAACGCCCAAGGTAGATACGATTCGCGTCGCCGGTATGTGTCGCGTAAAACTTCTTCCATTCCTCGTCCTGCTGCTCTTTGGGCAATTTGTCGATGCGCAGGCTCGCGTCGTACGCTTGCTGAATGGGGTAATCGCCGCGTTCGCCGATGCGGATCGCTGAGAATTTTTCCTGATCTTCACGGCCGGAATCAACAGCGAAAATCTGATCCTGCTCGTACTGGTCGAAACTCAAATGACCGTGATTCTGAATCGTGCCGTCTTTTTCTTTCAGGCCGCCATAAATAAGGCCACCCATTTCCGAACCTTCGTCGTTGACGAAAAGCATTCCGGCGGCGTCACGGCGGTCTGGGCGCGGGTATTCTTTTTTGCGCATGTAAGTACCGGGAAAGCTTTCGCGATTCGAAATGATCAGGCGCGGCGTGCCATCCGGCTCGACGAAATCGATCCGATGCACGGTAAGGGTGTCAAAACTTGCGTTACGCGTCGCTGCGAAACCGCAAAGCAGGGTCACAGCGAACGCTATTGTTACGATGGCGGAGTAAATTACAAGAAATCGGGGATCAGAGAGTGCTTTCATCGGAGCCTCCCGGGAACGACGGAACGTTGAGATGAGTATCACAGTATCGCGAATAGCGATACGCATCGCGTCTAGAGCTTCACGACAAACCCTCGCGAAAAGTGTCCGCCAAGATTGGGTCCGAACGCCTCCCATCCTCAACGTCCCGGAGTCGAGAAACGCGTCGGATGCCGGCCTAGCGCGCCGCGATTTGGCCCAGGTAGTATCCGAGCCGGTTTTCGACATCCCCCGGCTTCTGGAAGCCGCGCGACGTCAGCGCTTTGATCCCCTCCTGGGCGGCGGGGCGACCAAGCGACTTGATGCACGCATCCCACCCGGCATCGATCTCGACGTCCGGCGGCAGGCTGCTGTTGACCAGGCGCTTGGTGTTGGCGATCGCCCATTTGTCGAACTTGGCGATCCGCGTCGCGAGCGCCTCTACGTACGCATCTAGCTCGGCGTCGGGCAGCGCGCGATTAATGTACCCGTAGGCCTCGGCCTGCTCTGCTCTGATGTCTTCCGAACTCAATAGCACTTCAAGCGCACGGTTTCGCCCGATGAGCCGAGGCAGCCGGGCCATGGGGCCGCCGCCGGCGACCATCCCTACGCCCACCTCCCATTGCGAGATGATGGTCTTCTCGCGGCTTGCAAAACTCATGTCGCACGCCAGCGTGATCTCGCTGCCGTTGCCCGTCGCGCGGCCACGGATGAGCGCGATGGAAGCGACTGGCAAGTGTGTCAGACGCACTAGAAAGTCCGGCCACGCCTCCAAGCCAGTGGGGCCTTGAGGGATGCTGGTCAGGTCCTCCATCTTGGTCGTGAAGTCGGAGTGATTCAAAAAGTAGTCCTCGACCGCGCTGTCGAAGACCACGACCCTCACCTGCTCGTCGGCCTCCAGTGCGTTCATCACCTGCTGAAACTGCTTCACCATTTCAGGACCCATCACGTTGAGCGGCGGGTTGTCGATCGTCACACGCCAATAGGCGGGCGACCGTCGCGTCAAGCGGATCTGTTCGTGCTTCGTAAGTACGCTTGCAGTTGTCATGGCATTCTCCTGTCTGTTTATTTGTCTCGGAACCGGTTAGTAGTTCCCAATTCTTTCTCGATTACTGGTGCTGGGTCAGTTTCCGGTTATCCGACTTACGAGGAGCTAGCAGTTCTCGGGATGCCGGGACCCGAAATAATCACGGTGCGGCCCGAGCGGCTGGCACCGCGAAAATATCTTTTGCGTAACACACTTGGTCGGTAATCGTAATCGACGGGGGAGTATCGCCCGGCGCGTTCTCTAGACGCGGGAAATCGCGAGGCAATTTTGCCGCGAACTGATACGTTCCCGGGGCAATCCCAGTGAAACGGTATAGACCGTTTCTCGTGGTCTGCCTCGAGATCGTCGTTCCCTTACCTTCCAGTTCCACAGTAACGTCGGGCATCTCGTGGTTATAGTCATTTGGCTGCTCTTTCGTTCGCAGAACCCCTTCGACAGTGGCCCCGCGTTTGCGCGCCCTCAATTCCGCGAGCAGAGCGCTCGCGTTTGCCGCTGGCTGAGTTTCCGTACATATTACCGCCACAAATTTTCCCGGCTGGGCCCCGTAGAGATCGTTCAACCCCGCTTTGTACGGCGTCACGAAATACGATTGCCCCATCCGAAAATGGTAACTGCAATCCCCGCCGCCTCGGCCTGAGTAAACATCAACTTCCTTCTCCTCGAATCCACTGATATTTTCATCCACTCGAAATCGGTATCGGGACAAACCGCCCTGATCGGCGGTACCGCGCCGTTCATCTGGAGGATCTTCAATATCAGTAACGGTTCCGACGAAGCTTGGGCCCGTTGCTTTCAAATCATGGCAATCGCCGGAATCGCTGGGCAATCCTTTACATGAACAAGCCAACGAGCGCTGCGTGCAGAAAGTTGCGAGTGCCAGGATAACTACTAAGACGCGAGCCAAGGTAGGAGTCGTCATAGAAGATGCCACCGTTGCGCGATTATACAAGGCCAGGCGCATGGTATCGAGGGTAACTCGGTTAACGCGCTAACCGGAAACTGACCCATTACCAGAAATTTGATCATTTGTTCTCTGCAGGCGGTTGGTTGATCAATGCCGCGCCTGCGTTGCTGACGATCTCGTCCTGCGAATCTGCGCCTCCTGAACAACCGATTGCGCCGATCATCGCCCCCTGCTCGATCAACGGAATGCCGCCTCGCGACGCAATGACTCCGTCGAACGCGAGCAGATAGTTGAGATGCATAACGTTGATACCGACCTCGAACTCCTTCGTTGGGCGCCGGAAAGTCGCGGCTGCTCGCGCCTTGTGCTCGGCAATCTGAATGGACGCAAGCATCGCGCCGTCCATTCGTTGAAAGGCGACGAGATTGCCGCCGGAATCGACCACCGCCACGTTCATCTTCCATCCCCGCTTCTTCGCTTCTGCCACCGCCGCGTGTATAAGCGCCTGGGCTCGGTCCAGTGATATTGGTGGACCGTACGGAGTGTCGAAAGGCATTTTGTCCGGCACAAAATCGAGAGGATATGTTTCCGTGGGCTGCAACGCTCGACTCGTACCGGCGGCGCTTCCTGTTTTCTCATTTGACATGCGTCCTCCTTAAATGGTCGCAATACAAATCGCTCGAAGGCATTTATGAGATGACTTCGCCTAAGGTTGGTATCCGTCCGCCATCCACTTTGCGAACAGTTCAATGCGAGCCTGAGGCCAAGGACCTTCCCCCCTCGGCGGTGGCGGCGGCATTAACGCGCCACCGATGCCCCGAATGCGGTCGTAGATGGCAGCCGCGTGCGCTTTGACCTCATCATAGCTTGCCAGGTTGAACCCCTTTTTCATGCCTTCGATGTCTCGATCCGTAAAAAGCGGGCGAATGTCCGCTTGAAACCTCGTCGGTTTCGTCGTTTCCGTCATTGTTCCTCACAGACATTGGATTTTTCGTACGCAACGCTCGCGCCGCACAAGTCGATCCGCAGTCGCTTCAGAATTTGCGAGGCCAAGCACGGCGCAACAAGTCTCCGTTTGGTCAAAGTGCAGAGAGACGTGCAGGAGACACGTGCACCGTCTTGGGGTGGACCGCGACATTATCAACAAAGCCGAGGGTTGAATACTACAAGTTTATTTAGAGGCGGGAGACCGGGCCGCCTCCATCACGGGAGCTAGCCCACAGACGATGCCTCTTCGTTGACTTGCCGGACGGCCCAACCTAAGATTGCCCCACTGTTTGCCCATGATCGGCCAAACCATCTCGCATTACCGGATCAGCGCGGAACTCGGCCGCGGAGGCATGGGCGTCGTCTACCGCGCTCATGATGAGCGCCTACTCCGTTCCGTCGCTATCAAGATCCTCTCGGATGCGTCTTCCGGCTCGGCCGAAACTCGTTCACGAATGTTGGCAGAAGCCCGCGCCGCCTCGAGCCTGCATCATCCCGGAATCACGACGATCTATGAAGTGGGCGAGGACGGCGACAGCATTTTTCTGGTCATGGAGCTGGTCGAAGGGCGATCGCTCCGCTCCATGCTCTCCGATGGCCCGCTTGACCCGAAACGAATCGTCGAAATCGGCGCGCAGCTAGCCGAAGCTCTCGACGCCGCTCATTCGCGCGGCGTATTCCACGGCGACATCAAGCCTGAAAACATCCTCGTGCAAGCAGATGGCCGCGCCAAGCTGCTGGACTTCGGCGTAGCGCGGCAGGGCGTCGAAGACACCATCACGAAAACCGTTGGCTCAGCGCTGGAGATCGATGTGACGCCGGGTATCCAGGGCACCATCGCCTATCTGGCGCCGGAGCAATTGCGTTGCGAGCCCGCCGATGGCCGCGCCGACCTGTTCTCTCTCGGTGTCGTTTTCTACGAGTTGTCCAGCGGCCGCCGGCCTTTCACCGCGCCGAATATCGCAGCTCTCATCTCGCAGATCATTTCCGGTTCCACCCCTCGCTTGAAGGATGCCACGCCCAGCGCTCCTCGTGGGTTGTGTGACATCGTCGAAAAGCTTCTCCAGAAAGAACCCGCCCGTCGCTTCCAAACCGCGCGAGATCTGCAGCGCGAACTCACCAAGGTGTTGCGGGATCTCGAACTCGGCACGTTTCTTCCTGCGGCGCTTGCAGGACAACGTTCCGTGGCGGTGCTTCCCTTCAAACTTCTCACACCCAATCCCAACGACGAGTATCTGAGCATGGCCCTCGCCGACGCGGTGATCAATCACCTGAGCGCGAGCGGAGAATTGCTGGTGCGCCCCGGACAGTCCGTTTCGCGTTATGCCCAGCGCGAGACCGATCCGCTCTCGGCCGCCCGCGACCTGAATGTCCACATCGTAGTGGACGGCAGTATTCAAAAACTCGGCACCAAGCTGCGCGTGCACGTCCGGGCCTGGAGCGCGGCTGACGGCTCGGTCCTGCTCTCGGCCAAGCACGACGCCGAAGCCGCAGATTTATTCCATTTGCAGGATTCGATCAGCGAGGGAATCGGAAAATCATTGGGCCTCAAGCACCAGCAAAATGACGACGAGCCGGCCGGCCCTCCCACCAAGAATCCAATCGCCTACGAACTCTACTTGCGCGCTGCCGATCGCCTTTTGCGCCTAAATACTTGGGACAATCGCGCCGCGATCGACATGCTCGAAAACGCCACCAAACTTGATCCCAAGTTCGCAGACGCTTGGGCGCGCCTCGCGGAAGCTCTCATGCTTCTGGGGACGACCTCGAGCGCGTCGCCACACTGGGTGCGCGACGCCGAAAACGCCCTGCGCAAAGCCATTGCCCTGGATCCCGACAATGCCGAGGCACACTGCGCGAAAGGCCGCGTTCTCTGGTCTCCGGCAAGAAAATTTCAAAATGGCCCGGCTCTGCGCGCTCTCGCCACGGCCCTGCGTCTCAATCCGGGCTGCCATCCCGCGCGCATCTGGCAGGCTTTGATTTTCAGTCACATTGGCATGTTGAAAGAAGCGAGAGAAGGCCTGCTCATCGCTCTCGCAGCCCAGCCCGACGACGCGTTCACCAACGTCTTCCTCGGCCACACCGCCATGTACATGCGGAACTTCGAAGAAGCCGAGGAATGTATGCAACGCGCCCTTCGTCGCGATCCGGTCAACATCTGGGCCAACGTATGGCAACCCACGGTCCTTATTTACTCCGGGAAGCTGAACGACGCCGAGGCGAGAATTCGAGTGGCGCAAAATGCTCTGCCGGATGACCCGTGGCTTCACTCGTGCGAGGCGCTCTTGTGGGCTCTGCGGGGCGAACGCACCAAAGCGGCGCATTTCGTGCACGTCGCTCTGCACGCCAAGACGAAGCCGCTCCTGCATACGCACCACATGTGGCATACAGCCGCCGCGGCGCTCGCTCTTCTTGGGAAACCGGCGCCAGCCATCGAATTGCTCGAAAAGGCCGGCGGTTTCGGCTTGCCCAATTACGAATTGTTCCGCGACGACAAGTTTCTGAAGCCTCTAAAGGGCAAACAAAGATACGAGCGCCTGCTCGCGAAGCTGAAGCGCGAAGACGAGGGTTACCGCCGCGAATTCGCTTCTGTTTCCTGAGGCGAACTAGAAGCGCGAGAGAAACCATGCATCAAAATCCCCGGGTTCGCAAAGGTTAAGTCGGATAATCGGACAAATCGGCGCGGCCTTTAGGCTCCTCATAGGATTTCCTCGGCATTTGTTGGCGGCATTTATGCCGATTGCGGCGAGTACATGCGCGGAGTATATTGCACGTAGATTCGGTGGCATTTCCAACGGGAGGCTTTCGCACATGAGTCTTTTATTCGACACAGCAAGCGACGATCTTCAACGGGAAGAGAGCACGCCAGCTCTGAAACCCTGCCTCGAGCGTGGCCCGCACGCTACGGCGTCGAACCTAGCCTCCTCCCGAAGAAGTTTTTTCAAAATGACGGTAGGAGGAGCAGTCGCGGGATGGGCGACCGCGACGGGAATCGAGTTCGCGGCGCCACGCCGAGTAATGGCGCAAAGCGCGCTCAGCCCCGATGCCGCGTTGCAGGAATTGATGGACGGCAATCGCCGGTTCTCGACTGGAAATATGACTTCCTGGGAGCACGACCTTTCGATATTGAAACAGAAAACGGTTGATAAGCAGGAGCCGTTCGCAGCGGTGTTGTCCTGCGCCGATTCCCGCGTTCCAGTTGAACTGCTTTTCGATCAGACCATCGGCCATATTTTTGTCACGCGCGTGGCCGGAAACTTCGCCGCCACGGAAATCATCGCGAGCCTGGAATATGGCGCTGCCGTGCTGGGGACAAAAGTAATTCTGGTGATGGCACACAGCGGCTGCGGCGCAGTCAAGGCCACCATTCAAGCCAAGGAAGTTCCCGGACAGATCAGCGCGCTCTTTTCCTACATCCAGCCCGCGGTCGATCAAGCCGGACCAAACTTGGAGGCCGCCTCCAAAGCAAATGCCAAGATTCAAGCGGCGATTCTGCGCCAATCATCCACCGTCATTTCCGGTTTGGTGAAAGAAAATAAGCTGAAGGTTGTCGCCGGGTATTACGACCTCGCCACGGGAGTCGTATCACTCCTGGAGTAGCTGGACACGAAGGTCGGCACGTTGCGAAGTACGGGACGAAGTACGAGGCGAAGTACGAGGCAGCG
Organism: Candidatus Acidiferrales bacterium; assembly: GCA_049693595.1. Taxonomy (GTDB): domain Bacteria; phylum Acidobacteriota; class Terriglobia; order Acidiferrales; family UBA7541; genus Palsa-295. The sequence continues at coordinate 388 of JBAVQA010000549.1, read as the reverse complement.
CCGGGAATATGCCTGAGTTCACGACTCTAATCAGCGGCTTGTCATTTACCGAGTGCCCGCGCTGGCGCGACGGGCGGCTCTACATTTCCGATTTCTACACGCACCGCGTCCTCTCCTTGGCCATGGACGGCACGTCGGAGACAATCGCGCACGTGCCGCAGCAGCCTTCCGGGCTTGGATTTCTGCCCGACGGCCGCCTGCTGATCGTGTCCATGCGCGACCGCAAAATATTCCGGCGTGAGCTGGACGGCTCGCTTGTTGTCCATGCCGATGTGTCCGCTCTCGCCCCTGGCTATTTGAACGACATGCTGGTCGATCGCGATGGCCGCGCATGGGTTGGCAATTTCGGATTCGATCTAATGGCCGGCGCGCCGCCACGTACCACCGT
>JBAVQA010000548.1:0-5619 GCA_049693595.1 Candidatus Acidiferrales bacterium | reverse complement strand
GCTCAAACTCCTGGAAGGATACGGGGCTCTGTCCGCAGAAACAAAAATAGGTTGCGGGCTCGAACTGGCTCGCAACCTATCGATGAGACTCTAACGATAATAAAACTTCTACACCGAGTTATGTTTTTTTGGCGGATTTGCGGCGGCCGCGGCGGCGGGTGGGGGGTTGAGCGGGAGCTTCGCCGATGAGTTCTGCGGACCAGATGGAAGTGACGAATTTTTTTACGCCGTGATCGTCAAAATCGATGGTGGTGCGATCGGGGTTTGATTCCGTGACCGTGCCCATGCCGTACTGCTCGTGACGAATTGATTGCCCCTCCGATAGAATGTTCACCGAATGCCTCCTTGGATGATTACGCAGATTTGAATGCGAATCTAAAACTCTGCCTCAGGGGTTAAAACCCCTTCGGGTGCCCATACGTTGCGGCACGGCTAAAGCCGTGCCCTGACGAACTGGAGCCTGCGGCACGGCCAAAGCCGTGCCCTGACGAACCGGACGTTGCGGCACGGCTGAAGCCGTGCCCTGACGAATCTGACGCTCCGGGCAGAATCGCGCCCAAATTAAAGGCCGCGAAGATGCCGGGCTGAAGCCCGGCGCTACATAAAATTCGGAATGCGCCTTCCCCGCCCCGTGCTCGTTCAAGGAGACCGGCACTCAAAGCAATACCGCGCGGGAAAACTACCGCGACTTGCTTTCAGAAGGGACCGAGCTTAGCTCCGCCCCTCGAGTGAACCTAGAATTTTGAAACGACAACGAGACGGGTTAGAGCCCGACGACGTTCTCGGCCTGCAAGCCTTTGGGGCCTTGCTTGACCTCGAACTCGACAGCTTGCCCTTCATTGAGGCTCTTGTAACCCTCGGACTGGATCGCCGAGAAGTGCACGAAGACGTCCTCACCGGACGAGCGCTGGATGAAACCATAGCCCTTTGCAGCGTTGAACCACTTGACAGTACCTTGCTCTTTGGCCACTTGGTGATACTCCTAAAGTGTTGATAGCGGGAAGGTTACCCACCACGTCGGCGACTTCGAGGACGAACCCGGAAGCTACAAACGCATCCTTATAGTAGCACAGGGGGCGAGGGGGCGCAACAGCTTCGGAGGGCCCGGGAGTGGGTCTGTCTCCTGCAATCCAACTAGCCTGGACTTAGCAGCACGGATTTTCGAAGTGTGGGAATTGATATTGTTCGACCATCGCTATTCTTCGCTATGTATGACATTTGGCCCTCCACTGCCTGCAACGGTCTCGATCGTTTTTGTGACAGCGTCTACACGCCGCACGCGATTATTTCTGATGTCACCAATGTACAGATTTCCCTTCGAATCGATCGCTAGTCCGGAGGGCCCACTCAAAGCGGCATCGACTGCGGGTCCGTTATCGCCGCTGAAGTCTCCATCACCGGTCCCGGCGATAATTGAGGGAGTCGCTAAGTGTTTATCGACACGCATTACCACGTTTTCAGCGGTCTCGGTGAATACGATACGTCCCTCTGAATCGACCGTGAGGTCTGTGGGGGACGGTTGCGGCCAGTTGTTTTTCGCTTCTTTTGAACAGGCCGCCAAAGGCTCAGTAACCACCGCTGTGTCGATTATGCCGGTTTTGCGGTCGATGCGACGGATTCGGCAGTTCTCTTCGTCGGCGACGAGCAGGTTTCCATTCTTGTCGAATGCGATTGATCCCAGCGACGAAAAATCAGCATCGAGTGCAGGTCCACCGTCGCCTTCGAAGCCGCTTCTGCCGTTGCCCGCAACAAGGTAGACCCTTCCAACTGGGCCGCTTGCGGTCTCAATCTTAAAGATTTTCCCTTGCTCTTTGTCGGCCACAAACAAGTTATCGTCGGCATCGGCTGCCAGGCCCCAGATCAGGGAGAAGTTTGTCGAAGTGGCTAGCAAGCCGTCAGCGGTGTCCCCGGATTGACCATTTCCAGCGACAGTTGAAATTAGTCCTGTCCGCGAATCCACCTTCCGAACCTGGGTACCTTCACTTATGAAGATATCTCCAATCGAATTCACTGCAATGGCCCAAACGGAATCTAGATTCACTTCCACAGCCTTCGAGTTTTCCTTATAGCAGCACTCCTTACCGTTACCAGCGACCGTCTCGATTGTTCCTGTTTTGAGATCAATTCGACGAACATTATTCTCATACAGACTCGCCACGAAAAGATGTCCCTCACCATCGATGGCGAGAGCGGATGGTCCATCAATCGCGGTCTCAATCGCACGTGTTTGCTGAGAGTACGACGGCGCGGGCAGGCACGTTATGCTCCCTAACAGGAGCGCGGCGGCTAGATAGCGACATGATTGCACAACTGTTCCTCCCTGAATTGGCCCCGTCAAGGTTTGGCAAACGCGCCGTAACCCTTGTTATCAGAAAATGTACGTTTTGCGAAGAGTACTAAAGTCCTGATTGGGTTTTCCGCCCCAAGTGCCTAGTTAACGCGCTAGGCGGAAACTGACTCACTACCGGGCGCCTGTGAGACCGGATTACGACCGACGAGCAGGTCGCGTTCTGCCAGTGAGACAGTTGTTTGTAGGAGCGAACCTTCACCACTGGCGGATTGGCGCTATTCCCGGGACCAGGGGGGGACGACGCCGGTCATGCGGGCGTAGGCGATTAGTTGGCCCATGTGTTCGTTGGCGTGGATGATGATCCGGAGGTACATGCCGTCGACGGTGGCTTCTCGATCACCGATTTTCACTTTGCGCTGGAGATCTTTGGGCGTTTCGGCGGCGTGAGCGGTTTTGACTGCTTCCAGCGAGCGTTTTAGCCAGGCGATTACTTCTGGTTTTGAGGTGACGGTTTTTTCCATTTCCTCGGTCAAGTCGGCGGGCATTTTGGGGCCGGTGACGCTTAGCAGATAGAAGTTGGCATCCACTATGTGCATGTAGACTTCGCTGGTGGAGCGAACTCCGGGAGCGGGACGCCACGAGAATTTTTCCGCGGGAGTGGCTTCAGCTAGCGCGATTAGTTGTTGGGAGACGTGTTTCCACTCACCGTCGTAACCTTGCCAGATTCCGTCGGGCGCTTGAGCTGGCGAGGCATGTGCGCTTAAGAAAAGTGCGAGGACGATCAGGAATGGTTTCACGGGTGGGCTCCTTTTGGTTTCTGCGTTGATTATCGCACTCGAGAGATGCAAGCAAGACGGTTTTCCTCCGTCACGGTATAGCGGCCTAGCTGCAGGCAGGCGGGCACTACGAAGGCTCTTTGTGCCGGAGGGCGGAGAGGGCGGCGTGGAGGCTGTCGAAGATGCGGGAGGGGCCGATGGCTTCGGTTAGGTGGTGGCGATCGAAGTCGGGCTGGAGGTCGGATTGAACGCGAGCGAAGACCAGGCCGACACCTTGGGCGGCTAGGTCGCGCTGGAGTTCGCGGACGACGGCGGCGGCGGTGAAGTCTACGTTGGTGATGGCGCCGGCATCGACTATGAACCAGCGCAAGGGCGGGGGCGCGGAAGCGACAAGCATGCGGACCTGTTCGCAAAAGCGATTTACGTTTGCGTAAAAAAGCGGGGCGCCGAATCTGTAGAGGACGATGCCGGGCTCGGTGATATCGCCGGGAGCGACGGGATCCAGTTGCCAGATGCCGTCGCGGGTTTCTTCCAGGACGGCGGTGTGCGGGCTGTAGCTGTGATGCACGATGCGGAGCAGCGACACGGTCATCGCGAGGATAATTCCCTGCTCGACGCCGACTATAACAACGACGGCTGCGGTGGTTAGCGCTAACGCGAATTCGCCGGGGCTTTCGCGGCGGATGGCGCGCAGGGCGCGCAGATCGATCAGGCTCAGAGCGATGGTGAAGACGACCGCTCCTAGGACGCAAATAGGAAGAAACTGCAACGGGCCGGTGAGGAAAAGAAGAACGAGAGCTGCGACGCCAGCGGTGGTGAGGTGCGCGATCTGATTTGTTCCGCCGGAACGTTCGACCATAGCGGTCTGCGTGGGGCTGCCGTTGACGACGAAGGTGCCGGTGAAAGCCGCGGCGGCGTTAGCGACGGCGAGGCCGACGATGTCCGTGTCCTCGTCAAGATATTGGTGATGGCGGGCAGCGTAGGCGCGGGCGGTGGCGGCGCTCTGCGCGACGATCATTACGAAACAAGAGCCGGCGACGGGGACGAGGGTTTCGGCGTCTCTCCAATCTAAATCGGGCAAGCTGAAATGAGGCAAGCCGCCGGGCACGGGGCCGAGAATGGCGACGCCGTGTTGCGCACAGTGAAAGATCGCGCTGGCGGCGACCGCTCCGGCGACGGCGAAGAGAGGGCCGGGCAACTTGGGAGCAAAGCGGTGGAAAAGGAGAATGCATAGGACTACCGCGCACGAAATGGCGACTGTGAGGCTGTGCGCGTGGGGTAGAGACCGCATCACTTCGTAAAATTGCATGGGAGTGCGGCGGCTGTGTACTGCGATGCCGAACATTTCACCTAGGACGGCGATGCCGACTTGGAAGCCGACTCCGGTGAGGAAGCCGACGAGAACGGTTTGCGAAAGAAAATCCGCGAGGAAGCCGAGTTTGAACAGCCGAGCGATCAGGAGGAAGACGCCGGTTAGCAATGCGACTAAGCCTGCGAGAGCGACGTAGCGAGGGCTGCCGAATTCGGCTATTCCGGTGAGGCTGCCCGCGAGAATCGCGGCGGTGGCTGAATCCGCGGCGACGACGAGGTAACGCGAAGCGCCGAAGACGGCGAAGGCGATCAGCGGGAACAGAAGCGTGTAGAGGCCGGTGATTACGGGCATGCCGGCGATCGTCGCGTAGCCGAGAGATTGCGGAATGTTCAGGGCCGCGAGCGTGAATCCGGCGAGGAGATTTTTCGATACTTCGGCGCGCTGGAAAGGGCGCATGCCTTGGAAGAGACGGAAAGCATTCATGGGAGGGAGTGCGCGGAGGGTTGGCTGGGCGATGGGCGCGGTGGATTTCGAATGCGCATGCGATTCGGGGTTGATGATAGGGCGAGTGGGATGGAGTTCAAAGAGGAAATTTTGATGCGCGATTGACGGGAGTTTGCGGGGTGGCTTATAGTCCAGCGAATTTGGGGAGGGGTTATGATTCGAGTGAGCGTGCTGTATCCGAATAAGCCGGGGACGCATTTCGATATGGATTATTACTGCACGAAACATATTCCGATGTTGCAAGGGCTGTTGGGGAAGGCGCTGCTGCACGTTGCGGTGGAAGAAGGAATCGCGGGGATGGCTCCCGGGTCGGCTGCGCCGTTTCTCGCGTTGGGGCACCTGACGTTCGAATCGGTGGAGGCATTTCAGAAGGCGTTCACGCCTCATCTTGCGCAGATTCGGGAGGACGTGCTGAAGTACACGGATTCGCAGCCGGTGATTCAGATCAGCAACGTCAAAATCTAAGTGCGCTTCAGAGTTTCGAGCGGCGCCCTCAGCGCCGGAGGCGCGGCAGAACTTAGCCCAGCCCGTAAGGGCTGGGAATAATTCCGAAGAGAGGGACAAGCGCCGTAGGTGCGACACCAGAAGCGAGAACGTCGGTTTGTGCAATCGAGCAGGTCGCAGATGCTTCAGTTGAATTTAGGATAGAATGTGCTCCTCGCAGGGAGGCCGACATGATACGGCTCAACGGTTTCTATATCTATCAAGTTGGATTCTCAATCCACCCTCTCCTCAAT
>JBAVQA010000547.1:0-7000 GCA_049693595.1 Candidatus Acidiferrales bacterium | reverse complement strand
CCTACCGGCTGCGCGACATTTTCGGCAAGGGGAATTTTTTCCTCGAAGTGCAAGACCAGGGGCTGGAGCAGGATGTACGAGTGAACCGCGACCTGGTGAAACTTTCCAAAGAGAGTGGAATCCCGCTCGTGGCTACGAATGATTGCCACTACCTTACCCAGTCCGATTCTCATGCACAGGAAGTGCTGATGTGCATTCAAACCGGGAAGACCATGAGCGACGGGCAGCGCATGAAATTTGCCACGGATCAATTTTATTTCAAGACCGCGGAAGAAATGGCGCAGGTATTCCGTGAATTGCCGGACGCCGTATCTCGCACGGTTGCGATCGCGGAACGCTGCAACGTCAAAATCCAGCGCGTGAGCAATCCGTTCCCGGATTTCAAGGTGCCCGAGGGTCACACCGCGGATTCATATTTCGAGAAAACGGTTCGCGAAGGTTTCCAGTCGCGCGGGCCTCAAATCGAGCGGCTGGTCAGGGAAAACCGGCTGCGGCATTCGCTCGCGGAATACGAGACGCGGCTTACCGATGAAATCGAGATGATCAAGAAGATGCGTTTTGCAGGCTACTTCCTGATCGTTTGGGATTTTATTCATTACGCGAAAGCGCAGGGAGTTCCCGTTGGTCCCGGACGCGGGTCCGCGGCGGGAAGCTTGGTGAGTTACTCGCTGCACATCACCGACGTGGATCCGATGCAATACGATCTTCTGTTCGAACGCTTCCTGAATCCCGAGCGCATTTCCTTACCCGACATTGATATCGATTTTTGCATGCGGCGGCGCGGCGAGGTGATCGAGTACGTGCGGCAAAAGTACGGCGAGAAAAATGTCGCGCAAATTATCACTTTCGGAACCATGGCGGCTAAAGCGGTGCTGAAGGATGCGGGCCGCGCGCTGGATATGCCGTATGGCGATGTGGACAAGCTTGCGAAGCTTGTTCCGTTGACGCTCAATATTTCGCTGGAAGAGGCGCTGAAGCAATCGCCTCAGCTTGAGGCCGCGCGAAAAGATGAGAGAGTGAAAGAACTCATTGAAGTAGCTCTGCGGTTGGAAGGATTGGCGCGGCACGCCTCAACGCACGCGGCCGGAGTGGTCATCTCACCGCAACCGCTCACTGAAATCGTCCCGTTGTACAAGTCGAGCAAGGATGAAATCACGACGCAGTACGACATGAACGCGCTGGGCCGCATCGGGCTGCTGAAAATGGATTTTCTGGGCCTGACTACGCTGACCGTGCTCGACGACGCCGTCAAAATGATTAAGAAAAATCGCGGCGTGGACTTTGACCTGACGCTTCTTCCACTCGACGATGCGGAAACATACGCACTCTTCGCGCGTGGCGATACCAGCGGTATCTTTCAGTTTGAATCGCACGGCATGCGCGACATCCTCAAGCGTTATCAGCCCACACGGATGGAAGATCTCACCGCGCTGAACGCCCTTTATCGCCCCGGCCCGATTCAGGGCGGCATGATCGACGAATTCATCGCTTGCAAACATGGCAAGAAAAAAGTCTCCTACGACCTTCCGGAACTCGAGGAAATTCTTTCGGAAACATGGGGCGTAATCGTTTTTCAGGAACAGGTGATGAAGATTGCGAACCGCATCGCCGGATTCACGCTGGGCGAAGCGGACATTTTGCGCAGCGCCATGGGCAAGAAGAAAGTCGAGGTGATGGCTGCGCAGCGCGACAAATTCCTAGCCGGCTGCGCCGGGCGCAAAGTTGCATCGAAGAAAGCGCAGAAACTTTTTGACCTGATGGAAGAATTCGCGCTCTACGGTTTTCCGAAAGCTCATTCCTGCGCTTATGCCTTGCTGGCCTACCAGACGGCGTATCTGAAAGTTCATTACCCCGTGGAGTTCATGGCTGCGATGCTGAGTTCGGAAGCGGGGAACACGGAAAAAGTGGTGAAATACATCAACGAGGCTCGCGGTTTGGGGATCCGCGTTTTGCCGCCGTGCGTGCATGAGAGCGGGTTGTACTTCACGCCTGTGAGTGACGACATCCGATTCGGGCTGGCGGCAATTAAAAATGTCGGCGAGAACACGGCCAAGGCTATTTGTGAAGCGCGGGCAGGCGGCGTAAAGTTTCGCGACCTTTTTAGCTTTAGCGAGGCCATTGAGCCAAGATGCTTGAACAAGCGCGTGCTTGAGAGCCTGGTAAAGGCCGGCGCGCTGGATTGTCTAAGTGCTTCGCGGGGACGGCTATTTGCTGCGATCGATCAAGCGATTCTGCGCGGCCAGAAAAAATCTCAGGCCAAAGCGGTTGGGCAGGGAGGACTTTTTCTGGCCGGATCAAGTTCCACCCACTCTCAGGCGGAAACGTGGCACGAAAGTTCGTTGCCCGAGGTTGAGGATTGGACGGAGGAGCAATTGTTGGCCGGAGAATATGCGACGCTGGGTTTTTATATCTCCGGGCACCCCATGGATAAGTACGCGGGACGCTTGAAGGATTTGAATGCGATCGAACTTTCGACCATGGAAGCCCGTCGGAATGGGGAAGACATCGTGGTCGCAGGAATTATCGTGCAATCGCGGCCGATGCGTTCCCGGCGCGGCGCGCGTTGGGCGATATTAACGCTGCAAGATCGTACGGGAGTGATCGAGGCGCTCGTTTTTCCAGAGGCATTTCAGAAGCTCGAAGCGATCTTGAAGGCCAATACTCCTTTACTCGCCAAAGGACGTGTCGCGGTGGAAGATGTGGGCACACGTCTGATAGTTTCAGACGCGCGGCTTCTCGACCAAGTGACGGATCGCGCGCCAAGTTTGCTGCGTGTGCGAGTTGACCTTGGCTCGGTGGATTCCGGTGCGCTGGATCGCCTGCAGGAATTATTTGCGAAGAGGCCTGGGCGCTGCCGCGTAGCGTTTGAGCTGGTGCAATCGGACGGTTCGGAAGCGACGCTGGAAGCTGGCAGCGCGGTGATGGCCGACCGCGAACTTCTGGAACAAGTACGCCAAATCTGCGGCACCGATTCGGTTGCGGTGGTGCAATGAGCAAACGCCAGGAAGCTCGCGAACGGCTTCGAAGGCGGCGCGAGCTTGCCAAAGCACGCAAGCGGCAAGGCACGGGCGAACAGTTCGAGCCGCCAAAGCAAGTCGAGCCAGGCGAGAAACCCAAGCAGGCTGCGGTCCCTGACAAGAAAGAAACTGACCGGCAACGCCAACTCGAAATCGAGGCGCTGGAACGTGGTGTGGCAGATTTAACCAGGCTTTCACCTCCCACCGGAGAAACAAGATTGGAAATCGAGCGCATTCGCCGCGAAGTGGATGAATTAAAGCGCGACTTTTATACGCACTTGGACGCCTGGCAGCGATTGCAACTCGCACGCCATCCCCAGCGTCCCTACACCGATGATTTCATTCGAATACTCTTTGAGAATTTCAGCGAAATTCATGGCGACCGAAACTTTTCGGACGACCCGGCGCTAATCACGGGGATGGCCACGTTCCACGGCCAGCCCGTGATGGTTATCGGGAACCAGAAGGGCCGCGACACGAAACAGCGGCTCGCGCGCAACTTCGGCCAAGCGAAGCCGGAAGGGTATCGCAAGGCTTTGCGCGCAATGAAGCTCGCTGCAAAATTTCACCGTCCAATTCTGATTTTCGTGGATACGCAAGGCGCCTATCCCGGTGTGGATGCGGAAGAACGCGGGCAAGCGGAAGCCATCGCGCTTAATTTGCGCGAGATGTCGCGATTGCCGGTTCCGATCGTGGTCACCATTACGGGCGAAGGAGGCTCGGGAGGGGCGCTGGCGATCGCCATAGGCGACCGTGTGTATATGCTCGAGAATTCCGTTTACTCGGTCATATCGCCGGAGGGTTGCGCCACCATCATGTGGCGCGATTCGAGTAAAGCAGAAGTGGCGGCCGAGGCCTTGAAAATTACCGCGACCGACTTGCTCGAAATGAAATTGATCGACGAGATCGTTCCAGAACCGGACGGCGGCGCGCACAACGACCATCAGGCCACCGCCAAGTTGCTCGAGCCGGTGCTCGTGCGTTCGCTTCATGAACTGTCTCAGCTTTCTCCGCAGGCGCTTGTCGAGCAGCGCTACCAGAAATTCCGGAAGATGGGGCAGTTTTTCGCATAGGATTCGCCGAAACGGGGTTATCCGGAGACGTACAACTGTCGCGCGGTAATCTTAAGGAGAGAATCAATACTCTAAGGACTAAAAGAATCTGAGTCTATGATACTGGCGAAATTAGGCGCAGACTCGGCGGAGTAGAAGATCGATGGAGTACGCTCTCGCAGCCGTTTTAATTGCAGTGGTGATATATGGAATCGTGAAGATGGCGAGCGGCGACCGCTATTCGAACATGACCGAGCAGGAATTTGAAGCTGAAGCTCGGCGAGGGTCTCGCATCGGCGGCGCGATCGCCGAAGTACAAAAGATCGTGGATCCTAGCCACCACGTGGAATACGTCCAGGAGGAAGAGGAGCGCATGGAAGCCGACGGCTCCGAATCAGGCGATAAGCCCGAAACAGGGCCTCCCCGCGGGGAAAAATAGTCTAAGATAAAAGCTATATCGATTGAAACAAGCGGGTGCTATGCAAACGGTGAACGATTCTAGCGGAACGCATGGAACACTGGGCGTCCTGTGGTTGTTCTATGGAATCCTTCGTTTTGCCGGCGCCGCTTTTATTCTGGTATATAGCAGCACGCTTACGGTGATGTGGGGGGCGATAATTACTCGCGTTCCAAACCCTTTTACGCTGATGTCTCTGTTCCACTTCTTTCTAATCTTCGCAGTCGTGCTGAATATCATGGCGGGGATTTTTTCCCTTCTAGCCGCAATGGCCTTGCTGGGACGCGCCGGTTCAGCACGCACTCTTGCGCTGGTGGCAAGCTTCTTCGCTTTGATCAACGGGCCGCTTGGCGTCGCGTTAGGCGCCTATACGCTCGTCATTTTTGTCCCTCGTGGTTCAAGTTCTTCGTAAAATTTAGAAGTGCGCCATATTCCCACGAGAACCCTCGAACCCCGGCGAGTCGGTTCGCAGGCAGCGTAGATTTGCCATTAGAGCATTGAACACGCACCAAAGTCTTTCCGTTGCCCCGCTCGGCCCAGTGATTTAGTTTCATAAACAGGCAGATTCACGCAGCAGGGAGCAGCCACAGTGGCGGACTCGGGGACACCTCTAATTTCGGACGTTTTTCGGCCGTACGAGAAACTCGTGGAAATTTCGATCTTGGGAAAAACCTTTCTGGTGCCCGAGCGAAATTCGCTGCTGCGCGCTTTCCAATTCATCAGTCCCGAGACGATTCCATATGGCCGGTTTTGTTGGAACCAGGACTGCCAATATTGCAGGGTGGATTGCCAGTTATCCGATGAGGATCAAGCGCGGCCGATCCTGAGTTGCAAGTTCCTGGTTTCCGAAGGAATGAGCATTTCGAACTTGGCGCCGGAATTGGTAGGCTGCCTGCGAACGAAGCTTGGGAAAGTGGCGCCGAGTTCGGAAACCTTGTCTGAAGTTCCCGCGGTTCCAGTCACTCCTCGAGACGAGGACAGCCACTAGAACCAGCGCAGTCCCCGAGCTATATGTTTCTTGTCTTTCAGCGGCCGTCGTTCTTCGAGCGATCAAATGTGGAACTAAAAGCTCGGCGGACGGCGCAGCTATAAGACTTCACGTTTGCAGAAAATGCCTCCCCATGCCATTCTTGCAAAATCGAAATAAGTCACCGGAGGGAATGCATGGCCGTTTGTGACGGGTGCGGATTGCAGGTTGACGATGCGCACATCCGCCGCCGCATCGAGCGGCTGGAACTCGCGACACGATTCCGGCCCATTCACATTCAGGTGCTCTTAATCGATGCCGCTCCGCCGACAAGCGAGCAAGATTATTTCTATCGCACCAGCAGCAATCGAGAGGAGCGCTCGTTGGTCTCGCGGATGTATTTTGACGAGATCGTGAAGTCGGCGGGAATTCCGCTAGATGCCGACATGAAGGAAGAAGCGGCGCTTGCCGAGTTTCAGCATCGAGGATTTTTTCTAGCCTACGCGGTGGAGTGCCCGGTCGATTCTGAGGAAGCGTTGAGCGCCGCGTTGAACCGCCTAGGGCCCGTCATGGTGAAAAGGGTGAACCTATCGTATAAGCCAAAATACATAGCGCCAATTTCATCTCCCATGGGGGAATTAGCTCCACTCTTCGAACTTAGCGGCTGGGGCCAGCGGCTGGTCCTGAATGACGGCAAGCCTTTCGTGGATCCTTTCCTTGGAGACCCTCAAGGCCAAGCGGAATTCGGCACATCGCTGGGAGACCGGCTGGCCGAGGCGCTTTCGTCGCGCTCCTGATTCAAGGCTACATGCCGGTCGAACGGCCGGCGCCAACGAACCATTTCGCCCCTGAACATTTCTGCCGGACTTGTACAGCTATAATTCCGCGTCAATTAAAATAAACAATCCATCGCATCGTGAGGAGGCGTCTTGGAAAAAACCTTTCATATGACCTCGCAGCAATTCCGAGATGCTGGAAAGCAACTGATCGGCTGGCTCGCGGACTATTACGAGCAAGTGGAGCGGTACCCCGTGCTTGCCCAAGTGGCCCCGGGCGAGGTTCGCGCATCGCTTCCGGCTCAGCCTCCGCAATCGGGAACGGATTTTCGCCAGATCATTCAGGAACTGAATTCCAAGATCATGCCGGGGATTACACACTGGCAGTCGCCCAATTTTTTCGCTTACTTTCCGGCAAACGCGTCGGAACCGTCCGTGCTGGGCGACCTTTTATCCTCAGGCTTAGGCGTGCAGGGAATGCTGTGGGTAACCAGCCCGGCTTGCACTGAAGTTGAAATGTTAGTGCTGGATTGGCTGGCAAGGATGCTGGGATTGCCGGAGGCGTTCCTGTCCAGCGGAAGCGGAGGGGGCGTGATTCAAGACTCGGCTTCGAGTTCTTCGCTCTGCGCGATACTGGCCGCGCGAGAACGCGCGACCGGGTTTCGCAGCAATGAGGACGGATGCCGCGAGGAATTGATGGCTTACACGTCCACGCAGGCGCACTCCTCAAT
>JBAVQA010000546.1:0-1845 GCA_049693595.1 Candidatus Acidiferrales bacterium | reverse complement strand
CTACCTGCCCGAATCGCCCATCGAATGCCATCGCGGGCATCTGCGCGTGGACGATTACTACGTCAAGGTTTTGACCCTCAAGGAACCTTCGGCCCAGAGTTTTCCGCTGATCTTCAAACGCCTGCTCGAGGTCGAAGCGAACTACTACGTCGTTACCGAATGGAAAAAGGAAGACTCCGGCAAGATGCGGCGGGTCATCCAGACCAAGCGCCGCCATTTTCACAACACCAAGCGTTCGTTCACCAGCCAAGTCAGTCTGAATGACGCTCCCACCCAAGACGTGCTGCTCGACGATTCCAAGGAATCCCAGGTCCGGGAACTCGGCGAAGGAATCAAGGAGATCGAACTGCACGGGAATTATTTTGGCCAGTTTTCCCTCACCGTCGTGATTTACGACCTCGATATGGCCAAGGTGGACCGGGCATGCGCTGATTTCTACAAAGTCTTCAGCGTCCACGACGCCCAGCTCTATGAAGAAAATTACAACCTGCTGAACGCGTTTCTCGCGGCGGTTCCCGGCAACCACGTTTTCAACCTGCGTCGTCTGTATCTGCTGAACACCAACTATGCGGACTTCTCCTTTCTCTTCACCCTGCACAGCGGCCAGCCACGCAACCAGCATCTCCGGCACGAATATCTGGCCGTGCTCGAGACGAACCACCATACGCCCTACTACCTGAATCTCCATTACCGCGATGTGGCTCATACCATGATTCTCGGGCGAACGGGCGCCGGGAAAAGTTTCCTGTTGAACTTCCTGATCACGAATCTTCAGAAATACGACCCGCACACTTTCATCTTCGATCTAGGTGGAAGTTTTGAAAGCCTCACCCAGCTTTTCGGCGGCTCGTATGTTCGCGTGGGCCTCGAATCCGAAGGATTCAAGATCAACCCGTTTTCACTCCCGCCCACCAAGGAGAATCTCGACTTCCTTGCTCTCTTTTTGAAAGAGCTGATTCAAGGAACGAAGGCGGGGGAGCTTGACCCCGCGACCGAGCGCGACTTGTTTCACCATGTCGAGAATCTGTATGCAGTGGACCCTTCACTTCGCACTCTCGGCGTGCTGGCGAACACGCTCGGGCGCGACATCGCGAACCGGCTCTCCAAATGGACTCGCGGCGGACAGTTCGGATTCCTGTTCGACAATGCCGAAGACACCATTTCCTTTTCCCGCTTTCAGTGCTTCGACTTCCAGCGCATGAGCCAGTACCCGGAACTGCTGGAACCGCTCCTCTTCTACATCCTGCACCGCGCCAACGCCGTTATCGCGGCCCCCCAGATCAGCTGGGTTTTCAAAGCCTTCGTCATCGACGAGGCTTGGGTGTTTTTGAAGAACCCCGCCATCCAGCGATACGTAGTAGAAGCACTCAAGACCTGGCGCAAACACAACGCCGCGATGGTTCTGTCCACGCAATCGCTCGACGAACTCAAGCGCTCCGACATCCTCGACGTCATCATCGAAAGCTGCGCCACCAAAATCTTCCTCGCGAATCCGGATATGGACAGGGAACTGTACCGTCGGCAGTTCCACCTGAACGAAAACGAAGTCGAGCTCATTTCCGGTCTTATTCCCAAGCAGCAATTCTTGATCAAGACCCCGGAGCTGGCGAAGGTCGCGAATCTCAACGTCGATCCCAAGAGCTATTGGCTGTACACCAACGATCCCTACGACAACAAGAAACGAAAAGAGGCGTTCGACGCATACGGTTTCGAGAAGGGCCTCGAGACCCTCGCAGGAGGAGAGAGGTGATTCTTGTTTTTCGTCTACTCAGCTGGGCAGAAAAGTATCAAACACCGCACCCCAAATTGTTGGCAGTCGCGGGAACCTTCGCCGCGGGTCTCATC
>JBAVQA010000545.1:0-29573 GCA_049693595.1 Candidatus Acidiferrales bacterium | reverse complement strand
CGCATGAATTCGCTCGCGTGCCGGATCACGTTCGAATTGAAAGCTCCCGCCAGGCTGCGGTCGCCTGTAAGCACAACCACCAATATCTTTTCTTCCGGACGCCGAACCAAGAGAGGATGCGCCACATTCTCCATGCGCGCCGCAGCAGAACGCAAAACGCGCAGTATCTCGTGCGCATACGGCCGCGCCGCAAACACACCTTCCTGCGCGCGCCGCAGTTTCGCCGCCGCTACGAACTTCATCGCCCGCGTAATCTGCTGCGTGTTCTTCACCGAGCGAACCCGCCGCCGATAATCAAGTAGTGTAGGCATCGATAGCTGTGTCTAATCTTCGCGCTCGAATTAATGTGCCGCCGGAGCCGGTGCAGCTTTTGGTGCCGCGCTCGGTTCCTTTTTCGCGCCCGCATCCGTTTCAGCCTTCGCCGGATGCGACGCCCTAAATGTTTCCTTGAATGCATCCAGCGCTTTCTTGGCTTCCGCGCGAATCGCGTCGTCAAACGCCTTTTTCTCGCGTATGGATTTCAGCAATCCGTTGTAGTTGGTTTCGATGAACGGATACATTTCCAGTTCGAACTGGCGGCACTGCGATACTTCCAAATCCTCCAAATACCGGTTCGCCGCCGCGTAGATAATCAAAACTTGCTTTTCCACCGGCAGCGGCTGATACTGATCTTGTTTCAAAATTTCCACCAGGCGCTGTCCGCGTGCAAGTTGCGCTTGCGTCGCTTTGTCCAACTGTTCCGTCCCAAACTGCGCGAACGCCGCCAAATCGCGGTACTGCGCCAGGTCCAGCCGCAGAGTGCCGGCCACCTGCCGCATCGCTTTAATCTGTGCATTGCCTCCCACACGGCTCACCGAAAGCCCCACGTTCACGGCCGGCCGCACGCCGCTGTTAAAAAGATCCGCTTCGAGATAAATCTGCCCGTCCGTGATGGAAATCACGTTGGTCGGAATGTAAGCCGAAATATCGCCCGCCTGTGTTTCGATCACCGGCAGCGCTGTCAGCGAACCCCCTCCCAGTTCATCATTTAATTTCGCCGCGCGCTCCAGCAGGCGCGAGTGCAAGAAGAAAACGTCGCCGGGAAACGCTTCGCGGCCCGGAGGACGTCTGAGCAGCAAGGAAATCTCGCGATAGGCTTGCGCGTGCTTCGAAAGATCATCGTAAAAACACACCGCGTGGCGTTTCGTGTCGCGAAAATATTCGCCGATAGCGCACGCCGCGAATGGCGCAATGTACTGCATCGACGCCGACTCCGAAGCCGACGCGGCCACCACGATACTGTGTTCCATCGCGCCGTTATCGGTCAGGATCTTCACGATTTGCGCGATGGTCGAACGCTTCTGCCCGATGGCGCAATAAATACAAATCATGTCGCCGCCACGCTGATTGATGATCGTGTCCAAAATGATCGCGGTCTTCCCGGTCTGCCGGTCTCCAATGATCAATTCGCGCTGGCCGCGCCCGATCGGAATCATCGCGTCAATGGACTTGATTCCCGTTTGCACCGGCTCGCGCACCGGCTGCCGGTCAATCACGCCTGGCGCCAGACGCTCCAGCGCATTCCGCTTGTCGCTTTGAATCGGCCCCTTGTCGTCCACCGGGTTTCCCAGCGCATCCACCACGCGCCCGAGCATTGCATCGCCCACCGGCACGGACATAATTTTGTTCGTCCGCTTGACGATGTCGCCTTCTTCGATCTTCGTGTAGTCTCCCAGCAGTACCACGCCGACCTGATCTTCTTCCAGGTTCAGCGCGATTCCGAAAACGTCGTTCGGAAACGCAAGCATCTCGCCCGCCATGCACTTATCCAACCCGTGAACGCGCGCAATTCCGTCGCCGACTGAGATCACCGATCCCACTTCGTCCACCGCCAGCGTTTGCTGGTAGTTCTCGATCTGCTCGCGCAATATTTTTGTAATCTCGTCCGCTTTGATGTTCGCCATTCCCGCTCCTGAATTTCGATCGCCTATTCCGTTTCCAATCGCTCGCGCAGCCGGTTCAACTGCTCGCGCACCGACCCGTCATAAATCGTCGATCCCACGCGTACCACCGCGCCGCCCAGCAGCGCTCTGTCTTGACGAAAGCTCGCTTCGATTTTCTTGCCCGTGCGCCGTTCGAGCATCGCGGTCAATTGCTGTCTCTCCGCTCCGCTCAATTCTCTCGCCGAACTCACTTCCGCCTCGGCTATCCCCATGCGCGTATTCAATTGTTGCTGCAAAGCGGCGGGGATCTCGTGCAACATCTCGGTGCGGCGATGGTCCACGATCAGGTAAAGAAAGTTTTGCACCGCTGCGTCCACACCCATTTTCGCGGCCACTTCGTGGATCACCTTGTGCTTTACGTCACTGCTGACCACCGGGCTTTCCAGCGCGTTCCGCAAATCCGACGAGGAAAGAAACACCTCCATAAACGCGCCGAGATCGCTCCTTACCTTATCCGCGAGTTTTCGCTCCAGCGCCACTTCCGCCAGTGCCGCGGCGTATCTTTCCGCCACTGCGCTCAATTGACGCTCCTCTCGAGTTCTGCCACGAATGTACGAAATAGCGCCGTCTCCGCTTGCGGCGTCATCTCTCTCGCCAGCAGAGTTTCCGCGCGTTCCACTGCCAGCCGCGCAGCCAGCGCTTTTAGTTCCACATGCGCCGCGCGCCGCGCCGCTTCTATTTCCATCTGCCCGGCGCGCTCGATCTTCTCCGATTCGGCGTGAGCCATCTCGCGCACCCGTTTAGCTTCCGCTTCCGCATCGCGCTTCGCTGCGGCACGCAGTCTCGCAACTTCATCCCCGAGTCCCGCCAGTTTCTTCCGGATTTCTTCACTCTGCCGCTCGGCGGCTTCGCGAGCCCGCGCCCCCTCGGCAATTTTTCCCGCCGTCTCTTCCGCTTTCGCCCGGAAGTAAGGCCCGCCCCACTTCACCGCAACGAACGCAATCGCGCCAAAAACGATCGCAAAATTCAGCCAGCGGAACACCAGGCCCATTCCGGATTCCGTCGGCGGCGGCTTTTCTCTCTCTTGGGCCAGAACAGGCAAGGCCATTAGAAGGAAAAATACGGACAGAAACCCGATCGCACTCAGCAGGCGCTTCATCGCGACGCTCCGCCCTGCATCGGAGACGGATTTTCAAGAATTAGTTGCGTGATCTCGCGCGCCAGAATATCGGTTTGGCTTGCCACTTCCTTGCTCGCGACAACCAGCTCCTCGGTAATCTTTTTCTTCGCCGCAGTCACTTCCTCCACAGCCCGGCTGCGCATCACTTTCAAAAGCTTCGCCCGCTCGTCGAGAGCTACTTGCCGTGCGGCTTCTTGCTCCGCGTAAATTTCTCCGCGCGCTTTTTTCAGCGCTTCGTTATACGCCTGCAAATCCTTGGCCGCATCCGCTTCCACCGCGGCGGCCTCCACGCGGGCTCCTTCGATCTTCGCGTCCCGCTCCGCCATCGCTTTCTGAATCGGCGTGAAGAATGCCCAGCGCATGAACAAATAGAAAAGAAAAACAATGACCACTGAGGGCACAGCTTGAAGGAACAAGTCGCCGAGCTGGTGGAGAATTTCCATCGTCAGGAGAAGGTACGGATCTGGCGCCCCATTTAAAAAATCGTCTAAACGCTTCCGGGGCGACACCCTCGCCCGCCGGAACGCGCTTCTAGGATCAACAAAGCTCGTGATTATCGCATCGCCATTCGCGAACGTCAACGCTGAGATTGCTGTCACCTTGCGCGCCCGTCAGCCGGTAAATCTCAGGAAGCGCTGGTTTGCAGCCGCTCGTTTGCACTAAGATGTGCGCCTTGTAGGTTGCGATCTTTCCTGCGGAGGCTTCATGGCGAATCGGAGGCAGTTTCTGCAAGGCGTGGCAGGAGCGGCGGCGCTAACCGTTACTTCTGGCGTCAGCAGTTTTGGACGCGCAAGAAATCTGCGCATGTTCGCCGCCATGCCGGGCCCCGTTGGCCCCGACCGGCTGCCGCCCGAATGGTATCAGCGCAAGATCAAGCAGATACAGCAGGAGATGAAGAAGAAAAACCTGAATGCCCTTCTTCTCCTGAGTGCGACGAACATCATTTATACCACTGGATATTTCCATCTCTCTACCGAACGCCCTCTGGCAGCGCTCATTCCCGAGTCCGGCGATCCGGCGTTGTTTATCCCTGATCTCGAGTCCGACCAAGTCAAGCTCTGGTGGGTGAAGGACTATGAGGCATACTTCGATTACCCCGGTCCCGTAAACCGTGTCCAGTGGATCTTCGAGCGAGTCGCGAAGCGCGGATTTGGCGGCGGCCGCATCGGCGTAGAAGAACCCAAGCCCAGTCGCTTAGAGCACATGAAACAAGGCGCCCCCAAAGCCACCATTGTCAACGCAGGAGATATTGTCGAAAACATGCGCTGGGTGAAAGATGAAGACGAGTTGCGTGTGATGCGCCGTTCGATGTATTTCGCAGATCTCACCGTGCAGGCGGGCCGCGCGTTTGTGCAGCAGAACGGCAGTGTGACCGAAGATCAAATCCTCAAGGCGACAGCAGACGCCGTTGCGGACAAAATGTCGAAGGAACTCACCGATGTGGTAGGAGTCGGCATTTCGCCTCCCTTTGGGGGCCTCGTGCCATTCGGCAAACGCTCAGCCTTTCCCCACGCTGTTCCCAGCAAAGACCGCCTGAAGTCCGGAGATGCGTTGATCCTAAGCTTTGGCGCTGAGGTCGGCGGGTACTCCGTGGAGTGTGAGCGCTCTTTCAGCATCGGCAAGCCCAGCGACCATGCCAAGCGCCTCTACGAAGCCATGCTGGCAGCGCATGACACCGGGATAGCGAATATGAAGGAAGGCGCGGTCGCCGAGGAAGTGGACAAGAAGAGCCTGGACCAAATTCGCGCGGCGGGATTCGAAAAGTTCCTCAGACACCGCACGGGTCACGGTATTGGACTTGAGGGACACGAGCCGCCGTGGATCGCCGAAGGCGACAAGACGATATTAAAGGAAGGCATGACCTTCAGCTGTGAACCCGGTGTCTACGATCCTGACTGGGGCGGTTTTCGCCACTCGGATACTGTGATTGTCCGCGAAGAAAAAGGCGAGGTCATGAACACTTATCCCACCCGGCTGGACGACATGATCATCGAAATCTGAAAAAGCCTATCTCGGAGCTCTTTCCGCAGACAGCGCCTAATGCCACGGAACAACTTCTATGACACAGGCCGCGCTGCGTCATCCTGAAAAAGCTCTTTCCGGCTGACCACCACCCAAAGCAGCAAACTCAGGAAGGGCACCGCAAATATCACTCCAAACCAAATTGGAATGTGCATCGAGGGCGGCGCCGCGCCCGTCGTGCCCTGCATGTCCCGCAGCATTTCGTTCATGGCCTGCTCGAAACGCATCTGCGTCCCGGGAATCAGCACCATAGTCAGTGAGTTAAAAATCAAGAACTGAAAATAATAAATCGCCAGCGTGCGACCCCAGGGCCTCAGCTTCAGCAATCCAAAGCCAATAAAAGACTGAAGAAGCGCCAGCACGAACATCAATAGCGAAGCAGCGGTTCCCTTGAAAAAAAATCCCAGAAAGAAGACGGGCGGATCCACCGAGAGACCTAGCACCCCAAGGAATGCGCTGATCAGCAGGTACCACGCGATCAGAGTGATGCTGAGCGGTCGCGCGTCATGCCCTATAATCCCCTCACCGTGCATTCCGTCCAACTGGGGTATGCTCACCTTAAGAAACTGGTCCTTCGTCGACCGCTTGTTGAAGAAGTAAAGCCACCAGCCCGCTAGCGCCGTGAGGATTCCGTAAAGTACGATCATGAAAATCCGCGTCGCCGCCAGAAGGTTTGCCGGAAGTTCCGGGCTTGGAGAAGTCCCAGGCGGCGGAAACGGCATTACCAGGAACATCAGAAACCCCGGAATGCAAAGTAAAAGCAGAAGCGCGCTGAAAACCAGCATCGAGATTCTCGACGCTGCCCGCAAGCGCATCAGACCCATTCCGGAAGTAATGCCCCACGCCCCCAGCGCGAACAACACCAGCGCCAGGAAAATCATAAAATACTTCATGAAATGTACTTGGTTTTCGGGAACAGGAATTCCCCCCGACGAAGCGAACAGCATCATCATCCCCGCCAGGAGTGTAAGAACGCTGCCGAATATCACCGCAACCGCGGATAACGTCACGCCAACCGATCGATTCATGCCCCACCCTCTGAAAGTTTTGCCCAGAAGTATACATTATTGCAGCCAGCCGCTTGTCGCGTTAGGCTTGCAAAAATCTGCTGTAAGGCCGGCCGAACAGGAGAATTCCATGCCGATTAATATTAGAGGCCTCGCTCCCCTGCTCCAGGTTTTCGACATGCCGGCCGCCGTCCATTTCTACCGCGACATTCTCGGCTTCGAACTTGTCACCACATCCCGGCCCGGCGATCACTTCGATTGGGCGCTCCTCAAACTGAGTGGCGTGGAAATAATGCTCAATACTGCGTACGAAGAGGATCAGCGGCCAGCCTCCCCCGACCCTGCTCGCGTAGCCGCGCATAACGATACCGGTCTCTTCTTCGGTTGCGAAGATCTGGACGCTGCTTACCGGCATCTCCGCGCTCATGGCCTAACTGTGAAGGAGCCTCATATAACGCATTACGGCATGAAGCAGTTGTACGTCGCCGATCCCGACGGCTACTGCCTATGCCTCCAATGGCCAGCCGATCAGCGTACGCGAGATCAGTGGAAGGCCTGGTACGGCCTGGACTCTGATCACCCGAAATAGCTCTAGCTGGCGCGGCAGGCCGTGAATTCGATAGAATGTCTGATTGGTCGCGGCGGCGAAGTCTTCTCCGTGCGTCGCAATGGCGAGCCGGCTGCCGTTCTCCAAGGAGACATTGAATGCCATCCTTCCCCGGGGTCGATTTCCTTGACTTCGATTCCCTGCTGAGCGACGAGGAAAAACTTGCTCGCCAGACCACTCGCCAGTTCGTTGATGACGCCATCATGCCCATCATCGAGCAGTACAATCGTGAAGGAAAATTTCCCGTGCAACTCGTCCCGCAAATGGCCGAGCTCGGTCTTTTCGGCGCAAGCCTGAAAGGCTACGGCTGCGCCGGAATGTCCAACGTCGAATACGGCCTCGTCACCCAAGAACTCGAACGCGGCGACTCCGGCCTGCGCAGCTTTGTTTCTGTCCAATCCGCGCTGGTAATGTACCCAATCCACGCCTTCGGCTCCGACGCGCAGAAAGACAAATGGCTCCCGCTCTTGCAACAGGGAAAAGCAATCGGCTGCTTCGGTCTCACCGAACCTCAATTCGGCTCGAATCCGGGCGGGATGCTCGCGCGCGCCGTTAAAAAAGGCGACAGCTACATCCTAAACGGCGAAAAGATGTGGATCACCAACGGCTCCATCTCAGACGTCGCCGTAATCTGGGCAAAAACGGAAGACGACAAAATTCGTGGTTTCCTCGTAGAAAAAGGCACGCCCGGATTCAAAGCCTGGGACGTTCACGGAAAATATTCGCTGCGCGCTTCGGTCACTTCCGGCCTGGCGATGAACGATTGTAAAATTCCCGCTGAGAATCTGCTTCCCGGCGTGGAAGGCCTGAAAGGTCCGCTTTCCTGCCTGAATCAGGCGCGTTACGGCATTGGCTGGGGCGGCATCGGCGCGGCCATGGCCTGTTACGACACCGCTCTCACCTACGCCAAGCAGCGCAAACAATTCGACAACAAGCCCATCGCCTCGCACCAACTCGTCCAGGAAAAACTCGTCTGGATGATCACCGAGATCACCAAAGCCCAGTTCATCGCCCTACAGGTCGGAAGACTCAAGGATAAAGGCCGCGTTCACCCGTCCCACATTTCCATGATGAAAATGAATAATGTGTGGGTAGCGCGCGAGTCCGCCAGCCGCGCCCGCGAAATTCTCGGCGCAAACGGCATCGTGGACGACTACTGCGTCATGCGCCACATGAACAACATCGAGTCCGTCTACACCTACGAAGGCACGCACGACATCCACAAGCTCATCATCGGCGAACGCATTACCGGAATTTCCGCCTTCTGATGAGCGCCCAAAATAAGTTTCGTGCCGGCACCGCGCTTCTCTTCTCCCTTCTTTTAGTTTTCGCTGTAGGAACCGGCCAAGGCGCTTCACCTGAGCCTTCTTCAAAGCCTAAGGTTCGCGCAATCACAGCTTTCGTTCGTCTCGACCGCGCCCACTACAAAGATCAGATTCAGGACGCCCTGAAATTCCTGCACGGCGCCAAGGCCGCCTACGAAAAATTCGGATACGATGTCCAAACCATTCGCATCACCACGCAACCTTTCCCCGAATACACACGCGGCCTCTCCGAGGAACAGACCCTCGCGTTCTTCCGCGAATACGACGCGCTGGCTATAAAAGAAGGCTTCGACGCCTCCATCGGTCCCGCGATGATGAAGGACTCCGACGACCCGCGCGAAGCGGAGCTCCTCGGAAAAATCCTCGCTAATGCGAAAACTTTGGAAGGCTCCATCTTCATCGGCGGCGAGGACGGAATTCACTGGAAGTCCATTCAAGCTGCTGCAGGCGTGATGAAATATCTCGAAGCCAACACCTTGCACAGCCAGGGGAATTTCAGCTTCACCACTTCATCTTTCGTCCCCGATGGCACTCCGTTTTATCCCGCATCGTATCTCGCAAGCGAAGGTAAACGCTTCGCCATAGGCTTGCAGTCCGCCAATGTCGTCGCCGAGGCCCTTGCCTCCACGAAGTCTCCCGAGCTTGCAGAGGAGCACTTGAGAGCCTCTTTAACCATCTACGCCCAACAAGTCGAAAAGACCGCAAAGGAAATCAGCCGGAGCACTGGCTGGAAGTATGGTGGTGGCGATCTTTCTCCCGCGGGATTGAAAGATGTTTCCATCGGCGCCGCAATCGAGAACTTTCTCGGAGCGCCCATGGGCTCCAGTGGAACGCTCACCACCACCGCATTGATCACTCGTGCTCTCAAGTCGATCCCCGTCACCCAAGCCGGCTATTCCGGCCTGATGCTGCCAGTCCTGGAAGACTCCGTCCTCTCGCAACGCTGGAGCGAAGGACGTCTCTCGCTTGATGAAATGCTCTCCTATTCCGCGGTGTGCGGCACCGGGCTTGACGTCATCCCACTCCCCGGCGAGGTCTCGAAAGATCAGCTAGCCGCAATTCTCGGTGACGTCGCCAGCCTTTCCGCGAAATGGCACAAGCCACTCTCGGCCCGCCTGCTGCCTGTCGCTGGAAAGAAAGCAGGCGATCAAACCGAATTCGACGATCCTTTTCTCGTAAACGCAAAAATTCAACCGCTGCCCTAACGACAGCAAGAAATCGGTTTCGAGACTTCGCCTTGTTTGAAAACATCCTAATTGGATTATGATAGGCGCACGGGCGGATGTCCCCGCCGCTCGGATTCACTCTCGTGATTCAGGAGCGCTAATGGAGAAAGAACTCAGTCTGGAATTCTTGCGCGTCGTAGAGCGCGCCGCCATCGCTTCAGCGCATACCATGGGCCTCGGGGACCGCCACAAATCCGACCAGATGGCCGTCGAGGCCATGCGCTCGGAAATGGATTCGGTCGGCATGGACGGCACCATAGTCATTGGCGAAGGTGAACGCGACGAAGCCCCCATGCTTTTCATCGGCGAAAAAGTCGGCGCCGCCGTGCGCGATAAAACCCGCACATTCCCCGCGGTGGATATCGCCGTCGACCCTCTTGAGGGCACCAATCTCTGCGCTACCGGCGAGCCGAATGCCATCGTGGTTCTCGCTGCCAGCGACCGAGGCGGATTGCTTCACGCTCCCGATCTTTACATGGAAAAAATTATCGTGGGCCCGTCGTGCAAAGGAGCGGTCGATCTGGATGCGCCGGTCGCCGACAATCTGAAAGCAATTGCGAAGCGGCTCAACCGCAAAGTGGAAGACCTCGTCATCATCGTGCTCGACCGTCCGCGCCACGAAGAACTGATCAATCAGATTCGCGCCACCGGCGCTCGCATCAGGCTTATCTCCGACGGCGACCTCTCTGCCGGAATCAGCGCCGCTGTGGTTGGCACTGGCGTGCACGCCGTCATGGGCACCGGCGGCGCGCCGGAGGGTGTTCTCACCGCCGCTGCTCTGCGCTGCTTGAACGGTCAGATTCTCGCGCGCCTGGTCGCATCCAAGCCCGAACACCACGAGCGCCTCGCCCAAATGGGCATCAAAGACGCCAAACGCATTTACGCCACCGAAGATCTCGCGCCCGGAAAGAAAATCATTTTCGCCTGCACCGGCGTCACCGGCGGCGGCTTGCTCCGCGGCGTACGCTTCTTCGGCGAAGGCACTCGCACCCATTCGTTGATCCTTACCTATGACGATCGCCAGGTCCGCTTCATCGATACCGTGCACCTGAAAAAGAGCCCGGATGTAAAGGTAGTGTTCTACTAGACCGACGGTCACGAAAGTCATACTCGGCAGGAAACAATTTGCGGCCCCAATGCGTAACTAGCTTTGACCGCGCGAAGGAGAACCTATGTCCGCCATACCGCCACAGCCGCCAATGTATTCACCAGCGCAGCCCGCGCGCCGCAACAATGCAATTTGGTGGATCCTGGGAATCGTCGCCGCGGGAATTATCGTTATGTTTCTTTTCGGCGTAACCCTCGCCGGTCTTTTCATCCATCACCTGAAAGTTCGTAACTCCGGCGACAAAGTTGACATCCAAACCGCGCTCGGCGCGATTTCTGTCGACAGAGGCGGCGCTCACATCACCGGCCTGGAAGTTTATCCCGGCGCCTCGCCTTCATCCGATGACAAGGGCGCCAACGTCAACCTCAGCGCAAACGACACCGGTGTCGGCATCGCCACCGAGCAGTATCAAACCAAGGACCCCATAGACTTCGTGCAGGCCTGGTACAGAAAGCGTCTCGGCCCCGATTTCCGCCTGGAAGCTAACAAGGGCGTTCCCGACCACTCAAACGGTCCAGTGATAATGAATGAGAGTGACGTTGCATTCGTCGACGACCACCGCAACGGCGTCCGCGTCGTGGCTCTGAAGAAAATCTCCGAAGGCACCCAGATCACACTAGTCCGCATCGGCAAGAAAGAAACGCAGTAGCTTCCAGCGCCTTTGAGTCTGTTTCGCAACTCCGATTTTCGTCAGGGCACGACTTCAGTCGTGCCGCAAGCAACGCAAAATCAGTGCGGCTTCTTGCCCTGAGCCTGCCGAAGGGTAGCCCTTGAGGGACGAGAACTTGCGGTTGTGACACAACCTCTTTTCCGCTCAAACCGCTCGAAGCCCGACGAAACAAGGACGGCCCGGCAAATCGCCTCGTGGCGAGCTTGTCGGGCCGTCCTTACTAGTTTCGGTTGTGCCGCGCTATTCGTTCCGCGGAGCTAGCGGTGCAACACCGCCGCAGAATGGCCCGCTGGCTGTTGCCGCCGGGGCATGTTGTGGGGCAGCCTGTCAGCAGTCTGCGGCGGCAGAGGGCGCACGTTGTGATTCGTGCTCACGTGCTCGCTGATCGCCTGCAACCTCTTCAGGATGCCTTGCCACTGTGTCCAATCGAGCTGTCTTAAGAATGGTCGAAGCCCCTGAATGAATGGGTCCTCGAGTACTGTCTCCCCATTCGTTTCCGGCACGAAGAAGCGGTTTAGTCCGACTCCCAGAGCTTCGGCAATTTTCTCAAGCGTGCCGAGACTGGGCGTCATCTGTCCGCTCTCGATTCGCGACAAATACGAACGCGAGACGCGCGAGCGTGCTTGTAGCTGGCTCTGCGTCATGCCACGCGACTCCCGCAACTGTCGAATGCGCTGCCCGATGTTCTCCACAGTTTCGCGGTTCGGCCAGTTCTCGAACAGTTGGCGGTCGTCCCCCGGCAAATCTTGAGGTGACGGTGTCGGTATGACGAACGACACCTTGGGGGGCAGCATGCGCAAGCACCGACGACAATTGTCAGTACGTGTGCGGTATTGAACCAATCCACAGACTTGACAGCGAATCACTTCACGGTCGAGATCCATGCTTGTTGCTGTGCTTTCTTTTTCCGCCACCGGTTCT
This sequence comes from Candidatus Acidiferrales bacterium, assembly GCA_049693595.1. Classification (GTDB taxonomy): domain Bacteria; phylum Acidobacteriota; class Terriglobia; order Acidiferrales; family UBA7541; genus Palsa-295. Next base: position 17,585 of record JBAVQA010000545.1, on the reverse strand, counting down.
CCTCGCAGACTATTCCGGCGATGCGAAGAAGAGGGCTCTTTTGACAGGGGGAAGGCAGGGACGGCGCGCGAGTGATTGTCGCCAGGGTGCCATTTCTTGTCAAGTGTTATTTCGCCTGCCCGACTCGCCCGCTTTAAAGCCATCGTCTTGCTCCTTACAAACTAAACTGTTTGGCCCCGCCTGCGACGTCGATAAGATTTATTTTATCTTTCGCCTGACGCTTATAGTCTGCTATCGACCTGAACACATCGTCGCACTGCGTCAATCGGTGACGCTTTTTGACTTACATTTCCATCTCTTGCACTTCGAGTTCCGAAAAGGTTTTCCTTTTCGTTTTTCCAGAATGAACCGCCCGACTTCGTTGTAAGCGTCTTGCTGGTCGCTAGATACGTTATTTCTTCGCCTTCACTCCCACCGCAGCGCGCTCCAGCCGCATCGATTGCACTGTCTCAATGTGGACTGGTGCCGTCTCATCTAGTACACCCCTGTCTCATTCTAAGACGCCTCAAATTTCTGCGGTCGTCGTGTTCTATCTCAGGCGGGAGGAGCACGCGCTCAATGGAACAGCACTCCCGCCATTCCAGGATCGCTCTTGCTTTCGGTGTGCTCATCTTGCAGCATTGTCCTCCCTGAGGAGAACATGCCAACCCGAGACGACGCCTGGAAGCTCCTGTGTGAGTACACCCAAGGCGAAAGCCTCCGCAAACACGCTCTCGCCGTCGAAGCCTGTACCCGTGCTTACGCGCGAAAACTCGGCGCTGACGAAGATCTCTGGTCCCTCACAGCCCTGCTTCATGATTTCGACTACGAGCGCTTTCCGAACGCCGCTCACCACCCGACGCAGGAGCACCCCTACGAAGGCTCGAAAATTCTCCGCGAACGCGGCTACCCGGAAGAAATGATTCACGCGATCCTCGGCCACGCCGATTATTGCGGCGTCGCGCGCGTATCGCCGCTCGACCGCGCTCTTTTCGCCTGCGATGAGCTAGCCGGATTCCTCACCGCTTGCGCCCTGATTAGACCCAGCAAAAGCATTCACGAGGTCGAAGCCGCCTCCGTGAAGAAAAAACTGAAAGACAAAGCCTTCGCCCGCGGCGTCAGCCGCGACGACGTTTACAAAGGCGCCGAAGAATTGGGCGTCCCTCTCGACGAACATATTGCCTTCTGCATCGACGCTCTTCGCTCCATCGCTCCGCAGCTCGGTCTGAACGGCCCGGCTTAATGCCGCGTGCCGACAACGTATCTGAGAATAAGAGCGTCTTCCTCTCCGCCGAATGGCGCGATCTCGTCATCACCCGTCCGCGCGTTCCACTCGAAACGTGTAGCATCCCGCCGTCGTGCTGCGCACGTGGATGTAGTCCGTGTCTGTGCGCGCAAGAAGCTTTTTAATCCCAATATCCACGTTCCTATCCTCGACGTATTCTTGCGCCAACAGTTGTGCGCCCCGAGCGTATGCGTTCAGTGTTCGTGGACTGTTTCGAAGCTCTGCAGGGAAACCTCCGTCTTCTGGGTACCGTTCGCACGCTTCCGTGTGCACGTAAACCGGACCGGGTAGAGGCAGTGTCTCGATGCCCTGGAAAGCGTCATGGGTGAAAAGCGTCCACCGCTCGCCCGCGGAAATCATACGCAGACAGTGCCGGCATGGCGCACTTCCCGTGGCGATTTCCGTATATGCAGGGAAACCGTAGCGCGGATCCTTCATCGTCTTTCGCACGGACGCCGCAATGTCAGTCGAAATAGCAATCACGCGTATTGCAATCATTCGCCCCTCCGTAAATTTTCAAAATTATCCAATGGACACTTACAGTCTCTTCAATTTCTCGACTCGAAACTATCCGCTTCTTGCGCCCGAACTTTCGCGAGCCATTTCTTATATCTTCAGAGATTCGTTGCGCCGACCGTCTGTGTTAGAATCCGCCATCCATGGATCGCGCCGGAAAACTTCTTGGCGGTGTGCTGCGGCGACTCGACCGCCCCGAAGCAGCTCTCGCTTGGCTCACCGGTGCTTGGCCCAAGGTCGTGGGAAAGATTCTCGCGGCGCATACCAAGCCCATCAGCTGCGAAGCCGGCCGCCTCGAAATCGTGGCCGATGGCAAAGCCTGGCAGAAACAACTCGAATCCATGAAAAAAGAGTTTTGCGAGCGTGTCAATCAGGCTTGGGGCGGAAATCTCGTCCGCGAAGTAAAATTCATCGCCAAGCCTGGCCCCAAGCGCGTCTCCCGCGAAATGGACAACGAGCACACACCGTTCATCCGCAGCCGTAAAGGCAGTTAATCTTTTTAGCGTCTAATCCGAGAGGTCGCCAACCAGATGACCATCAGCCGCGAAGACGTTTTGCGCGTGGCAGAACTGGCTCACCTCGAGTTGACGCCCCATGAAGCGGAAATGTATCGCGGCCAGCTGGACGAAATCCTGAACTACATCGGAAAACTCCAGCAGCTCGACGTCACGAACGTCGAGCCGATGACCCAAATGTCTTTCGCAACCGGAGAAACGAAGTCCCCTCTCCCCGGGTCGAGCCCAGAGCTCGGAACGCCGCTACGCGACGACACCGTCCGTCCCTGCACCGTCGCCGATGCAGTCCTCAGCCAGGCTCCCGACGCCGCAAAACCGTTTTTTCGCGTTCCCAAGGTAATAGAAAGATGAGCGCTGCGGCTCCATGGACCGTCACCGGCATTCAAGCCGCTCTGCGGGCAAAGAAGGTTTCAGCCCGGGAGCTTGCCACCGAGTTTTATGCGAATATTGATCGCCAAAACCCCGAGCTGAACGCCTACCTTACGCTTTCGCCCGAGCGCGCATATGCCCAGACCGATCGCGTGGACGCAGCCATAGCTCGCGGCGATAAACTGCCTCCACTCGCTGGCGTTCCAGTCGCTATCAAGGATGTAATCAGCACCTCCGGCATTCGCACCACCTGCGGATCGAAGATCCTGGAGTCGTATGTTCCCCCCTACGACGCAACCGCCGTGACCCGCTTGGAGAAGGCCGGTGCCGTCATCCTGGGAAAGACCAACTGCGATGAGTTCGCTATGGGCAGCTCCAATGAAAACTCTGCATACGGTCCCGTACGGAACCCCCTGGCACCAGAGCGCGTCCCTGGTGGTTCAAGCGGCGGTTCGGCTGCCGCCGTAGCTGCTGGTCTAGCAGTAGTAGCCCTCGGAACCGATACCGGAGGCTCAATCCGCCAGCCGGGATCATTTTGCGGAATTCCTGCCCTCATGCCGACATACGGACGCGTATCCCGATATGGCCTCATCGCCTTCGCTTCTTCTCTTGATCGGATTGGTCCTTTTGCCGAAAATATCGCCGACGCAGCCACCGTCATGTCCGTAATTGCCGGACATGACGAAAATGACTCCACCTCGGCAGCCGTTGCCGTTCCCGATTATTCCGCGGAAATCGAAAAGCCGGTCCAAGGCCTCCGCATCGGCGTTCCGGAGGAGTATTTCGCCGAAGGCATCGATAGCGAAGTGAAGGATAAAGTCCTCGCCGCCATCGCCTTAATGGAGAAACTCGGTTGCCGCCGCATTCCGCTCAAAATGCCGCATACCGAATACGCGATCGCCACCTATTACATCGTCGCCACCGCCGAAGTCAGCTCCAACCTTGCGCGATACGATGGCGTACGGTTCGGCCTGCGTGTCCCGGGCGCCACACTTCTTGACATGTACCGCAAGACGCGTGAACGCGGTTTCGGCCCTGAAGTGAAGCGCCGCCTCATGCTGGGCACCTATGTTCTGTCGTCCGGCTATTATGACGCTTATTATCTGCACGCACAGAAGGTGCGTTCGTTGATCGCTCGGGACTTTTCGGACGCTTTCCAAAAGGTGGACGCGATTCTGACGCCGACCTCGCCGACCCCGGCATTCAAGCTGGGCGAGAAAACCTCTGACCCGCTCCAGATGTATCTAACTGATATATATACAGTTACAGGAGATCTGGCGGGAATTCCGGGAATCTCTGTCCCCTGCGGAAGAACGAGAGCGGGCCTTCCTGTCGGCTTGCAAATCTTGGGACCGCACTTTAGCGAGTCCCGAATCCTACAACTGGCCCGCGCTTTTGAAGGAGCTGACGGCTTTTCAATTTGATCACCTGGCACATGAAAAACTTGGCCCCTATAATCGACATTTTGCAAGTGACGCGTGATCGCTTCGTTGCAATCGCCAACCAAGTTCCTGCAGACCTCTGGCGCGAATCACCCGGTGCGGATACGTGGTCGCCGGCCGAAGTCGTGGCTCACGTGACCATGACCGAGCAGTTCGTCATCGCTCGTTCGAAGAAAGCTTTGCAGGAACCCCTGAAACCAGTTCCCCTGCTCAGACGATTTCATCGGCCGCTGAGTCTCATTACTTGGCGAGGTAGAAAGGTGAAATCACCCATTCCTCTGGATTCATCGCTGATTGCCGAAAGGCCCGACGCCCTCAGTCGTCTGGCTGCAGCGCGCGAAGGAACGCTGGCCTTTATCGAATCCACGCGAGGCCGGGACTTGAGTGCCTACCGGTTTCCGCATCCTTTTCTGGGCAGCCTGAATATCTATGATTGGGTTCGGACCATCGCTTACCACGAATTGCGCCACGCGAAACAAATCCGTGAAGTGGTAGAAACATTTCCTCAGTAGACTTTGGTTTCCATTTTTGGAGAGATACTCTGCCCTCAGGGTGCTTCTCCTGCATTTCGCGTAATGGACGCAAATCGTAGAATGCAGAAGGGTTCACGCCGTGTTCGTAGCCCGGCAGTTTGCCCTGGGTAGAACGGAAGGACTATTGCAGGCGGAATTGCTGACATCTATTCTTTCCCTGCACCAAAGCATGAGAGGGCGCGCATGGTACGCATCAAATCGAGTCAAAAGATCTTCACCGAAACCGAAGTATCTACCCTGACCGGCATATGCTTGGACCATCTCCTGGGCGTCGCTCGAAATAAGCATTTGGGTACGATCGCCCGCGTCGCGGAAGCTGCTGGCGCCGAGGCCGAAAAGTGGTTGTTCACCAATTCCGACCTCATGATTCTGACCCTTCTTCACCCTCGTTGCGATCACTAGCCCTCGGCTAACAGACGCTCTCCGAGGACCCTCAGAAAATAGCCGGCAGCAGTCCTGAACTGATAGTCTCTAACCCTTACCTCTCTATTCGCTTCGCCTTCGTATTCAATGCAGGTGATTGCCGCCGCCCCGCCACAGAGATTATCCTAAGGACCGTTCAACTCCCGGTCTGCGCCACGCATCTTAGTAAACCGGGTAACGCGAGAGTAATGCTAGAGCAATGGCCATATGAGGATCCACACTTTTGGCGATGGGGGCGAACCCTCATCCTCGGGGTTGCGCTCGCTTTCCTCGCACTCGATGCTCCCGCTCCTGCGTTTGCGTTCCAATCCTCTTCTCCGAATCAATCGCCATCGTCTAATCAGTCGCCCACTGATTTAGCGCTTTCCTCTGCGGCACCACTGCCGCGCGGAAAAAAGCTCATACTCCGCGATGGCAGCTTTCAACTTGTCCGGGAATATAACGTCGATGGTGACAGAGTCCGTTACTACAGCATCGAGCAATCGCAGTGGGAGGAAATGCCGGAATCGCTCGTCGACTGGGACGCTACGCACAAAGTGGAAGCCGCGGAGGCGAAACGCGACGCGGACGTGATTGCCAAAGTCCACGCTCGTGAATCCGGGCGCACGGCTCAAGCGCTGGACATCGACGCAAGCCTCGAAGTCGCTCCTGGAGTTTTTCTGCCGCCCGGCGAGGGTCTCTTCGAATTCGACGGCAAGGGAGTCTTTAAAATTCCGCAAGCCCCCGCGGATATCAAGTTCAGCAAAACGCAGCTATTGAAGCAGGTCCTTATTCCGATTCCGATCGTTCCAACCAGGCATACCGTTTCGCTGATCGGCCCGCGCGCGAAGCTGCGCATCAAAGCCGGCCAGACGGAGTTTTATATGCGTACCGCCGACGGCCGGGAACCGGAGCTGGAACTGCTTCGAGCGAAAGTAAAAGGAGATTCGCGTTACCTCGAAAATCTCGACCAGCTTTTTAAGGAGCAAGGAACCACGGGAAGGACCACTTTACTGATGCAGCGTTGGCTGATCGCGCCGGGTGTTTATAGATTTACGTTAGAGCAGCACATTGACCCGGGAGAATACGCTCTCGCGGAAATTGTCCAAGGCGGCGGTACGAATCTGTATTTTTGGGATTTCGGAATGGACCCGCTCCCCGCGGCGCAAGGTGCAGCGAAGGCGAATCAATGACTGGTGTTCTGCCCTACTTCGCCGCCACCGGCTCCGCCTGCAGAAGTTGAGCCAGCAAAGTAGCCAGCGCTGCTACGTGAAACGGCTTGTGCAGCACCGAGGCGCCTTTTTCTTGAAAGTTCGCCACTTGCGCCGGATCCAGTAACGCACCCGTCATAAAAACAAATCGCGGAGTTGCAGCCTGTGCCTGCGACCGCACTCGCTCGAAGAGTTGTTCTCCATTCAATCCCGGCAAATTAAGGTCGCAAAGCACGAATTCGTAATGCTCCGTTGCCAGGTGCGAAAGCGCTTCCTCTGAACTGGCGGCGCCTTCGACGATCATTCCGCGCGCGGCCAGTCCTTCTTGCATGATCTCGCGTATGCTCTCTTCATCATCCACAATAAAGACGGAGTGTCCGCGCAGTACGGCTGTGCCGGGCGGCGGAGGCGCGGCGGCCCGCGGGATGATTGCCCCAGGCGAAACTTCCTCCACCGCCGCTGGAAGCACAACGCGAAAGGTGGTGCCCGTACCAGGCGACGATTCCACTTCGATCTTCCCGCCGTGCTCCTTCACGATTGCCTGGGAAATTGTAAGTCCAAGTCCGGTCCCGCCGGATGGACGTCTGGTCGTAAAAAAAGGATCGAATATCTTCCCGAGGTTTTCCGGTGAGATGCCCGGGCCGTCATCCGAAAAGGCCAGAGTGATTTTTCCGTCCGCGAATCCCCCCGAAATCAGAAGAGTGCCGCTTTCGCGCACGGCTGCGATTGCCTGCTCGGCGTTCGAGATCAGATTTGAGAATCCCTGCACCAGCAGTTTCGCATCTCCTTCAATGGGAGGCAGATCGCGCGCTCCTTTAAATTGGACGGTGATCTTCTTCTGCTGCAGCGACGTGTGCTGAGAATCCAGCGCCTGTTTCACGATCTGATCGAGATGAACTCTCGCTTGGCGCAGGATAGAGGGGCGGGAGAAAACAAGCAGGTTCTGGACGATAGTCGCAGCGCGCCGCGCTTGTTTCAACACCGTCTCAATCTGGTGCCGCATAGCGTCGTCCACGGCGCGTTCGCGAATCAGATCGCTTATCCCCAGGATCGCGGTTAGCGGATTGTTCAACTCATGGGCTACTCCTGTCATCATTTCGCCCATCGCTGCGAGCTTCTCTTTTTGCATCAGCTGTTGTTCGACAGTCTTGGATTCTGTCACGTCCCGCGCCGACGCTACCACTCCATTAGTCTTCCCATTCGCATCGTACAGCGGGCTCGCGCTGGCGCGAAGCATCCGCCAGGTTCCATCCGCATGCCGCGCCCGGTATTCAAATTGACTGTTCGTGCCGTGGCCCGTTGCGACTTTCTGAAAAGTCGCTTTGAGCTTCGCGAGATCATCCGGATGAACTCTGCTGCCGAGTACGTTTCCGACGAATTCTTCCGGCGCCCGCCCCAGCACATCCTGTACGCGCGGACTCATAAACGTGCATGCGCCTTCGAGACTCAGCACCGCAATGATGTCCGGAAAGCTGGCCACCAGGCTGCGAACAAATTCCTGCTCCTTATGGAGGTGCTTTTCCATTTCGAGCCGCTCGCTCACGTCCACCAGCGTCCCTTGAATGCGCAAGACGCGGCCCGCGGCATCACGAATCACGGCACAGGAATTAAGACAGTGGATGGTCTGGCCATCTTTGCGCCGCAGCATAATTTTGCGGTCTTTGGCCGCGCCTTTTGCGAGAACCTCGCGAATCAGCGAATCCCGCTCCGTGGGGTCCACGTAGATATCTCGAAGATTGCAAGCCTGCAGATCCTTCTTGCTGTCGAATCCCAGCATGCGAACGAGCGCGGGATTCGCATCGAGCAGCTTCCCCTCCGGCGTGCTCAAGAAGATTCCCTCGTTAAGGGTCTCGAAGAGTTCAGCGAAGCGAACCTCGGATTGGCGTTCCGAAGTTACATCGCGCGCCCAACCGGTCACTGAGGTGAACTCGCCGTCCTCACTAAGCGCCTGCACCCAACAGTGAAATTGCCTCGGTTCGCGGTCCTTTCTTAAATTCACCGTCACAGTTCCCGCCCACGATCCGGCCTTCAAAAGCAGCGGAAGCCATTCCTGAAGCTGGGCGTGCGAGGGCACCTCGATGAAGTCTGTCAGGAGCCTGCCGATCAAATGCTGAAAAGAAACACCCAAAAGTTCCGACAAACAGCGATTCGCAACTCGTATCTCCCCGTCGACAGCCAGGGTAAAGACAGCAAGATCCACGTTGTCGATGAGGTTGCGATAATTGCGCTGCGAGCGTGAAATCACTTCGACGAGTTTGTCGTATTCCGCTTCGCTGGGGGAAGCGAAGACGGGTCGCTCAGACTGTTTGTCGGTCAACTTTGCAGACATGACGATTCTTTAGTTGTATTCAGCGGTGACCTGGCTTCAAGACCCGCGACCAAGCCTCCCTTAAGTTTAAGGGCCGGAAGCGTTGCGCGGTGAAACAAAACGCCGCCCTATGCCAAGTTGCTTAACAGGTGAGAGCTGCCGCGGATCGTTGAAGTGCGGGCAGAGCCCTCCATCCTCAGGAAGGTAATCCTTGTCTCCATCGAGCATAAAAAAAGGGCGTCCCGGCTTGAATCGGGACGCCCCTAGTAAAGAACAGCGGAAGACTAACTTTCTGCCACGGCGTCGGTATCCTTGCGCAGGAAATCGAGCGCTGCCGCTTCTTCCGGCGTGAGTTCTGGCTCCATCTGTTGAATCTCTTCCTTCGGAATCTCCGTGAGCAGTTGGATATTCCGGTAACGGTCGAGACCCGTGCCCGCAGGAATCAGCCGGCCCATGATTACGTTTTCCTTCAAGCCGCGCAGGTAATCGACCTTTCCGGAAATCGCCGCTTCCGTAAGGACGCGTGTTGTCTCCTGGAAGCTCGCCGCGGAGATAAAGGAATCGGTCGAGAGCGACGCCTTAGTGATTCCAAGGAGCAGCGGTCGGCCCGTTGCCGGACGTCCCCCGTCGTGGATAATACGGTCGTTCTCTTCACGGAAGCGGAACTTGTCCACCTGCTCTTCCAGAAGGAACGTCGTATCGCCCACGTCCTCGACTTTCACCCAGCGCATCATCTGGCGAACGATCGTCTCGATGTGCTTGTCGTTAATGTTCACACCCTGCAGGCGGTACACTTCCTGGATCGAGTTCACCAGATATGCCTGCGTGTACTTTTCTCCCAGGACGGCGAGAATATCGTGCGGGTTCAGCGGCCCGTCAATCAATGGCTCGCCGGCCCGAACGTGTTCGCCTTCCTGCACGTTGATGTGCACGCCGCGCGAAACGGAATATTCTTTCACCGTCCGTCCGTCTTCGCTTTCGACGAAGATCTTGCGCTGTCCCTTAACGATGTCGCCGTACTTCACGACGCCGTCGATTTCGCTAATGACCGCGGGATCCTTCGGCTTGCGCGTTTCGAATAGTTCCACAACGCGCGGGAGGCCGCCCGTGATGTCTTTCGTCTTGGTGGTTTCGCGCGGGATCTTCGCCAGCACGTCGCCCGGCTGCACCTCGTCCCCATCGGCCACCATCAAGTGCGCGCGTGAGGGCATCAGGTACTTTTTGCGGACGCGTCCTTGCGGATCGCGAACGAGAATCGTGGGTTGATGCTTCTCATCACCCGGAGGAAGCGTGACCACCAGCTGCGACAACCCCGTGACTTCGTCCACTTGCTCCTCAATCGTGATGCCGGGCTGCAAATCCTTGAACTGAATTGACCCGCCCGTTTCCGTAAGGATCGAGAACGTGTACGGATCCCACTCGACCATGGTCTGGCCGAGCGTGACCGGTTGCCCGTCTTCCACCTTGAAGCGCGCGCCGTAAACAACGTGGTGGCGTTCCTTTTCGCGATTCTTTTCGTCCACCACGGCGATTAAGCCGGAGCGGTTCATAGCCACCATCGTTTTGTTGCGGCCCTCGACCACGTTCAAGTCGATGAATTTAACGAAGCCGTTGTTGCGCGCTTCCACCTTCGACTGTTCGGTGACGCGAGTTGCCGTGCCGCCGATGTGGAACGTGCGCATCGTCAACTGCGTTCCAGGCTCGCCGATGGACTGTGCCGCGATCACTCCCACCGCCTCGCCCATCTCGACGAATCGGCCGGTAGCCAGGTTCCTGCCGTAGCACCGAGCGCAAACTCCGCGGCGTGATTCGCATGTCAACACCGAGCGAATTTTCACGCGCTCGATGCCTGCCGCCTGAATCGCGTTCGCGAGTTCTTCGGTAATTTCCTGGTTGATCTCGACGATCACGCTGCCTTCGTAGTCCTTAATTTTCTCCAGCGAAACGCGGCCGATAACACGGTCGCGCAACGATTCCACTTCGACTCCTGCTTCGAGAATCGGTTCCACATAAATTCCATCAGCCGTGCCGCAGTCGAATTCGTTGATGATCACGTCCTGCGCCACGTCCACCAGACGCCGCGTCAGGTAGCCCGAATCGGCAGTCTTAAGCGCCGTATCGGCCAAGCCCTTGCGAGCGCCGTGCGTGGAAATAAAGTACTGCAGCACCGTGAGGCCTTCGCGGAAGTTCGATGTAATCGGAGTCTCGATGACTTCGCCCGAGGGCTTGGCCATCAAGCCGCGCATTCCGGAAAGCTGGCGGATCTGCTGTTTCGAACCGCGCGCTCCGGAATCGGCCATCACGTACACTGGATTGATCACGCCCTGCTTGTCCTGCTCTTCCAGGGCCTTGAACATTTCGTCCGCGACTTTTTCAGTCACGTCCGACCAGATGGCGATCACCTTGTTGTAGCGCTCGCCGTTCGTGATCGCGCCGTCAAGATATTGCTGCTGCACTTTCACCACTTCGTGTTCCGCGCTGTCCACCAGCTTGAATTTCACGCTGGGGATAACCATGTCGCTGATGCCAATCGACACGCCGGACTTCGTTGCATACAGGAAGCCGAGCTCCTTCAATTTATCGAGCATCACGACGGTTTTCTCGAGCCCAAACCGCAGGTAGCAATACTGCACCACTGCCTGCACGCCCTTTTTCTTCAACAAGCCGTTGATGAAGGGCATCTCGCTGGGCAAATGATCGTTGAAGATCACGCGCCCCACGGTCGTGTGCAGGAACTGGCGGCTCAGATTGATCGGTTCGGTGTGCGAAACGTCCTGATCGTCGTACGCATTGGTGAGGTCAATCACCTCGCCGGTGTAGCGCATCCGAATCGGAGTCAGCAGTTCCACTTCGCCTGCTTCCAGCGCCATCACGCACTCATCGCTGGACCCAAAGGCGCGCCCCTCGCCCTTCGCCTTCGGCTTGGCCTTGGTCATGTAATAAATTCCGAGGACCATGTCCTGCGTCGGAACCGCGAGCGGATACCCGTTGGCTGGCGACAAAATGTTGTGCGAGCTGAGCATCAACACCGAAGCTTCCACCTGCGCTTCAGGCGAAAGTGGAATGTGCACCGCCATCTGGTCGCCGTCGAAGTCCGCGTTAAACGCAGTGCAAACCAGCGGATGGATACGGATCGCTTTTCCTTCCACCAGCACAGGTTCGAACGCCTGAATGCCCAGACGGTGAAGCGTAGGAGCGCGGTTCAGGAGCACCGGATGCTCGCGAATCACATCCTCAAGAATGTCCCACACGATCGCTTCCTGCGCCTCCACCAGCTCTTTCGCCTGCTTTATCGTGGTGCAGTGCCCCGCCGCTTCCAGCTTGTGATAGATGAACGGCTTGAAAAGCTCGAGCGCCATCTTCTTCGGCAAACCGCACTGATGCAGCTTCAACTCCGGCCCGACCACGATAACCGAACGTCCGGAGTAGTCCACGCGCTTGCCCAGCAAGTTCTGGCGGAAGCGTCCCTGCTTTCCCTTCAGCGTATCGGAAAGCGACTTGAGCGGCCGATTGTTCGTTCCGCGCAAAACGCGTCCGCGGCGCCCGTTGTCAAACAGCGCGTCCACCGCTTCCTGCAACATGCGCTTCTCGTTGCGAACGATCACGTCCGGCGCATGCAATTCCATTAGCTTCTTCAATCGGTTATTGCGGTTGATCACACGGCGATAAAGATCGTTCAAATCCGACGTGGCAAACCGTCCGCCATCCAGAGGTACCAGCGGCCGCAACTCCGGCGGTAGAACCGGAATCACATCCAGAATCATCCACTCCGGCTTGTTTCCGCTCTTGCGGAATGCTTCCAGAACCTTCAGCCGCTTGGCGAACTTGATTCGCTTCTGCAAGCTCGGATCCACCTTCATTTTTTCGCGAAGCTCTTCGGACAGCTTTTCCACTTCCACGCTGCGCAAAAGTTCCTTGATGGCTTCGGCGCCCATGCCTGCGCGGAATTTTCCGAGATTTTCCTTCTGCAGTTCGCGGAGTTTTTCCTCCGGCAGAATGTCCTTCTGCTTCAGCGACGGCACCTCGCCTGGATCTAGGCAAACAAACGTCTCGAAGTACAGAATGTGCTCGAGGTCGCGCATGGTGATGTCCAGCAGGTAGCCGATGCGGCTCGGCAAACCCTTGAAGAACCACACATGCGAACACGGCGAAGCCAGCTCGATGTGGCCAAGGCGTTCCCGGCGAACCTTGCTGAGCGTGACTTCCACTCCGCACTTGTCGCAAATTACGCCGCGGTGCTTCATGCGCTTGTACTTGCCGCACAGGCACTCCCAGTCGGTCACCGGGCCGAAAATCTTGGCGCAGAACAAGCCGTCGCGCTCCGGCTTGAAGGTTCTGTAGTTAATGGTTTCCGGTTTGGTTACTTCACCGTGGGACCACGAACGTATTTTTTCCGGACTCGCCAGGCTGATGCGAATGGAATCAAAATCTGCAATCTGGCTGGCACGGTCGTACGGGCTAGAACGATACAAGGGCAGATCCTCCTCTCCGGCACGCCGGAGCAAAAATCAGTTAGGAATCTGTAAGCGCCGCCCCGGTGATTTGGGGCGGCGCGATAATTAATCCGCCGCTTCGGCTTTTTCCAACTGCGGCTTCTGGCGCTTCATCAGTTCGATGTCCAGGCACAGCGACTGCAATTCGCGCACCAGCACGTTGAACGATTCAGGCACTCCGGGCTCGATTCCCGGCTCGCCCTTCACGATCGCCTCGTAAATCTTTGCGCGGCCATAGACGTCGTCTGACTTCGCGGTGAGCAGCTCCTGGAGAATGTGCGCCGCGCCGTATGCTTCCAGCGCCCACACTTCCATTTCTCCAAATCGCTGTCCGCCGAACTGCGCCTTACCACCGAGCGGCTGTTGCGTGATCAGTGAGTACGGTCCGATGGAGCGAGCGTGAATCTTGTCGTCCACCAAGTGCGAAAGCTTGAGCATGTAGATGTAACCAACGGTAACTTCCTGCGCGAAAACGTCGCCCGTCATTCCGTCGTACAGCGGAATTTTCCCGGTCTGCGGAAGTTGCGTGAATTCCAGCAAGTGGCGTATGTCGTGTTCGCGAGCGCCGTCAAACACCGGCGTTGCGAATGGCACGCCTTCGCGGAAGCTATGGGCCAGGTCCAGGATTGCATCGTCATCCAAATCGGCGATCGTCTTCCACACCGACGTCGGTCCGAATGCATCCTTGAACCACTTGCGCACGCCTTCCGCCCGCGTTTCCTTGTCCAGCAGCTTCGCCACCTGCGCGCCAAGCTCTTTCGAAGCCCAGCCCAGATGCGTCTCGAGAATCTGTCCGACGTTCATACGCGAAGGAACGCCCAGCGGATTCAGCACGATCTCCACTGGTGTGCCGTCCGGCATGTACGGCATATCTTCTTTCGGAACGATGCGCGCGATCACGCCCTTGTTCCCGTGGCGCCCTGCCATCTTGTCGCCCACGGAAAGCTTGCGCTTCATCGCGATGTAAGCCTTCACCAGCTTGATCACTCCGGGCGGCAATTCGTCGCCCTTCTTGAGTTTGCCGATGCGCTCGTCCGTAATTTTCCGCAGCACATCGATCTGGCGCGAGGTCATTTCCTCGATCTCGTCGATTTTCTCGATTAGCAGCGGATCTTTATCGTTCAGCCGCAGGCGCTTCAGGTTGCGCGTGGTGATCTTTTCCAGAATGTCCCGCGTCAACTCTGTGCCCTTGGTCAGCAACCGCTTGTTCGTGCGCTCGTCGTGCAGGTCCGCGGTCAATGATTGTCCGCCGAGCAAGTCGTTCAAGCGCTTCAAACGCTCGTCGGTCAGAATGCGGATTTCGTCAGCGAGGTTCTTTTCGAGTTTTGCAATCTGCGTGCCTTCGATGGCCTTGTGGCGTTCATCCTTCTCCGCGCCTTTGCGGCAGAAGATCTTCACGTCCACAATCGTGCCTTCGATTCCCGGCGGGCAATAAAGAGAAGCATCGCGAACGTCGCCGGCCTTTTCACCGAAAATCGCGCGCAGCAGTTTCTCTTCCGGAGTCAGCGTGGTCTCGCCCTTTGGTGTCACCTTGCCGACTAGAATGTCGCCAGGCTTCACCGTTGCGCCAATCCGAATCACGCCGCTTTCATCCAGGTTGCGAAGGAAGCTCTCGTTGATGTTGGGAATGTCCCGCGTGATTTCCTCGGGACCGAGCTTCGTATCGCGCGCTTCGATTTCGTATTCCTCGATGTGAATCGAAGTGTAGTAGTCCTCTTCCACCAGCTTTTCGCTAACCAAAATCGCGTCTTCAAAGTTGTATCCGCGCCACGGAAGGAACGCGACCAGGACGTTGCGCCCCAGTGCGAGTTCTCCCCGGTCGGTGCAAGGACCGTCAGCCAACACTTGACCTTGCTTCACGCGGTCGCCCGCCCGAACCATCGGCTTCTGGCTGATGCAAGTGTTCTGGTTCGAGCGCTTGAACTTCGTCAGCAAGTAAATGTCGGAACCAACTTCACGGCTCAGCACCCCGGACTGGTCTGACTCCACGCGCACGATTACGCGCTCGGAGTCCACCTGGTCCACAATGCCGTCTCTGCGGCAGACGATCACAGCGCCCGAATCGCGCGCTGTAACGCGTTCCATGCCGGTGCCGACCAGCGGCGCATCACCGCGAATCAGCGGCACAGCCTGGCGCTGCATGTTCGAACCCATCAAAGCGCGGTTCGCGTCGTCGTTCTCCAGGAATGGAATCAAGCTCGCCGCCACCGATACGAGCTGCTTCGGTGAAACGTCGATGTAATCCACCTCATCGCGGCTCTTCAGAACGAAGTTGCCCGCCTGCCGGCAGTTGACCAGCTCCGTCGTGATCTTTCCCTTGTCGTCCAGCGAAGCGTTCGCCTGCGCCACCACGTAGCGGTCTTCTTCCCAAGCCGAAAGGTAGAAGCAATGCGGCTCCACAACCACGCGCCGTCGCTTCAACTCTTCGTTCGTATCCTCTACTTTTTCTTTTTCCACCACTTCGCCGGCCTTGAATTCGCTGTCGCCGGAATTGATGATTTGCACGAAGTCGATCACGCGCCCGCCGCGCACCTTTCGGTACGGCGATTCGATGAAGCCAAACTCGTTGATCCGGGCGTAGGAGGAAAGCGAGCTGATCAAACCGATGTTCGGCCCTTCCGGCGTCTCAATCGGACAAATGCGTCCGTAGTGCGTCGGATGCACGTCGCGCACCTCGAATCCCGCGCGTTCTCGCGAAAGACCGCCCGGCCCGAGGGCCGAAAGACGGCGCTTGTGCGTGATTTCGCTGAGCGGGTTGGTCTGATCCATAAATTGCGAAAGTTGCGAGCTGCCGAAGAACTCGCGAATCGCCGCCATCACCGGCTTGGCATTCACGAGATCGTGCGGCATGGCCGTGGACATTTCCTGATACACCGACATCTTTTCCTTGATCGCGCGTTCCATGCGGACCAAGCCGATGCGGAATTGGTTCTCGAGCAACTCGCCGACCGCGCGTACGCGGCGATTGCCGAGATGGTCGATATCGTCCACCGAACCGATATTCTTTCGCAGCTTCAACAGATACTTGATCGCCGCCACGAAATCCGACGGGTCCAGCGTGCGCTTGTCCAGCGGAGTCTCCAGACCCAGCTTGATATTGAACTTCAGCCGGCCCACTTTGCTGAAATCGTACTTGCGCGCGTCAAAAAACATTCCGTTGAAAAGCGCCGTCGCGGTTTCCAGCGTCGGAGGATCGCCCGGTCGCAGCTTGCGATAAATCTCAATCAGCGCTTCCTTGGACGAACGAATCGTGTCCTTCTCCAGCGTGCGGCTCACTACGATGCCTACGTCGTCGCGGTCCGGGAACGCGATGTCCACTTCCGTGATTCCCGCTTCGGCAATCGCAGCCCACAGTTCCGGCGTCAGCGGCTTATTGGCTTCCAGCAAAACTTCGCCGGTTTGCCGGTTCACCATCTCGCCCACTGTGATCGCGCCTTCCAAATCGGCCGGGCCGATCCCCACTTGCGTTACGCGCGCCTTGGCCAACTCCTTGTAGAGCGGCTCGGTGATCCGTTTGTGTGCGCCGATCAGCACTTCGCCCGATTTCCCGTGCTTGATTTCCTTCGAAAGCTTGCGATCGATCAACCCTTCCGAAACGTTCCAGAAAAGCTCGCCATCCTTCAGCGACACGCGCTCCGTCTGGTAGAGAGTTCGCAGAATGTCTTCATTCGACTTCATCCCCAGCGCGCGAAGGAAAATCGAGCCTAGGAATTTGCGCTTGCGGTCGATGCGCACGTACAGAATATTCTTTGTGTCGTACTCGAACTCAACCCACGACCCGCGGTAGGGAATAATTTTTCCCAGGAAGTAACTGCGGTTATTTGCCGTCTCGAAGAAAACTCCCGGCGAACGGTGCAACTGGCTGACGATCACGCGCTCGGTTCCATTGATGATGAACGTTCCGTTCTCCGTCATCAGCGGAATATCGCCGAAGAAAACTTCCTGCTCTTTAATGTCGCGAATGGACTTCGCGCCCGTGTCCGGATCTTTATCGTAAATCGTCAGACGAATCGTCACCTTCAGCGGCGCGGAATAAGTCATCCCGCGCTCCTGGCACTCGTTCACGTCGTACTTCAGTTGCAGCGTCACCGGGTCGCCGCACTTGTTGCAAAAAGTCGGCGTGTTCTTGTTGAACGTGCCGCACTTGGTGCAAAGCACGTCGCCCGTCTTATAAGGATTCGTCACCACCGAAGCGCCGCAATTCCGGCACGTTGCGCGCAAGTGATGCAGTCCGCGCAAGTGTCCGCACTTGCACTCCCAGTTGCCGATCGCGTAATCCACGAAATCAAGCTGCGAAAGTCCGCGGAAATCCTGTATCGGAAACACGGACGTGAACACCGACTGCAAGCCGGTATCTTCGCGCTCGCTCGGCAGCAAATCCATCTGCAGGAAGCGCTGGTACGACTTCTTCTGTACGTCAATCAGGTTCGGAATTTGGACTGTCGTCTTGATTTTGGCGAAGTCCAGGCGCTCTCGTTCCCGAGTAGCGCGATTACCGTTTCGATTGCTCATCGATTGACCTCTTCAGGGTT
>JBAVQA010000544.1:0-7665 GCA_049693595.1 Candidatus Acidiferrales bacterium | reverse complement strand
GGCCAGATCGCGCGCGACATCGCGCACGCCGGCGTGAGCCGCGAGCGCGCCGCAGCAGAGTTGCTGCGCCGGGACGACCACTTCACATCCATTGGCCTGCAGGACGCGAATAGTTGCGCGGTTGAGGTCGCTGAATGTTACCTGCGCTATGCATCCGGCAAAGAAAGCAACTCGAGCGCGCTGCGGCCCGCGCGCTGGAAAAGTTTTACCGAGTTCGGTGAAGAAAAAATCCGAGTCGATCTTGGGCATTAATTGCTCGCGGTCCTGCAAGCCCAGGAGGCGCAGAATCCCCGTTGCTCGCGCGAAGGACGCGAGGCCCGAGCGTTGATAAAACCGGAGCAGCCGCGCGGCCCCGGCAATTCTGCGAGGATGGGGAAGCAGCCGGCGATAGACGAAGTCGCGGAGAACGCGCGAGGTGAGAGGCCTTTTGTACTTTTGTTCGATTTGCGCGCGGGTTAGCTCGAGAATCTTTCCGTACTCGACGCCCGAAGGGCAGACGCTTTCGCAGTTGCGGCAGTTCAGGCAGCGGTCGATGTGGGTAACAAACGTTTCGCCAATTTCGAGCCGGCCCTGATCGACGAGCGCCATTTGGCGAATGCGGCCGCGGGGTGAATCCGCTTCGCGTCCCCATAAGCGGTAGGTGGGGCAATTATTCGAACACAAGCCGCAATGCACGCAGCGCGAATAATCTTCATATTCAGGCTTGTCCGTGGCTGAGAAGCCGCTCAGCGTGAGCGCGAATTCGCGCTGGGCGTCTTCGTGAGATTGCAGAGGATTCTCAGCCATTGGCTCAAATCCCTCCCACGAATCGGCCGGGGCTTAGCACGGCTAGAGGATCGAAAACCATTTTCAGCTTTTGCATTTGCGCGAAATCGGGGCGATCGAGTCCCCAAACTTTTAGTACGTCTTTCCATTCGGCGGGGCACCAGGGGATTGTGGCGTGGCCGCCTAATTCAGCGCACGCAGCGAAAATCTGGTTCGACGCCAGCGCGGACTGCCGTTTCGTTTCGTCATTGCGTTCCGTTGGAAGCAGGGCGAAGTAAATCACGCCGACTCCGCGCGCCATGGCGACCCAAGGCAAGTGGTTGGTTTCGGCTGCTTGTGCCGCAGCTTTCAGCGCCTCGGATATCTTCATCGGAACAACGCATATTTTGAGGATTGTAGTGGCCGGCGAAGCTGATAACGCAATGGGAACGAATTCGCGCTTGCGTGCGAAGGCCGGACCGATTTGAGAACTGCCGAGAACGACTACATCAACGGCGCCGCATTCTTCCGCGATTTTGCGGAGGTCAGTTTCGTAGCGTTTCAGGGCATTTTCATTTCCTGCGAAACCGGTGGTAAAAGACCAACGCGATCCGGAAAGCACATTTTCCGGCATGGGATTCGGTTCGATTCGAGATGGGGCTTCGCTGGAGAAAAGATCGGCGACGCCGGGGCTGAAAAGTTCCACGGTCATGGGAGCGAGGGGCGACTGCGACAGGCGATTCCGCATTCCGCAGGCGCGTTCGACGGTTTGAAAGCTCGCAACGAAGGCGCGGCTTGCGGCGGGCATCGGAAATGTTTTGAAATTTACGCGGGTAATCACGCCGAGCGTTCCTAGCGCACCAATCATTAATTTATGGATGTCGTATCCGGTGACGTTTTTCACCACGCGGCCGCCGCTTTTTGAGGCTACGCCTTCGCCGGTGACGAATTCCATGCCCAACAGATAATCGCGCGCGGTGCCGTAGAGTTGGCGCAGAGGGCTGTCCACACCCGATGCGATAGTGCCTCCGATTGTGGTTTGGGATTGATAAGGCACGCCGAGCGGCAGGAATTGGCGGTGCTCGGCGAGAATTCCACCGAGAGTGCGCAATGGAATTCCGGCTTCGACGCTCAGGGTCAAGTCACCGGGGTCGTAAGCGACCACGTGGTCGAGGCGCGTCATGTCCAGCGCGATGTCGTACTGGCGCGGCGGCAAGCCGATTCCTAATTTCGTTCGGGCGCCGCTCGCAATGACGGCTAGTTTTTCGTTGGCTGCGAATTTCACGATCTCAGCAATTTCCGCGGTCGATTGCGGACGAACTGCTACAGCGGGTTTTTTGTCGTCGACCGCGAATGCGGCGAGGAGAGCCGGATCGGTGATGACGTGCTGCGGGCCGACAATATCTGCCAGACGGGATCCGACGGTTGCGCCGGCCGTGCTCATGCGCGCGAAGCACCGACGGGCAAGGGGCGCACGCGAATTTCTCCGCAGCCTTTCGCGGTGGGGAAAATTTTGCCGGGATTCAAAAGGCCCGCGGGATTGAAGGCGTCGCGGACGCGGCGCATTAGATTCAGATCATCCTCGCTGAAGAGGAGCGGCATCAGGCGGTCCTTTTCCATGCCAACGCCGTGTTCGCCGGTGATGGAGCCGCCCATTTCGATGCAGAAGCAGATGATTTCGTCAGCGGTGGCGACTGCACGGCGAAATTGTTCTTCTTCGCGGGCGTCAAAAAGAATTATGGGGTGGAGGTTGCCATCGCCGGCGTGAAAAATATTGCCGATTTCGAAGCCGTATTTTGTTCCGATCTCGTTGATGCGGCGGAGGGTGTCCGGGAGCTTGGTGCGCGGGATCACGCCGTCTTGAACGTAATAGGTGGGAGAGAGGCGCCCTACGGCGCCAAAGGCGTTTTTGCGGCCTTTCCAGAGCAGGGCACGTTCGGCCTCGTCGCGCGCAACGCGCACTTCGCGGGCGCGGTGAAGGCGGCAAACATCCGCAATATCTTCGGCTTGCTGCTCGACGGTTTCGCGCAAGCCGTCCACTTCGAGCAGCAGGACGGCGGCGCAATCGATCGGAAAACCTGCGTGGACATAGGCTTCGACTGCGCGAATGGTCCAGCCATCGAGCATCTCGCACGCTGCGGGAGTGATTCCGCGCGCGGTGATGTCGACGACGGTTTCGGTGGCGTCGTCCACGGTATCGAAAATGGCGAGCAGGGTTTTCACTGCTTCCGGATTGCGCGTAAGCTTCACGGTAATTTCGGTGACGAGGGCGAGCGTTCCTTCGGAGCCGACGAAGAGGCCGTCAAGATCGTAACCGGGAGAATCGAGAGCGGGACTGCCAAGGCGTACAACTTCGCCCGTGGGCAGCACAACCTCAAGCGACAGGACGTGGTTGGTGGTGACGCCGTAGGCCAGAGTGTGCGGGCCGCCTGAATTTTCGGACACGTTGCCGCCGATGGTGCTGGCGCGTTGGCTGGAAGGATCGGGTGCGAAATGAAGGCCCAAGTGGGCGACTGCTACGCTTACGTCCGCATTCACAACTCCGGGCTGCACAGTGGCGCGCTGATTTTCGGCGTCGATTGAAAGGATGCGATTCATGCGGGAAAAAGGAACCAGGATGCCGCCTTGGCGGGCAAGCGCTCCGCCGGAAAGGCCGGTGCCGGCGCCGCGGCCCACGAGAGGCACCTGATAACGATTCGCGATTTGGACGATACCGACCACGTCGGAAGTATTTCGAGGGAAGGCGACGCAGTTCGGCCGCGCGATTTCGACCGAGCCATCGTACTCGTAGAGCAACAATTCTTCGGGGCGGTGCAGAACCGCTTCGGCTCCGAGAAGTTTTTTTAGGTCAGTGATAACGCGGGAATCCATAGTTTTGCGCGGCGAAATGTGTCGCGCGGCCTTCACGGTCACTATAGACGCCCGCGTCGGTGGACGTCAACGGGAGGAGCAGGGGCGCACAAAGCGGATGGAGCGAAGCGCCGGAAGCGCGATGTTGCCGGTGCGATCCAACGACCATCTGACCGCAGTCTGAATCTCGCGCGGTTGGCGTTGCATCCAAGGATGAAACGCTGTACGAGGAAAATCATGGCAAACCCAAACGTTGGTGCGACTGCGAAAATTGTCCGCTTTCATGTATGCGGCGGGCCGGAGGTTTTGAAGTTGGAGGAGGTTCCGATGCCGGAACCGGGTAAGGGAGAGGTGCGGCTGCGCGTGGAGGCGATAGGGTTGAACCGCGCTGAAGTGCTTTTCCGGCAGGGCAAATATGTTGTGCGGTCGAATCCGCCATGCACACTTGGCTATGAAGCGGCGGGAGTGGTGGAGGCGGTAGGCGAGGGCGTTGACAAAAAATTGCTTGGCAAGCGATTCAGTACCGTGCCGTCTTTTGCCGCGGACAAATATGGAGTGTATGGCGAAGTGGCTATCGTTCCGGCGTATTCTCTGGCGGCCTATCCGGGGAAGTTGTCACCTCAAGAGGGAACTTCGATTTGGATGCAGTACCTGACGGCGTATGGCCCTCTGGTACATCTCGGGAAAATAACGAAGGGCGATTTTGTGTTGATTACGGCAGCGAGCAGCAGCGTGGGGGTTGCGGCGATCGAGATTGCGAAGGTCGAGGGCGCGGTCAGTATCGCGACTACGCGCACATCGAAGAAAAAGGCGGAGCTGTTGTCGTTGGGCGCGGACCATGTGATTGCCACGCAAGAAGAGGATGTGGTGAAGCGGGTAGGAGAAATCACAGGCGGCAAGGGCGCAAGAGTGGTGCTCGATCCGATCGGGGGGAAGGGCGTCGAGTTGCTCTGCCAAGCAGCCGCGCAGTACGGAACGATCTACGAATATGGCAGCCTGGCGATGGAACCGACTCCGTTCCCGCTGCTCATCACTCTTCCGAAGGGATTGTCGATGCGCGGGTACTCGATATTCGAGGTAGTTTCGGTGCCGGCGCTGCGGACGCACGCGGAGAAATACGTCTTCGAGCATATCGAGAAGGGGAATTTCAAGCCGCGCATCGCCAAGACATTTCCGCTGAGCCAGATAGCTGAAGCGCACCGGTACATGGAGTCGAACGAGCAGATCGGCAAGATTGTGGTGACGGTCTAAAAAAACTTCCAGCGGGCTACGATTGATTGCGCACCTGCGCTTGGGCGCTAGTCGGTGTATGCTACTCGTCCTGAAGAGAACATTTTTGCGAGGTGCCAGTGAGCAAGCCGGCGATTTTTTCCACGCGACAACTATTTCAGGCCGCACGCACGATCCTTGACGAACACTTCAACGTGGACTATTGGAAGGGAGGCGAACTTTCGCGCGCGGAATTGTTGAAGCACGTGGCTGATAAGGAGGCGCTAATTTGCGTGCTGACGGAAAAAGTGGACGAAGAATTGCTTTCCGCGGCGCCGAAGCTGCGCATCGCGGCTACGGTTTCAGTTGGCTACGACAATATCGACGTGGCGGCGTGCACGAAACATAAAGTTGTGGCCACGAACACTCCTGGAGTGCTCGACGACACTACCGCTGATTTCGCGTGGACGCTTTTGATGGCGATCGCGCGGCGACTGGTTGAGGGTGATGCGTGGATGCGGAGCGGCAGTTGGAACGGATGGGATTTTGATCAGCTTATTGGCGGCGATGTTTGGGGCAAGACTCTGGGAATAGTCGGTTTCGGGAGAATCGGCCGCGGGGTGGCGCGCCGCGCACAGGGGTTTCGCATGCGCGTGCTTTACAGTGACGCGGTACGAGCGCCGGCGGAGGTGGAAAAGGAACTGAACGCGGAATTCGTGGATCGCGACCGGCTGTTTCGCGAGTCCGATTTCGTCAGCTTGCATGTTCCGTTGCTGCCCGATACGCGGCACCTGATTTCGAAAGACAATCTAGAGAAAATGAAGCGCACCGCATTTCTGGTGAACACTTCGCGCGGTCCGGTGGTGGATGAAGCGGCGCTGGCGGAAGCTCTGGAAAACGGGAAAATTGCCGGGGCGGCGCTGGACGTGTTCGAACACGAACCAAAGGTTCATCCCGGGCTGCTGACGCGCAAGGACGTGATTCTAACCCCACACATCGCGAGCGCTTCGCTCGATACGCGAACGAAAATGGCGGTGATGGCGGCGAACAACGTGGTCGCGCTATTCGAGGGAAAACGACCGCCGGACGCGCTAAATGCGGATGCTTTGGGGCTGAAATAGCGCGGATCGCCGGTTTACGGGGATTCGAGGAACAGGTCTTGCGTCTATGCCTCAGATCGGTTGTTTGTGCTTGCCACTGAAACCTCGGAATTTTTCCCGCCGTGCTAACGCGGGCAAAAAGTCGTGAAACAGACAGCGCAACGCGTATTTCTGGAAACGCTGGCGGCGATTCAAATCCCAGCAGTTCTTGCGCGGAAACTTGGGCGCGCGGGCTCGGTTATCCATGCGGCAGGGGCTGCGATCGATCTTCGCGAATTTCGCGAGATTGTGGGAATCGCGTTCGGGAAGGCCTCGTTTCCGATGGCGGAAGCTTTGAGCGAGATTCTGGCGCCGGAATTTCAGGTGGATGGAATCCTGGTCGGGCCTGCTTCTCCGCCCGGCGCTCTGCCGGGATGGAAATCGTTTGTCGGCGGCCATCCTATACCTTCGGCGGGGAGCTTTGCGGCAGGGCGCGCGATCCTTGACCGGCTGGCGCGGTGCGATGAGCGCACGCTCGTCTTTTTTTTGATTTCCGGCGGCGGCTCAGCGCTGGTGGAGCAACCCCTCGCGCCGGGCATCACGTTGGGAGATTTTCAGGAACTGAACCAGGCGCTGGTTACTTGCGGGGCGCCCATTGAAGAAATCAACGTGATTCGAAAGCGGCTCTCCGCCACGAAAGGGGGACGGCTGGCCACTGCGGCGCCGCGAGCGACGAAAATTACTTTGGCGATCAGCGACGTTCCCGAAGGGGAAGAATCGGCGCTGGCTTCGGGACCGACGTTGCCGGATCCTACGACTAATCAGGATGCTGAACAAATCGCGCGGCGCTACGATCTGCTTCCCAAACTGCCGGTGTCGGTTCGCGGCTTGTTCGAACGACACGCACTTTCGGAAACTCCCAAACTCGGCGATGCAGCATTCGCGCGATCCCATTTTGAATTGTTGCTACGCGAGCACGATTTAATGCATGCAGGCCATCACGCTTGCGAGGCGGAGGGGTTCGTCAGCCTGGCCGATAACACCACGGATAATTGGCCGCTGGAAAAGGCTGCCAATCATTTGCTCGCGCTGCTCGAGGCATTGAAGAAGGACAATCCAGGAAGGCATGTTGCGCTGCTGGCCGGAGGGGAAGTGAGCAGTCCGGTGACGGGGGAAGGAATTGGCGGGCGAAATTTGGCGTTCGTGCTGGCCTGCGTTCCGAAAATCGCGGGAAGAAAGATTACGGTGTTGAGCGCGGGCACAGACGGAATTGACGGAAACAGCCCGGCAGCGGGAGCGGTCGCGGATGGCGACACGCACCAACGCGCGCGAGACGCGGGCATCGAACCGGGAGAATTTCTTGGCCGCAGCGATGCGTACAATTTCTTCAAGATTCTCGGCGACGCAATCACCACAGGTCCTACTGGGAATAATCTGCGCGATTTGCGAATTCTTCTAGCGTATTGATTGTCCCTTGGCGCCGCGCACTCCTGCGATCCCGGAAATTACTTTTCGATGACCGCCTTGGGAGTTGCGAGCTGCGATTCGATCTTCGCGAGACGCGCATTCATTTCCGACATTTGCTGCAGCAGTTTCTTTAGCGCGTCCATGGTCGTATCTTGGGCGCCGATAGCGTTCGGGGAAGGCTGCGCTGCTGCATCTGGGGCGCCCGACGCAGTCGCGGCTGCGGGAGTGGCGGGGACTTTCTCGGCGCCGACTGCTTTGCTGGAGGCCTGCGCCTTCAGGGCGGCGATCTGGGCCTTTACGAACGACGTTGTGCCGA
>JBAVQA010000543.1:0-8489 GCA_049693595.1 Candidatus Acidiferrales bacterium | reverse complement strand
GAAAGCCGCAAAAGAAGCGGGCTGGGCCAACCTGGACTGGGCCAAACGCGACACAGATTTGATTTCCCTGCGCGACGACCCAGAGTTCCAACAACTTTGCCAGGCTACTCCTAAGCCCTGACCCCGTACGCCGTTGCCTAAGGTTTGAATGTAGCGCCGGGGTCTTCAGCCCGGCATCCTGCTTTTCGATTATCGCCAATTGGCACCAACGGGCCTGCGCGGCCTGCGCGGCGGCGTCAGGCGAATAATCGAAAACCTTAATGTGTGTTCTGGCCCCGGTTAGGAATGGGGCGGTGCCTTGTTTTGAGCGAGTTACAGACGATTCTGTTTGTGAGCCAGAACCGGTTAGAACGGGGCGGTGGCTAGTGGCTAGTGGCACGTGGCTAGTGAAGATTCCGCCCAAAACAGAATTGTGAAAACATGGAGTGGTTGAAAGTTCTCGATTAGGACGGGGTGCGATCGTTTGTTTTCTGCGAGTTAGAATAGGTTCTAATAAACAGAGTTCTCGATTAGAAAGTGCATTCGAGAGAGAAGTTGGCGGGTGGCGATGTGCAAATCTAGAACCGGGTAGACAGGGTTTAGTCGTGTGTTTTGTGTGACTTCTACTTTTGGAGCAGAACCGGGTCGAAATGCGAAACGAGTGGGGTTGGTCGTGTACGCTGAGGCGGGCGCAGCAAGCAGCGCCCCTACTGAAAGCGCGGTCGGCCAGAGTCATTCGGGCGGCTGACGCACAGAGGATAGGGGCGGGCGTGGCGGCGGGTGGACGGACCGATCCTGTTGGGCGCGATTGCTCGCGGCCCCGGTCAGCGGCCTCAAGCGGCCTACCGGCCGACTTTGCGCTTCGTACATCGTTCATCAGCTACCTTCTATGCTCATAAAGCAAACAGTAAATGTAAGCGGAATTAGTGGCGAAACGCAACGAAATGCAATCGAACGGGGAAAATCTAAACGCGAGATTCGAGAATCGAGGGGTGAAAATTCCGGCGTCGCAGGGGCTGCTTCGGGCTCGGGACGAAGACGGCAAGTCAACCGCGACGAGCGCAAGGCTCGGCGAAAAGTCCGCCGAAAGGGAGCAGGTCGTTCGCGGATTTTTAATGTCGTGGCTGCCCTTCGAAGGCTCAAGGTAAAAAGCCACGACCCACAAAGAATTTCGAGCGTAATCTCAAGCAAAGCTACGGTTTCAAACGGTCGACGAGCCGCAAAAGGTGACTGGCGAAAACAATTACTTCCGCGGCTTCTTCCGCGTGCGTTGGGACGTGGCGGTGACTTTGCGGATTTTTGTAAAGACCGATCGCTCCAGCGAACAAGCTTGCCATCGCTTCCTGCTCGGCAACAGGCAGCTTCGTATCCGTGAGTGGCCCAGGCGTTATGGCTTGGCTCTTTTTCTCGGACGGTTTGAAAGCCTCACGCATCAATTCTGTTCCATAATCGTCCGGGCCGAACTTTCCCGCTTCACGAACCGCGACCTCCACCTCACGAAAAGCTTCAAAGATGGCGGTGTCGTACTTGCCGCGCAGAAAAGCAGGATAGACCTCGCTCGCGATCAAAGGATGGAGCTGGCCCTTAGGTAGCAAACTCGCCTTGCGATAGGCTTCAAAATCATCTCTCGATTTCAGTCGTTGTCCGCGCCTTGAGATGAAGAACCACGGCGCAGGTTGGGCTGGATCTCTAATCAAAAACCCTTCACTTTCCAGCCAACTCCATGCTTCTGTCAGCGCCCGATTGACCTGCGGCTGCGAAATTCCATATTCAGGCTCCGTCCGGGATGAGAGTTGGTTTGGGTTGAAGAAATTGCTCTGACTAATGAGTCCGTTCTGGACAATTGGACTTCCTGCGGTGTTGAGGTGAGTGAGAAGAACACCGCCGAGTTCCTCAACCTCAAGTGCGAGGAGGTCGGCGGCATTTGGGACGAGGGATGAGAGTGAGCGGTACACGGACGTTTGTCGTCGGTTTTAAGCGATTGCTCGGGCAACCGAAAGGCCGCTTGCTTGAAGCAAATGTTCGAACTCTTTCCAAGTTTTTGCAACTGTAGGCATTTGAAAAGCGTCCATACCTGGGGATACAAGCGTATTGCTTCCTCGCAAGTCTTTTTCGGCCGCTTCCACGCCCGTACTGAAAGCTCTCCACGGGCCCGCGCTCGCATAATTGTTTGGCGCTATCACAACCCTGCCGCGATAAACCCAACAGTAATGAAGATGAGAACTCACACCGGGCGGCTGCGTTTCTTGCAACAAGACCGTCAGCTTGATCCCGAGTAAGGTTGCCATTCCCCCAGTACAACCCTGTTCACCTTTCAGCATGTCGAATCTCGCTTGATGGTCGTTTGATAAAGTCTCAATGGCAGAGCGACAAGGCTCAAATTGAGTTCCACAGCCAATTGCTGTGACCTCAGGAGGCGGCACCGGGACTGCATTGAAATCGGGCGAGCAAAACTTGTAAACGTGGTTCCTGGGCCAACTAGGATTTCCATTGTGCTCCGTCGGGTGTGCGCCAATGAGGATCACATGGGACTGGAGGTCACGCTCTGATTGCGGGAACCTATTGAAAACGTCTCGTGCGTCTTGCGGCCACCAGTCGGCGACTGCAACAGGATCCCAGCAGCGCGTCGGATCGTCGCAAGCAAGCAACTGGGTCAGTCTGCCAATCATCGCGAAACCAATCGCCACTGAGCCAGCAAACCCTGCCGCGATGAAGTCTCCAACCTTGTATATCTTTTGAAGACAATCACGTTCGGAGCCGTCGCTGAACGTGACGCGGATGTCCGAGATTCCGATGCCATAGCCAAACATGGTGGTCGTTCCGACAATCCAGGTCATAGTTTAGTCACAAAGCATACGCCGCAGTTCCTTGCTGAGCAAGTCACCCATGGTGTAGTCTCGCGTGACCGCGTCCGACATGAAGCGCGGTAATTGGTTTAAGATGTGTAAGTTCGCAGTGAAACAAAGGACGACCGATGGGATTTGAAGAGAGGGCCACGGCTCTGGTTGCGACGGCAGCGAAGATAGCTCGATTGCAAGGCTTAGAGATCGATGCCGGTGTTCTTGAAACAGCGACCGCCAGCATCGTACAAACCGGCTCTAACGAGGATTGGGGCGAACGAGTCGACTACTATACTCTAATGCTTGAGGTGCCGATTGAGGTCTATGCGGCTGTTGATAAAGGTCGAACGCAACTAGAGATTCGGCTACGGGATCGCCTCACCGAGCTTGCTCGAACGACGCCGAGCGCCAGGATCACCGAAGTCGTGATAAGTCCGGAATTGGCGGACAGTTCTCGACCAACGCAATTAGCCCCTCCTGCGGACAGCCAAACTGAAGAGGAACCTCCGTCGTTCTGGCAACCTGGATGTTTTCGTCTTTTTATCAGTCACACCGCAGCAAACAAGGAAAGCGCCCATCGGCTCAAAGAAGGAATAGCTAAATATCACAAAGCAGCATTTGTCGCACATGATGACATCGAGCCGGCTAAAGAGTGGGAAGCAGAAATTGAGCGCGCACTGCGAACCTCGGATGCGCTGGCAGCTATCATCACTAGTGACTTCATAGCGAGTCGATGGTGCGATCAGGAAGTGGGATACGCTCTTGGGCGCGGCAAGCTGGTGCTGCCACTATGCAAAGATGCCGTGATACCGCACGGCTTCTTGGGAAAATACCAGGCATGTAAAGCCCAAGGGGTACTCGCGGCCGCCGTAGCGGACCAAGTTTACAACCTACTTCTCAATAACGAACTGACATTTCAACGGATGACGGACGCCGTTGTGGACCGGATGGTCACCTCCGGAAGCTTCGATACTTCGAGGGGCACGATGAAACTACTGGAAAAACTGCCACGTCTTAGCGACTCGCAGGTCACGAAGTTAATTCAAGCGAGTGAAACGAACTCGCAGATCTTCAACGCTGACGGCATTGCCTCACGGATCCAGCGCCTTGTCAAGCGGGTTGGCAAGAGCGTTTGAGCCGCTGACGTTCACATGCGCTGAGGAAACCAGGAGTGCGGGGTGACGTCATCGCAGAAAACTGCAAGGCAGCAAGGGCGGAGAGCGGGGCTCGCGCTGATTTCGGGGTATGTGGACTGCTATGCCCTGGTGAAAGCAGCTGCTAACGTTATCTAACTCTCGAAAATCCCCTGTTGCATCGGCGGCCAATTCAAATATTCTTGCGGCCAACTATATGAAAAAAACGATACTCTTTCTCCTGGCCATCATGTCTCTCACTATCGCAGCTCACACACAAAGCCGCACACAAGGGCGCTCCATGGTCGTATCTCCCGGCGGAATCGTCGCCACGGAAAGTCCGCTAGCCTCGCAGGCTGGCGCGATGATCCTTGCCCAGGGCGGCAATGCCGTCGATGCAGCGGTCGCCGCGAACGCTGTGGTTGGCGTCGTCGAACCCATGATGAACGGAATGGGCGGCGATCTCTTCGTCATCTACTACGAAGCGAAGACCGGAAAACTTTACGGCCTCAACGCGAGCGGCTGGGCGCCCGCCAAACTTTCCATCGAGTTTCTGCACGGCAGAGGTGAAGAAAAGATGCCGCAGCGGGGAATTAATTCCGTCACCGTTCCCGGCGTGGTGGACGGCTGGTCCAAACTTCTCTCCCGTTTCGGAACCAAGAAGTTCCCGGAAGTACTCGCTCCCGCAATTCATTACGCGAAAGACGGATTTCCCGTACCTGAACTCGACGCTCAATATTGGACCGAGAGCGACAAAGCCTTGCGCGACGATCCGAATGCCATCGCAACCTTCTTGCCCGAAGGCCGCGCACCGAAATTTGGAGAAATATTTCGCAATCCGGATTTAGCGCGCTCGCTCCAGCTTGTCGCCGACGGAGGCCGCGATGCCTATTACAAAGGCGACATCGCGAATCGTATCGTAGCCACATCAACTCGGCTCGGCGGAACGATCTCTGCCGAAGACCTCGCCGATTTCTCCAGCGAATGGGTCGACCCTATTTCCACCACCTATCGCGACTGGACCGTGTACGAAATTCCGCCCAACGGGCAGGGAATCGCCGCGCTTGAAATGCTCAACATCATGGAGTCGTTTCCGTTCAAGCAGTTTCAAAATACTGCCGACGCCCCGCACGTGATGATCGAAGCAAAGAAGCTAGCCTATGCCGACATGTACCGCTACGTTGCCGACCAGAAATTCAGCAGCGTGCCCGTCGCTGGAATGCTCTCAAAAGAATATGCCGCGCAGCGCGCAAAATTAATCGACATGGCCAAAGCGAATTGCGACGTCGGCCCCGGCAATCCCGAATTTTCCACCAAGGGCGACACCATGTACCTCAGCGTCGTCGATCGTGACGGCAACATGGTCTCGCTGATTCAGAGCAATTACTCCATGTTTGGCTCCGGAGTGGTCGCGGACGGGACCGGCTTCACTCTCCAAAACCGCGGCGGCCTTTTCAGCCTCGACCCAAAATCGCCCAACGCGCTCGCCGGCCACAAGCGGCCTCTGCACACCATCATCCCCGGCTTCATGACCCGCGGCCAGGAACGCATCGCCTTCGGCATCATGGGCGGCTTCAATCAGTCGCAAGCGCACGCCCAGTTCGTATCCAACGTCGCGGACTTCGGCATGAACATTCAAGCCGCGCTGGAAGCTCCCAGATTCACAAAATATACTTTCACCGGCTGCGACGTGATGATGGAAGACCGCTTTCCCGCCGACATCCGCGCCGCACTCACCCAGCGCGGCCACCAGATCGACCTTCAAGGCAGCTTCGCCCAAGCAGTCGGAGGAGGCCAAGCCGTCCGCCGCGATTTTTCGACCGGCGTGAACTACGGTGCCTCCGATCCACGAAAAGACGGCGAAGCCATCCCCGAACCCCTGCTACTCAAATGACGGTCCACAATTCGCGTCCTCTTGACCGCTCCTCTTTCAAGTGGACGCGTGTCCTAAGTGTCATGGAATCTGCAATTTTGGTACAAGAGTACCATTGTGGCTCAAGCGCTGGCCAGCTATACATAGGTCTCGGGCGTACTGGGCTTCCGCTATTTCCAAGTGCGGAAATATGTCGAGCAAAACAATCAAGTTGCGGCCAAACCAGAAGGCGTCCTTGCGCCCTGCGAAAGGTGGACGCGAGCGCGGC
Organism: Candidatus Acidiferrales bacterium; assembly: GCA_049693595.1. Classification (GTDB taxonomy): domain Bacteria; phylum Acidobacteriota; class Terriglobia; order Acidiferrales; family UBA7541; genus Palsa-295. The sequence continues at coordinate 2,396 of JBAVQA010000543.1, read as the reverse complement.
CCCACGCGCCCTCACACCGACTCCGGAGCGCGCGACACGTTCGGAGGCGCTAATTCTCAGCTTCTATTTTCCGCCAATCCCCAACCGATGTACATTTACGACCCGAAAACATTGGCGTTTCTCGACGTTAACGCGGCAGCCCTCGCGCAATATGGATACACGCGCGAGGAACTCCTGGGCATGCGTATCACCGACATACGTCCGGTCGAAGACGTTCCACGTGTTCTCGAATCCGTCCGCGAGAACCCTACGGCTTTGGCTTTCCGCGGGTACTGGTGCCATCGCCGAAAGAACGGCCAGATTTTCGACGTCGAAGTCACCACCCAAGGAATTCTCTTCGCCGGACGCAAAGCGACCCTCGCCGCAGTTCAAGACATCAGCGCGCGCCGCGCCGCTGAAGAAAAAGTCGCGGAGCACAATGCTTACCTGCATGCGCTGACGGAAAACAATCCGCTCGCCATCGTCGTCCTGGATGCCAATGGCCGCGTTCAAATGTGCAACCCCGCCTTTGAAACTCTTTTCGGCTACCAGCAATCCGAAATTCTCGGCGCGCAGTTGGACCTGTTGGTGGTCCCGGCGCGCGACGCGAGCGAAGCCCTCGATCTGAGCAGGCGCGCCACGAACGGCGAGGTCGTCCGTGCGGAAGGCAAGCGCCGCCGCAGCGACGGTTCACTGGTGGACGTCCAGATCGTCGGGGTGCCCCTGACCGCAAACGGAAAAAGCATGGGTAGCTTCGGAATGTACGAAGACATCACGGAACGCTGCCACGCGGAAGAGGCTCAGCAGCGGGCCGAGGAACGGCTCAGGCTCTTGTTTGAAAATGCAGTGGAAGGAATCTTTCAGACCACACCGCAAGGCCGCATTCTCAGCCTGAATCCCGCGCTCGCGCGAATGTGCGGCTACTCTAGTTGCGCGGAAATGATGGAGTGCATCACCGATGTAGCCCGGGATGCATATGCTGATCCGGAATTTCGCGAGGAATTCAAACGGCGGATTGAAAAGAAGGGGGTAGTGGAACAATTCGAATATCAGCTCCGCCGCAAAGACGGCGCGCAGATCTGGGTTTCTGAAAACGCGCGCGCGGTGAGAGATGCGCACGGCAAGATCGTCTGTTACGAGGGCACCGTCGAAGACATAAGCGATCACAAGCGCGCGGAACTTGAGCGCCAGGTGAACTTTGAAATCATTCGCGGCGTGAATTTAACCGACAACCTGGACGACCTGCTGCGGCTGATTCACATCGCTCTGAAGAAAGTGCTCTACGCTGAAAATTGCTTTGTAGCGCTGTATGAGCCGGCGTCGGAAATGTTCCATTTTCCGTTCTTCGTGGACGAATTTGACGTGGCACCGCCTCCACAGCAGGTCGGCAGAAGCTGTACTGCGTATGTGTATCGCACCGGGCGCGCCATGCTGATCTCCCAAAAAGCATTCGACAAGCTTGCCGAACATGGAGAAGTAGAGCTCGTTGGGACGCCGTCGCCGTCTTGGTTGGGAGTGCCGCTTCGAACGCCGGCCGCCACCATAGGCGTTTTGGTCCTTCAACATTACGAAAGCGAAAGTGCATACACGGAGCGCGATCTTGAATTTCTCGGCTCGGTCGGCGGACAGATCGCTCTGGCCATAGAAAGGAAACGCGCGGAGGAAAAAGTACGCGAGAGCGAAGCGCGTCTTCGCGTGCTGGTCGAACAACTGCCCGCAATTCTTTGGACTGTCGGAAAAGATCTTCGCTTCACTTCTGCGATGGGAGCAGGATTGGCACGACTCGGACTGAGGCAAAATCAAGTTGTCGGCATGTCGCTGCTGGAATATTTTGAGACCTCCGACCAGAGCTTCAAGCCGATTGCAGCACATCGCCGAGCCATGGCGGGCGATCCGACCACGTTCCATGTCGAGTGGAAAGGCGGATCGTACGCGTGCCACGTCGAGCCGTTGCGCGATGCCAATGGCCAGTTACAGGGCGCGATTTGCATGGCGCTCGACATCACCGACCGCAGGCAACTCGAGGAGCAACTTCGTCAATCGCAGAAAATGGAAGCAGTCGGCCGGTTGGCGGGGGGAATCGCTCACGATTTCAACAATCTATTGATGGTAATTCAGGGCTATGCCGACTTGCTTGCGGATCGTCTAGCCGCCGGGGATCCGTTGCGACGAAATGCAGAACAAATCCAAACGGCCTCGCAACGCGCCACTTCCCTCACGCGGCAGTTGCTTGCTTTTAGCCGCAAGCAGATGCTGGCACCCAAGATAATCAGCATTCAAAGCATTTTTGCGGACATGGAAAAGATTCTGCGGAGGCTGATCGGAGAGGATATTCAGCTCGAAACTTCCTCCGCGCCCGACGTGGGCCTGATCAAAGCAGACCGCAGCCAGATCGAACAGGTGATTCTGAATCTCGC
>JBAVQA010000542.1:0-3821 GCA_049693595.1 Candidatus Acidiferrales bacterium | reverse complement strand
GCCCTGCCCCTCGCAAACCGTTCATCCTAGAAAAACACTTCCGGCGAAACATGAAACCGCTCATCAAGATTCTGGGATCGCCCAGTCTACCTCAGCGCTGTCATCCCGAGCGCAGCGAGGGATCTGCTCTTTTTTTTTGGCCTTGCGCTGCAGTGAGGTGAAGCTCCTTGTGGGTCGGTACTTTTTACCCTGAGAGCATTGGCGAAGGGTAGCCGCGACACAACCCTTTAAAGACTAGCTTCCCGGAAGGGCGGGGTTTCAACCCCGCCATAAGAAGTACTCCAACTCGTTCTTCTACCGCTTGCGCTGCCTCACCTGCGCAAGCTTTCGATTTGCTGCTGCGTGGGGCTTGGCCTGCAACGCCCAGGAGCAGCCAACCTCTAAATGCCTACGCAGATCTGCGTACACTAGTACTGCTCACACGAAATTATTTTGCCTCCTAAATCTTTACCACTGAGTTAAATACAACATTTATCTCAACAGGCCCTTGAAATCTTTCTCCTTCTTCATCTAGCATCGGTTCGGGCGCTTTTCAGCGCACAAGGAGGAAGTGACTGTGGACGGGAAGAAGAGGTCAGCTGGCGATGCCGAAGTCGTACGAGCGGCGGTCTCGCGAGAAACGGAGGACCGGCAGTTCGACGCCGGTGGACTGCCCGAACCCGGTCGCCCCTCCCAGCCGAAACCGCGCGCGGCCATGGGCCCTCACACCCGCCGCTGCAACGTCTGTCGCCATCCCGACCGCAAAGCCATCGAACACGAGTTCCTCCGCTGGCGCAGCCCGGACAAGATCGCCCGCGAATACGGCATCGCCGACCATTCCTCCATTTACCGCCACGTCCACGCCACCGGAATTTTCGCTCGCCGCCGAAAAGCCGTCCGCGTCGCCCTGGAATCGGTTATCGAATGCGCGGAAATCGTCAAAGTCACAGCGTCCTCCGTCGTCAAAGCCGTGTACGCCTATACGCACATCAACGAGTTCGGCGAATGGATTAAACACCCAACCAAGCACACCGTAATCGTGCAGCACCAGAACGCATCTGGAGAAAATACTCAACCCGCTCCGAACCAGTCCTCAATTGCTGTCCGCTGTCGTCCCGCTTGCCCTGCGGAAGGAAGCGCGGGCAGCGAAGGATCTGCTCTTGCCATTTCTGTTTCTATAGATCCCCTTGTAAACGCGGAAACTGCAAAATTAAATCGCCAAATTCAGGAAGTAGAACATGCTCCAACTCGCTGAAAACAAAAGAGCGCGACACGCTCAAATCGCCAAAAAATTCAAAAATGGACTTCCGCTTTTCCGCTCGCTTTTCGCCGCTCCAACAGCAGCGAGAACGCCCGCGGTGAACACATCAGCCGAGCCCCAAATTGGAGTTTTGCACGCCTCGATGCTACCTTGTTGCCTGCGTTATCAGCCCGCGATATCAGGCATCGCCTGCGCGCGCGTGGAAAGAGGTGAATGACAATGACTTGGGGCAAGCGGCGAGCGATTGTGATCATCGTGCTGGTGGTCTTTTTTGTTGTCCTGATTTTTTGGACCGCCTCGAAACCGAACATGCGCATCGCCTCGAATTCCGTCTTGGTTATCGACGCGACGGGCCAAATCGAGGAGCAGCGCGCCCCGGATTTTCTCAGCGCCTTCAACGGCACCGTTCCGGTTCTGCATGACTACCTCGACGCGCTCGACAACGCCCGCACCGATTCGCGCATCACTGGAGTGGTCGTGCGCATCGCCCCGCTCCAAACCGGCTGGGCAAAACTCGAAGAGATTCGCGACCATTTGCTTGCGTTCCGAACGAGCGGTAAGCCGAGCATTTGTTATCTGGGCTACGACGGCATCCAAAACCAGGAATACTATCTTGCCAGCGCTTGCCAGCAAATCTGGCTCGTGCCCACCACTCCGGTCAACATTCGCGGGATGATGGCCGAAGCTACTTTCATCCGCGGCACTCTCGACAAGCTTAAAATCGTCCCCGAGTATTACCACATCGCTGAATACAAGACTTTCGGAAATATGTACACCGAGAAAAAATTCACCCCGGCGCACAAAGAAGAAGTGGAATCGCTCCTGCACAGTGTTTACGAACAATATCTCGGCGATGCTTCGAAAGCGCGCGGTATGAACCGCGATCAATTTGAAGCTATTCTCAACCGCGGCCCGCTCTCCCCCAGCGACGCTGTGGAAACCAAGATCGTTGACAGACTCGGCTATTGGGACCAGGTTCAGGACTACTTCAAAAAACGCGCCGGTGGGTGGAATCCGGTTTCCCTGAATACCTACCGCACGACGTTGGGCACGCCCGATTTCGCTCTGAATAAGATCGCCATCGTGTACGCCAGCGGTTTGATCGTATCTGGAGATTCCGGAACCACGCCGGGCGGCGGATTCATCATGGGCGGCGACTCGGTGGCCGCGGATATTCGCAGAGCGCGCCTGGACTCCGGCATCAAAGCCATCGTTCTGCGCGTGGATTCCGGCGGCGGCTCCGTAGTCGGCAGCGAAGTGATTCGCAGGGAAGTGGAACTCGCGCACGAAGTGAAACCCGTCGTTGTTTCCATGTCCGATGTCGCTGCGTCCGGCGGTTACTGGATTGCCTCGCCCGCGGACAAGATCGTCGCGGACCGGGACACCATCACCGGTTCCATCGGCGTCATAATCGGCAAGCTCAACGTGTCGGGTCTATTCAATTTGCTGGGCGTCAGCACGGATTACGTCGCCACCAGCGACAACGCCACGCTTTTTTCCGCGCAGCAGAACTTCACGCCGGCGCAGCGCGAATATATCGAAAAGTCTCTGCATGAAACCTATGCCGAATTTACAAAGGGCGTAGCCGAGGGTCGTAAAATGTCCGTGGACGCGGTGGACAAAATCGGAAAGGGCCGCGTCTGGTCTGGGTCGCAGGCGAAAGATTTGGGACTTGTTGACGAGCTGGGCGGCGTGGACCGCGCCATCGAAGTAGCCAAGCAGCTCGCGCACATCCCGGCGAGCGATTCCATTAGAATCGTGCGCCTCCCCGAAGAAAGAACTTTCTTTCAGCAGCTTCTGGAACGCGAAAAAGAGCAGATGAACGAATCAAGATCGCTCGAAGCTATGCTACAGCACATCCTAGGCCTCATGGAACCCATCCAGGCGCGCCTGCCCTACGAGCTGCACATAAAATAAAGTGGGAATAGATTTCGATGGTCAACTTGGTTTCGACGCCCGCATCGCTTGGCGCTGCATGGAACCGCGCCCGTGCTTTACGGGCTGAAACGGAACCCGATTTTCGTTATACTTTCAATCTAAGGCGCGGTACCCAAGTGGTAAGGGAGAGGTCTGCAAAACCTTCATACGCGAGTTCGATTCTCGCCCGCGCCTCCAATATCTTCTCCCGGCTAATCTGGCTGCTCGTGTTTCTTTCCCCGTCAGTTTTCGCGCAAGGCGGGCCACCGTATTACACCAACGATCCCGGCACTCCAGGCAATCTGCAGTGGGAAATTAATCTGGCCTATCTGCCGTTCCTCTATCCCGATCATTCGATCGCGCACACGCCGGACGTGGATATCAATTTTGGCATCGGAGATCGCATTCAGTTGACCTACGAAAATGCATGGCTGCGCGTGGACAATCCCTCGCCGGTGAAATTCGGACTCGGGCAGGATCAATTAGGATTTAAATGGCGGTTTTACGACAACAAGGATTCCGGATTCGCTGTTTCGCTTTTTCCGCAAGTTTCCATCAATAATCCGAATAACTCATTCGAACGAGGAATCACCCCGCGAGGCGCCAGTGTGATCTTGCCTCTCGAATTTTCGAAGAAGCTCGGCCCAATCGATCTGAATTGGGA
>JBAVQA010000541.1:0-2441 GCA_049693595.1 Candidatus Acidiferrales bacterium | reverse complement strand
AGTGATCGTGGTGATCAGTTCTTGAATCAGGCGCCCGGCAACTTGAATCATCTGGACCCGGTCAGTGCTTTGCACCCGCGCGCGTTCCAATTTGTCGTAAAAGACTGGGTCCTCATACGACATCAGGTCGAGTTTCGCCGCGTGCTTCATTAGCCGAATGCCGATGTGTCGTGTGAATCGATCGGCCAACTTGGTGTCGCAGTACTCGATGATGCGCGCCATAAATGTCGCCACGCCTGCGAGTACGAATTCCAAAAGCACCATCCACCAAAATATATGAGGCAGCGGAGTCTGAGACTTCTGCAGCTGGTTGATCGAATCGATGATAAATCTGGTGACGGCCAGGATCGACAGCGGGATCAGAGCGGCGACCAGGCGGAAAGAAAGAGTCGAGATTACTACCGCCGGCGCAGCGTCCCACACGAATCGCATCACTGGAGGGATGTTCTTGAGCGCCTTAACTCGCTCGCTCCAGTTGGGTTGTGACACTTGTTTTATCGCTGGGCTTGCTGTCGCCATTGCTTCCTTTCTGCCAAGTTCAAAAGGTCCGGAATTTGGATCGCCCCGAATTGCGCTCTATAATGAGTTTACGTCGGAGGTTTGCCAATACACAGCTAGCCTGACCCTTGCGAGCAATATACTGCAGTTGCATTTCACTGGCCAAGGCGATTGACTGGTAACCGGTTATCTTGCAACCACTTACGTTTGGCGTCGCGATTTGTACAATCGATTTTTTTCGCTGTCTTAGAAGCTTCTACTCGATTGCACCTTCAGCTGCCCCGCCGCCTCGGGGCTGTCCCAAAAGGGCTAGGTTCTTTCTGAACCGATAATAGGAGAAACACCCTATCCATACTCGCAGAGTTATAGCGTAGGCTACTAGCGTGCACACAACTCCTACCGAACTGCGCAGCGATTTACGAATAGTTCTCGCCCCGAAGCTCGCAAAGATCAAGCAGTCGGCCCGCAATGTCAAATCCCAAATCAGACGTGCCGTCTGGCGCTCGCAAGATGGCTGGCGCCGCATTTCCGCGGGCATGGAGATCGACGATCTTTGGAGCCAGTTTAAAGCCGAGGCGCAAGTCAGTTCGCGGCCTTTTAGGCAGGATGTAGACCAGCGAAAGGATCAGGTAAAATCTTGGAAACAGCCTTTTAAGATATTCGCGGCAATTTGCTCCAGCATTCTGAAAAAACTGTCACCTCCCCGACGCATTTTTTTGCTCCTGACAGTCATTCTGGCCGTTTTGTCCCTGGTTGGATTCGAATTTCTGATTTTCACCAGGGAAGTTGAGCTTCTCTTGGCTTTTGTTGGTCTCTTGTTATTGCTGGTGATGGTTCTCGGCGATCACATCTCGATGCAGAGAGACATTGAGATCGCCCGCGAAATCCAGCGATGGTTGGTCCCGCGCGTCCCTCCTGACGTGGCGGGAGTCGATATGGCATTCGCAACCAGGCCTGCCAAAACCGTCGCCGGCGACTACTACGACGCTTTTCGCCGCGCAGTCGATGGTCCCCTGCTTCTCGCGGTTGCAGACGTGGCCGGCAAAAGCGTTCCAGCGGCCATGCTCATGGCCACATTTCAGGCCAGTCTTCGGGCGCTAGCTGGTTCGCGCGGCACGCTTTCCGATCTCGTAGTTGGATTGAACCGGCAAGCTTGCTCCAATAATATGAACGGTCGCCGCTTTACTACCGCATTTCTCGCAGAGCTTGATCCCCTTACCGGAGGCTTGAATTATCTTTGCGCCGGCCATAACCCTCCCATGCTCAGGCACCGAGATGGCACAATTGAGCGATTGAAGTCCGAAAGCATTCCCTTAGGTATCGAATTAAATGAAAAATATGAGACCGGACGAACCATCCTTGGTATCGGCGATGTTCTAATTATCTACACCGACGGCGTGACCGAGGCTCGCGATGAAGACGGAAAGGAATTTGGAGAAGACCGGTTACTCGCATTAGTGGCCCAACCTCCGGAGGAACGGGCCGCGCTATCCCTCGCCGCCGTCATGAGAAAGCTCGACGAGTTTGTTGGGGGAGCCCCGCAACATGATGACATCACATGCTTAGTGGTTCGGCGCACATGACCTGGTAGGCTTACTACTGCAAGCTTCCGCCTAATCTACGTCATTTATTGTATGGCGTTCAAACAGACCCAGCCGTACCCTATAATCTTGATGTAAAGGTTTGAACTGTTTCGACCGATAGTAGGTTCAGCCGTACTTCAGTTTGCAGAAAACAATATAAATGGAGGGTTTATGAGAAAGCTGCGTTGGCAGGAAAGCGCTTCGGCATTCGTTATCGGCATCGGTGTTGGGGCCGCACTGGGGATTTTATTCGCGCCGCAATCCGGCGAAGACACGCGCGATCAGATAGCGGGCGGCGCGCAGGATACGCTCGACGGAGCCGTCTCTACAGGTCGGAAGTGGGTTCGCCGCGCTCAGAGG
>JBAVQA010000540.1:0-2814 GCA_049693595.1 Candidatus Acidiferrales bacterium | reverse complement strand
CTTTGGCACAAGGCGCATACGGACGCATGCCGGTCTGTGTAGCAGCTCAAGAGACTGGTATGTCCTATATCTTTGTCACAATGGCAATAGCAGGGCTGCTGGTAAAGGATGGTCTTAACCTTGGCGGCCAGCGCATAAATATTCTGAGTCTGGATATCAGTGAACTGAGCGGGGTCGAGCGTCTCGGGTAAAGGTGCTGTAGGACGGTTGGGATGGTACGCGGGGACAACGCTCTCCTTGTTCACAGCGCTAGTTTGGCCAGACTGGGCGGAAGCGTTTTGCGCATGCACGAAGCCAACGCCGAACGCGGCTAGCGCGATCAAAGATATCGCCGCGACAAGGATTATATTTCGCATCATCCGCACTCCCTATGCCCGCACGGGAATTTCAGCGCCGGTGCAGGCCGCATTGCCGTGTAAATCGTATCACAACCATCTTGCAAGGGAGTCCGGGACTCGCGTTAGGGATGCATCACTTGGGCAATTTGTGGGGCGGAATTGGCAGCCAATGAATCTTGCGGTCGCGGACGCGACCATGCGAGCGCGCCCAAAGCTAATATCACCGGGTAGCAAACGATCACGTAGCGAGGCTCGACTGTTTGCAACTGTGTGAGGAAAAGTGTGCGAACCACGACGAAAATTACGAGGAACGCAATCGCAGGCTGTTTGCGGAAACGCCATGCACCGAACATTGCCATGCCGAAATACATAAAGTTCAAGATTCCGAAACCCAATGTCACACCGAAGTCAGTGCGATTACTTCGCCATTGTTCTCCAGGCGGCCATAACTTTCCCGAGTACGGAAGCAATGCTATGCGCGGCGTAAACCACATCGTCCACATCCGGGCTAATGGTATCGCAAGGTATGTCCTGATGGGCCGGTGCGCGCTTCGCTCCCGCGCAAGAATGGCGAATTCGCGATCGAGAACGGGGGTCATCTGCAGATTACTGTTGTAGCGGTCAAGCAGAGCTGCCACTTGGGCGCGTTCGGCAGTCGAATCGAAGGCGGTTGCGGGGAATTCCGCGACCTGAATCGGCTCGTTTCCAAGCTTCCAAGTAATACGGTAGGCTTCGCTAAATCGAATCATCCAGGTTCCGGTCCAGGCATAAAAGCCGCGAGGTATAAAGTCCCCATAGGTTTCTGCGTAACGCGGCGCAAGAAATTCCACTCGGCCCATGGTTCTCGCATTGCGTGCCGCCCCGGGCGCCAAGGGAAGAATCAAACCCGCCGACATACAAGCGATGGCTAAAAATAATTTGGACCAGTTCTCGCGGCGCCGCCAGTAAACGGCGAGTACGAGTCCGGCCGCGAGCAATAAAAGTGGCGTCTCCGGCCGCACCAAGGTGGCGGTTCCGACGAGCATCCCGGTCAGAAGCCACCACGCAGCCTCGGAGAGTAATTTCCCGCTATCAGGATTCTGACTTGAGACATCAGTGGACGCCCTGGAGAGAGACGTCACAAAAGTTAGCACTGCCAATGTTGTGAGAAAAGTTGCCAGAACCTCGGTTAAAACGACTGCACTGTAATTCGCTGTGAATGGGCAAAGTGCGGCCAACCACAAGGCAATAGTCGCCACACGAGTTTTGCTCGGAACGGGCGCGATACGGGCCGCGATCACGGCCGTCAAGACGCAAGACAACAAATCGATACATGCTTGAAAAAGCATAACTGCTCTACTCGATCGTCCGAATACGGCGTAGACACCGACTAGAAACGCGGGGTAGCCCGGCATGCGCATATCCACCGGAGCCAGCTGCCCATGAATAAAGAGTCCGTACACTCCATGGTCCAGCCAATTACGCGCGAGTTCGTCATAAAATTTTGTGTCGCCTGCATAGAAGGGAAAATAGATGATGAAAAATAGCCGCAGGGCGAAACCTAGCAACAGCGCGGCGATCAGATGCTTGTAGGGCAAATAACGAAAGATCGTGGAAGCCTGGCTCGAATGGTTTGCTGAGAAATTAACGCGACGCGTTGTAGAAGGAGTTCCGGCGGGCATCGATTTTCGGTGAGCTAAAGTCAATTTACACGAAACGGTCCGAAAACTGTACAGCAACGGTTTCGAGTGATTGGCACGCCCGGAGACCACGCGAGGGCATCCCAACGGACTAGATTCGGAGGACCTCTTGGAAGCGATCGCGCAAACCAACCTCGCGGGCCGGCATTCACGGGAAGAAAGGCCAACCCAGAGTGCGTATGTAAACATGCGCACCCCAGTTTTTTCCTTCGTAGTTGGAACCGTGACCACTTGCAAGTAAACTGAGCTTGCAGGAGGGGTAGGAAAGCGGTTGACTCCGGCGGTCTTGAAAACCGTTAGGCCCGAAAGGGTCTCGTGGGTTCGAATCCCACCCCCTCCGCCAGCCAGTCTGCCATTTTCTCTCTGTTCCCGTCATACTGGCAGAAACCGGTATTTTCCGGCCCAATTATTCGAAGTTTACCAATATTACTTGCTTTCTCTCTGATCCCAATTCGCAAACTGCCTAAAATTAGCTGCGATATTCTCCAGGACGATTTGGGAGGTTCCCTTTCGCGAAACAGAGGAAACCCCGATTCGAATCGCCTACACTCCGCCGGGCAGTCTTGTATTTCTCTCTTGGTTCTGTTCTGTTAGAAAGATCTATTTTGGCGTGAGAATTGGCCCACAATCGTTGACAAGGCCCGTACCATTACTCCACATGTCCGGTTAGCGCGGTGGTCTCAATGGGTCGGTGCAACACCATCTGATATAAATCTGTTCTTTAAAGGTGGTGTGGTATGAGGCCAGGAAAACGATTTGGGCTTTCTGCGATCCAGAAGAGCGACATGTGGCGCCGA
>JBAVQA010000539.1:0-4849 GCA_049693595.1 Candidatus Acidiferrales bacterium | reverse complement strand
CCCAAATTGTTTGCGTTGCTTCGCGTAGCGCAGCGACGCGTCGTAAGCTCCTTGCGCCATGCCCAGTCCGAGTGAAGCGATCGAGATGCGCCCGCCGTCCAATACTTGCAGGCTGTTGACGAAACCTTCGCCTTCTTTGCCCAGCAGGTTTTCACCAGGCACTTTGCAATCGCTGAAAACAACCTCGCTGGTGTCGCTCGCCCGCAGGCCCAGCTTGTTTTCTTTTTTCCCCGGACGGAATCCCGGAGTTCCCTTCTCAATGATGAACGCCGAAATCCCATGGCTCTTCTTCGCTGCGTCGGTAACCGCCATGCCAACGCAAACATCCGCATAGTGCCCGTTCGTGGTAAACGTCTTCGAGCCGTTAAGCAGCCAGCCGCCATCCTTCCTTACAGCGGTCGTTCGCGTCCCGCCCGCGTCCGACCCGGCTTCCGGTTCCGTCAGCGACCAGCACCCAAGCTTTTTCCCCTGCGCCAGCGGCACAACGTATTTTTTCTTCTGCTCTTCTGTTCCAAACTTGTAGATGTGATTGGTGCACAGCGAATTGTGCGCCGCGACGATGATTCCGATAGAGCCGTCCACGCGCGACAGTTCTTCAATAATGATGGCGTACTCGATGTAACCCATCCCCGCGCCGCCGTACTTTTCGGGGAAAATCACGCCAAGAAAGCCCATCTCCGCCAACTTGGGGATAAGTTCCGCGGGAAAATGAGAGGCTTCGTCCCACTCCATCACGTGAGGAAGTGTTTCCCCTTCGGCAAACGCTCTCACCGTCCGCCGAAGCTGCTGCTGTTCGTCCGTTAGCGAAAATTCCACATTACCTCACACAGTGGCACAAACATCTCTATAGCCAAGCTTCCTTTTATACCATACGCGCGGGCACGCCGAGAATCGCGGAACTCGTACGCGATTAATCGTTCTCTCGTCTAGGAATGCGCCGCCGCGGGCGCGCGTGCGCTCAAAATCTCTCCCACAGCTAGTAAGGCACTCTCGATCCCGGCACGGTTCACGTCGCAATGTGTCACCATCCGAATCGAGTATTTGTCCGTCGGCCCGCTGAGGATTTTTCTCTTCCCAAGCTCCGAACAAATCTCCGCTGCCGTGCGCCCGGTGGCACGAACGTCGAAAATAACGATGTTCGTCATCACTTTCGTTGGATCGAGCGAGATTCCCTTTATCTTAGCGAGTCTCTCAGCCAGAAACTTCGCGTTTTCGTGGTCGCGATGCAGATTTTTTGGCGACTCTTCCAACGCAATCAGCCCGGCCGCGGCGAGCACTCCCACCTGACGCATTCCGCCGCCGAGCATCTTGCGCGCGATGTGCGCTTTCTGAATGAACTCGCTTGATCCCACCAGCATCGACCCCACCGGCGCGCCGAGCCCCTTCGACAAACAAAACATAACCGAATCACAATCGCGTGTGATGTCCGCCACTGTTTTCCCTAACGCCACCGCCGCATTAAAAATCCGCGCCCCGTCGAGATGCACTCGCAATCCCGCCGCATGCGCGTGTTGGCAAACATCGTCCGTTACGAACGGCGGATACACGGTGCCTCCATGCATGTTGTGAGTATTTTCAAGCGAGACTAGCCCGGTTTGCGAGTAGTAATAGGTTTTAGGGCGAATGAGCGGCTCAATCAAATCCCACGTAAGGATTCCATCTGGCGCAGCCGTTGTACGCGGCATGCATCCGGCGACGGCAGACATCGAAGCCATTTCGTACTGATTTATGTGACCGCGTTGTTCGCAAATGACCTCCATGCCGGGCTGGGTCCATACTCTGATCGCGATCAGGTTCCCCATCGAACCGCTGGGAACGAACAGTGCCGCCTCGCGGCCGAATATTTCCGCGCCGCGTTCTTGCAAGCGATTCACCGTAGGATCTTCGCCGTAAACGTCGTCGCCGACTTCGGCTTCCGCCATGGCGCGGCGCATCGCAGCTGACGGTCGCGTCACCGTGTCGCTGCGCAGATCGACAATGTCCGTCGCATTCTTTTCCTGTGCCGAGGACGTATACACGTTCGCTCCTTATCCCAGCAATTCCACAAACACTTCGTTCGAAACCGTCAAGCGATCCGTGGCAAGTCGAAGACGCGTGCCGTCTATCTCGATAAGGCCCTGCTGCGCCAGCGGCGCGATCCCCTTTCGCAGATTCACGTGATAGTCGCGTTCGATTCGTTCCAAATCGATCCCTTCGAGCTGCCGCAGGCCCAAAAACAATTCTTCTTCCAGCGCTTGCGCCGCCGTCACCGTTTCGATTTGCTCGCGCGGTGAAGTCCCCTGCTCGATGCAAGCCACGTATTGGGCTGAGTCGTGAACATTCGACCAGCGTTTCACGCCACCAAAGGAGTGCGCTCCCGCGCCGAAGCCGAGATATGGCTGCCGTCGCCAATATTTCAAATTGTGCCGAGAACGCATGCCCGGCAGCGCCCAGTTTGATATTTCGTAATGTTCGTACCCGCCGTCCGCGAGCCGCACGCATGCCGAATCGTAAAACTCCACGATCGAATCATCCGCGGGAATCTCAGCGGCGCTGTATCGTTTGCCGCCTGCGAGCGATTCCTTGCCCAACCTGCTGCCCTCATCAATTTCAAGCATGTAAATAGACAAGTGTTCCGGGCGAATGCGCAAAAGCTGCGTGACCGATTCCTCCCACGATTCGCGGGTTTGATGCGCCAGACCGGCTATCAAGTCCAAGCTGATATTGCGAAACCCGGCCTCGCGAAGATCCGTGGCAGCGCCAAAAATATCTTTGCGGCGATGCATTCGCCCGGCGGCCTGCAGCTCCGCGTCGCTGAAAGATTGCGCGCCCAAGCTTATGCGGTTGAATCCTGCTCTAAGCCACGCTTCCGCTTTCTCGCGTGTAATTGTTTCCGGATCGGCTTCAAGCGTGACTTCCGCATCATTGATACGCACTGATTCCTGCAGCGCCGGTCTTTCAAAGCGGAAATTATCCCTCAGGGTCTCCAGAATTTTTTCTAGGGCGACCGGCCCCAACAAGCTAGGTGTGCCGCCGCCGAAATAGACAGTGTCAACGCTAACGTCTCTCGTTTCGGACGCCATCGCAGCGGCCGTTGTCGCCAGTTCGCGGCACACAGCCGCAGCATAGGGTTCGTAGCGCTCTCGTGACACCACGCCCGTGTGAAAATTGCAGTAGGTGCACTTCGTCTGGCAGAACGGTACCTGAATGTAGACGCCGAATTTCATTTCGATTGGATGATTGTACCGCAGCGGCGTCTATGTTGAACAAATACCGGCATATCGGACCAATCAGTCGACTCGGACATCGCCTTGACCCAAATTGCCGCGAACGTTTGCAGCCAGCTTCCTCAATACAGTAAACTGCTGGATTCGATTTAGCACAGGGGGCTTTCATGCTGGTGGTGATGCAATCTCAGGCGACCGCGGAACAGATCCGCGCGGTTTGCGAGCGCGTCGAGTCGTTGGGATACAAAGCACACCCGATTCCCGGTTCTGGCCGCACTGCGATTGGCATCACAGGGAATACCGGCACCGTGGACATCGCCTCGGTCGAATCAATGCCAGGCGTGGTCGAATGCATCCCCGTCAGCAAACCTTATAAGCTGGTCAGCCGCGACGTTAAAGAAGAAAGCACTGTCGTCCGCATACGCACTCGCTTGGGAGATGTAATATTCGGTGGAACGGACGTTGCCATGGTTGCCGGACCTTGCGCAATCGAGAGCCGCGAACAAGCCTTTCAAATCGCCAAACACGTCAAGGCGGCCGGCGTGCGCCTGTTTCGAGGCGGCGCCTACAAACCTCGCACTTCTCCGTACAGTTTCCAGGGTCTCGGAGAGCCTGGGATGAAGATCCTCGCGCAAGTCAGGGATGAGTTCGGTTTGGGCATCGTCACCGAAGCAATCGACAACGAATCGCTCGACCTGGTGGAAAAATACGCGGACGTGATTCAAATTGGCGCTCGTAACATGCAGAACTTTTCTCTGCTAAAACGCGCGGGCCGTTCGCAGAAGCCCGTCTTGCTAAAGCGAGGAATGTCCGCCACGCTCGACGAATTCCTGATGGCCGCGGAATATTTAATGTCGGAAGGCAACTACAACGTGATTCTCTGCGAACGTGGCGTCCGCACGTTCTCCGATTACACGCGGAACACGCTCGACCTCAGCATTGTCCCGGCAGTGCAGCGCCGCAGCCATTTGCCGATCGTAGTGGACCCGTCGCACGGCACGGGACGCCGAAACAAGGTTTTGCCGCTTTCGCGCGCGGCCGTGGCAGTCGGATCAAACGGCTTGCTCGTGGAAGTTCACCATGATCCGGACCACGCGCTTTCCGATGGCCCTCAATCCATTCTGCCGGAAGAACTTGAGCAGCTCATCCTCGAAGTCCGCCAGATCGCGGGCGTTCTGGGCCGCACAATTAATTGAGCGTCAGTTTTACGGCTCTCCACATATAATCCGGCCGTTGACATGAAACCCCGCGTTAACGTCCGCCTCATCTTCCTTCTGGTCCTTCTCGCTGGTCTTGCTTTCCGCGAGGTTGCGCTCGAATTGCGCCCTTCGTTTCTGCGTCCCGGGCTTCATCTTTTTGCATACGTAGGAAACACCGCTGACGGCACGCTGACGGCGGTCGATCTCGTGAAGTTGTCGGCGGTAGCCACGATTCCAGTCGGCGCGGGGCCGAGCGGCCTGCGCGCGCATCCCACGCGGAACGAAATCTGGGGCCTCAGCTCTGCGGGAGGTTACGCGTGGATTCTCGACGCCAAGCTGAATCGTATCGTCGCGCGAATCCCCGTCGGCGTTGAACCATACGCGCTGGACTTTTCCCCCGACGGCCGCCGCGCCTACGTCGCGGCTTCCGGGTCCAACACCATC
>JBAVQA010000538.1:0-1696 GCA_049693595.1 Candidatus Acidiferrales bacterium | reverse complement strand
CTGCAAAGGGTGCGGGGTTTGACTTCACAATTGTAAACTCTTTCTCACCTTGCACCTCATATCCGGTCGTGGCCCTCTAGGATTTTCTTCGGAGCTACCGGGATGCTCACAGGCTTCAAGTCCTTGAAACTCGCGAAGCGAAGTGCTAGCGTAAATCGTGATTATTTTTGCCGAATTTGGCGACGGCCGGTCGAAGGCAGACCGAGCCGTCCAGGTTTGCGCGATGGCCGGGTATGGACCAGACGGTGTTGACTCACCCCACCCGCCGCTGCGGGAATGGCGCTCTCGGCCAGCCACTTCTGATACGAATTCTCGTCCACTGCGCCCATTTCTAACCGGTTCTGCCCCACAAACAGAATTCGACGTAACTCCAACAAAACAAACGACGAAAAAATTTCTAACCGGGGCCAGAACAGCGATTAGCGATTTCGCAATTTGGCGGATATTGCCATGACGAAAAGCCGCGTCCGGATCGTGCTCGAGATGATCAAGTTCGAGCACTCCGTCTTCGCCCTGCCCTTCGCGCTGGTAGGAGCGCTCCTCGCCGCCCGCGCCGGCGGCGGGCTTCCAACCTGGCGGCAAATTCTATGGATCGTGGTAGCCATGGTAGGCGCGCGTTCCGCCGCCATGACCATGAACCGCATCGCCGACCTAAAGTACGACGCTCGCAACCCCCGCACCGCCAACCGCGCGCTGCCCAAAGGCGAGCTTTCCGTCGGCTTCGCCTGGATGTTCACTCTGATCGCGTCCGCGCTTCTGGTGCTCGCCGCGTGGCAACTGAATCCGCTCGCGCTGAAGCTTTCTCCCCTCGCGCTGGCGATTTTGTTTTTTTATTCTTACACCAAGCGATTCACTTCCTGGTCGCACTTCGTTCTCGGCTTCTGCCTCGGCATTTCGCCCGCGGCTGCGTGGATCGCGATTCGCGACTCGCTCGACTGGCGCATGCTGATCCTCTGCGCCGCGGTCGCACTCTGGGTCGGCGGCTTCGACGTTCTCTACGCTTGCCAGGACGTCGACTTCGACCAGACCGCCGGCCTGTATTCCATTCCGAAAAAATTCGGCGTCGCGCGAGCGCTCCTGATTGCGCGCGTAATGCACATCGTCATGGTTGGCTTGCTGGCGTGGCTGGCGTTTAGCTTTCAACTCGCATGGCCTGCCTGGGCGGGAATCGCTGTGGTCGCGGCCCTGTTGGCCTACGAGCATTCGCTGGTGAAGCCGAACGACCTCAGCAAAATGAATGCTGCGTTTTTCACCGTGAATGGCTATATTAGTCTATTGTTCCTGCTTTTCTGGGGCGCAGCCGCGGTGGTGATGCCCTAGCGGCCTAGGCAAAAATGGCGACGAAAACACAACTGACCACACCATCCGCTCCCGCGTTCCAGGACACGCGCCTTGAACCCGTTGCAAAAAAGGTTCTCGCCGGCGAACGTCTGGACTCCGCCGACGGCCTCGCGCTTTACGAATCGCACGATCTCCTGGGCGTGGGCTGGCTCGCGAATTACGTCCGCGAAAAACGCCACGGCAACGTCACCTATTTCAACGTCAATCGCCACATCAATCCCACGAACGTCTGTGTAGCGCATTGCAAGCTTTGCGCTTTCGGACGCTCCCCCGATTCTCCCGGAGCCTACACCTTCGCTCTGGATGAAATGTGGCAGCGCGCGGGCGAAGGCGTCGCGGAAGGCGCCACGGAATT
>JBAVQA010000537.1:0-9740 GCA_049693595.1 Candidatus Acidiferrales bacterium | reverse complement strand
CATTCCTAAAGCCCCAGGACGTGCACAAGGATCTGAAATCCTTCGAAAAGGGAATGCGCTCGAACGACCCTGCGATTGCTCCGTCCATGCTCTACGCCTACGCCGCCATCAGCGAAGGCGTTCCTTTCGCCAACGGCGCGCCGAACCTAACCGTCGATATTCCTGCTCTCGAGGACTACGCGAAAACAAAAGGCGTCCCCATCGGCGGCAAGGATTTCAAGACTGGTCAGACCTTGATGAAAACAATCCTCGCCCCCGGATTTAAAGCCAGAATGCTAGGCATGAACGGTTGGTTTTCAACCAACATCCTGGGCAACCGCGACGGCGAAGTCCTGGACGACCCCGGCTCGTTCAAAACCAAAGAAGAGTCCAAGCTCGGCGCTCTAGAATATATTTTGCAGCCCAACCTCTATCCCGAGCTTTACGGAACGATCCACCACAAAGTCCGTATCAACTACTATCCGCCGCGCGGCGACAATAAAGAAGGCTGGGACAACATCGACATTTTCGGCTGGCTCGGCTACCCCATGCAGATCAAAGTTGATTTCCTCTGCCGCGATTCAATCCTCGCCGCGCCCATCGTTCTCGATTTGGCTCTTTTCTTCGATCTCGCCAAACGCGCAGGCATGCACGGCATTCAGGAATGGCTAAGCTTCTATTTCAAATCGCCCATGTGCGCCAAAGAGCTGTACCCCGAGCACGACCTCTTCATCCAGTCCATGAAGCTGAAAAACACCCTGCGCTGGATGATGGGCGAAGATTTAATCACTCACCTCGGCGCGGAATACTACGACTAGCGGAGCAACGAACGAGCCTATTGCTTCGCGGGCGCGTCCTGGCAAACTTCTCCAAGCACGGATTCGCACGTCATGGCTTCCGGATCAGCTGACGTCGCCGGACGGTCTTCGGAAGTTGCGTGAATGACGCCGGACTCATCCATAAAGTAGCTGCGAACCCCATCTTCGCCGAACGTCTTCGGCCGCAGCGATACACCGAAATGGACGATCTTGCCGGAAGCGTCTCGCGAGGGCTCGTAATCCAGGATGTATCCGTGATCTTCGACACGATTGGAATTGGCTGCGGCCTGCAGAAGGAGATCGGGCCTCGAACCGAATAATTTCAGGCAATCCGGGTCATTCGGCTTTTCCTTTACGCTCAAGATTGCCGCCAGCGTGGACGGGTATTCCGAGCTTGCGCTCTCCTTGCGCAGTAGGTTGGAGCAAACCTGAATTCGGGGCAGCATCCAAGAGGTTACGTTCCACGGATGCTTGTACATTCCCGCCGAGTCCCACGAGACTTGGTCGGCGGAGACCATGCTTTTCTGCTCTACGGCAGATTGTCCAAGGACATAAATGCCCCTCTCGTCCATCAGCGCCGCGTCGTAATGATGCTGCATGTTGAGTTGCGTGGCGGCTGAAAAGCGGTCGTAGCGCGCGGCCCCTTCAGACTTCCCTGCCGCGTATCGGAACGAGTATCCCGCGGGCGCGCCTGCGGCTTCCGTTTTTGTCAAGCACGCCGTGCCGCCAGGACCCATTTCCGCTGCGTTTTCGGGAAAGCCGCTTTCGGGATGCGACTTGGAATAAAGAAAAGCACACTTGCCATAGGCACGAACCAGGTCCCATGCCGCCCTTTGCTGATTCTTGAGATCTTGGAGTTCGTCGCCTCCGGATTTCACTCCCGGGACGCGCATCCTTCCCTGCTGCCAATCAAAATAGAATTGCGGTCCCGCTGTTCCTAGAATCACAGGAATCAGAAACGCCAACCCCCAGATCCCGAGCATCGCGGATTTCGGACGCTTGGGAGACAGAGAACGAGCAATGGTGATAGCGCTCACGAACACGCAGAACTGAGCCATCGGTACGCCTTCGAGCAATAGGAAAGTCCAAATTCCACCTGTCCTGGGTGAGTTGACTACCCATGCCAGACCAATGACAAAAGCCGGCAAAAAAATCGCACCCATGTACGCAATTATTAGTCCGTAGCCTGCGGCCAGGCCTAGCGAGAAGCGGTCCGGGCCCCGCCAGGAGCGGGCCAGGATAACCGCGTGAGGAGCGATTAAAACGCAGAGCAGAAGTCGAGTCGTACCTGAATTCGGTTCGCCCGATCCGAAGCCGCTCAGCAATAACGCAACTTCCATCATCAACGCGGCGGCGGTTGCGACCAGGAAGAACTTGTACGCTTTTTGTGATCTCGCATCTCTCTGAGCCGGGTGAGCGCTACTGCTGGGTACCGCAGCGGCCTCCGAATCCGCGGGAGCGATCGCAGGCAGCCCGTCGCGAAGTAACAGCCGAAGCAACGTGATCGAAATCGCCAGACTCGCGAGGATAGCGCCGGGGCCCACTCCCGAGACGTATCCGGCGGATGCCCCTCTGTAATTCGAATCCAATACCCTGAGAAAACCCGGAGAGTTTGCAGCGAGCTGAAACAGCGTAAACGCCTGGAGAGCTGCCGTGAGGCCGCAAATGGCAACCAGCGCCCAGCGCGCCCATGTGCGCATTTGCAAGATGGCCAGCCCGAGAATCACACTAAAAACGAGCGTCAGCGCATTGATCACACCCGAATAAATCTTAGACCGCACCAGCGCCGGAGCGATCGACCTCGCAACGAAACTCACGACCCAGGAAACTGAAGTGGGCGATGGGAACAGACCAAGAATTCGCCACATCGCCGTGTAGAGCGGCGCATTACCCGCAGCGCCGGTTTTCAGCGGCAGTAGGCAAAGACTGTAGAGCAGCGCCGCCGCGGTGATAAAGCAGAGGTACGCGAGAAGAGTCGTAATCCAGTGACGTCGCATCGCCGAGAGAGAAGCTTGCCTCGATAAAAACTAACACCGAGTCGCCTTCCCTTTCGGCATTTCCGTCACGCGCGTGCCCCATGCGTAATTCGATCAGCCGGTCCAAGAAAATGCTCCGCACGCAAAAACGCCCTGGCTTTGTCTCCAGGGCGTTTTTGTTTTCACAGAATGGCGTGGCAAGGAATTGCGTGAAACCTCTAAAATAAATTCCAAAGAAACTGGTTGTACACCTCGTGGTGGAACTGCACTTCCGGCGCCTTCACAAAAGTCCCCAGCTGCCGCGCACACCGATCTGCCGACGCCTGTTTCAAGTCCGCATAACGATTCTTCACATCCTCGCCCAAAAGTTTCGTAGTCCACGCAGCTTTCCGAAAATCATCGATCGCAGCGTAAATATTGTCCGGCAGATAGCGCTCGGCTTGCCGCAAATTCTTAATCTTCGACGTCTCCCCCTCCAGCCCGGTCTTGAACACCGATAGCATCACCATATAAGGATTCGCATCCGGCGACACCGAGCGCACTTCCACTCGCATGCTTTTTTCGTTGCCGATCGGTATCCGTATCATCGACCCCCGGTCCACCGCCGACGCTTTGATCTGGTTCGGCGCTTCAAAATGCGGATCGAGCCGCCGATACGCATTGACGCTCGCGTTCAGCAGTAAACATATATCGTTCGCGTGTGTGAGAATCCGGTCCACGAAAGCCCATCCGAACTTGCTCAGTTTTTCTTCACCCTTCGGATCCCAGAAAAGGTTCTTCCCGCCTTTGCTCACGGAAACGTTCGTGTGCATCCCGCTTCCGTTCACGCCCACCACGGGCTTCGGCAGAAAGCTGGCCGTCAGGCCCATTTTGGTCGCCACCTGCCGGCAGATCAGCTTGTATAGTTGAATTTGATCCGCAGCAGCCACCACTTCGCCATATCCGTAGTTAATCTCGAATTGTGAAGGCGCCACTTCCGGATGGTCCTTCTCATTCTGAAAACCCATCGCGCGCTGCACTTCCGCCGTTGTATCAATGAATGTCCGCAGCGGGTCGCCCGGAAGCGAGTGATAGTACCCGCCCGTGTTCACATAATCGAATTTCCGCGTTTCGTAGTAGGCACGCTCCGCGTCCGCACCGTTAAAGAGAAATCCTTCGATTTCGTTCGCCGCGTTCAGCGTGTACCCTTCTTCTTTGTTAAGTCCATCGGCGAATCCTTTCAACGCGCCGCGAATATCCGCGCTGTAGGGCGTGCCATCCTTATCAATCACCTGCCCGAACACCAGCACCTTGCCCGACCCGAACACATCCGCCGGTCCCCAGTAAAACGCGCTCCAGTCCATCGTCAGGCGCAAATCGCTTTCGCGCTGCGCCGTGAATCCGCGAATCGACGAGCCGTCAAACGTCAAATTGTCCCAGCTCTTGATCAGAAACTTTTTGTCGTAGTCCAGCATATGCAAGCGGCCTTCCAGGTCGCTGAACAAAACCGTCACCGCCTTTATTCGCTTCTCGTCCGTCAGATACTTCAGCCGCGCTTCTTGTATCTTGTGGGCCGGAGCGCGATTCCGCCGTGCCTCTTTCGCCTCCAAATTCATCACTTCCAGCTCGTCGTAAGGAATCGACAGAAAGTTTCTAAGCTCGTTAGGCATGAATCTCCTTGAGTTGGAAAATACCGCTCTTGTATTGCTGAATTGTTTTGGGACGAAACATCCAGGCGCTAGGGTATCGCGGAGGAATTCCAACCGTCAAATCCAAAATCATTTTCCCCGAAAAGAAACTTTTATCGGAGTCATAAAAAAATCTTTGCCGTCGCCGGATCCTCCATTCGCCTCGGTTCTCGCCGCCCTCAAAATCCGGTTCCGTAGGGGCGCAGCATGCTGCGCCCGCTGTAGCGCGGCCCTGCCTCACCCAACGTCATCGCTCCGCCTTTCGTTGCGCCGGCGTCCCGCCGGCTCTTTTGACTTTCTTGACTGGCTCGGCACTCCGCCAGCGCGAAAAAACCTCCCAGACTCGCCCTTGTTCTTTTTAGCGGCGTCTCTCACGCCGGCGGATTTTGCTTCTAACGCTTGAATCTCCCGATCAACTCCGCCTCCGCCAAAATGTGCCCCTTCATCGCCGCCTCCAACTCCTCTTTCTTCGCATTGGGTTTCAAACCCGTCTTCGCATCCAGCGCATACAACTTGAAAAAATAATGATGCGCCGGCGCGCCTTTCTCAGGACACGGCCCCGCATACCCAACCTTCTTGCGAGTATTCTGGCCTTGGCTCGAACCATCAGCCAGCTTCTTCTTCGTAGGCACGCCCTCCGGCAACGACCGCGTCCCCCCGGGAATATCGTAAATCACCCAATGAACCACCGTCTTCGCCGGAACATCCGGATCATCCGAAATCACCGCAAAACTCTGCGTCGCCGCTGGCGGGTCAGTCCAAGCAAGCGCCGGAGAACTATTCGTCCCATCGCAACTATATTTCTCCGGTATATCCCCATCCGCCTCAAACGAACTGCTGCTCAGCTTCAGCACCGGCCCCGCGTCCTTTTGCTTCCCTTCCTGCGCACTACCGGCAACGCCCGATACCAAACAGAATAATGCCGCGGCTACACAGCCGAATACAGTGTGCGAAATATAATATCGACCAAGTATTTTCAAGATGGCACTCCTGTCAGCCTCAATATACCCGAACGGAATCCCGCCTAGAATCTCCCCGCATATCCTCTCATCATCCGCCAGAAAGCCTTACAATCATCCCTTCACCATCGATCTTTCCGAAGGCGGCCCCGCATGTACGAAACATTCGAACGCAACGACTACCTAATCTCCACCGATCCCGCAAAATTTGATCTCGACGCGATTCATGCCTACCTGGTTCGCGCCTACTGGTGCGAGGGTATTCCGCGAAAAACCATGGAGCGCGCCATCGCCAATTCTCTATGCTTCGCGCTGTTTCACCGGAAAACTCAGGTCGGTTTCGCGCGAGTCGTCACCGACTCCGCCACCTACGCTTACCTCTGCGATGTTTACGTCCTAGAAGACCATCGCGGCAAAGGCCTGGGAAAGTGGCTGATGGAATTTCTGATGGCCCATCCGGCTCTGCAAGGCTTGCGCCGTTTCAGCCTGGCCACTCGCTACGCCCACGGCCTCTATCGCCAATTCGGCTTTCGCGAACTCTCCAAGCCCGAATCGATAACGGAAATCCTCCGGCCGGACATTTATCGCTGATCTTCAGCCTACAGGCGAGTGGTTGAGTCACCCGCGCGAGAGATACTCCAGTTTCCGCTTAGCTGCTCACCGGCGCCGTTAGCCGCTCCTTCGACACCTTGGCTGCCGCCTTGTGGACGTACAAATTTCGATCCGCCGCTTCGATCAGTCCCTCGTACTCATCCCCCGGCTCGTATGCCTTCCATCCCACTGCAAACGACACCTCCAGAGACTCTCTGCCCGCCTCCACCGCAAACCCGACCAGCCGCCCCAATACCACCGATAATTGATCGATTTCGCAATCCAGCAGCAGCAGCATGAATTCGTCCCCGCCCCAGCGTACCGCCAAATCTGACCCGCGCGTCGAACTGCTCAAACACTTCGCGAATTCTTTCAGCACCTGATCGCCGGTAGGATGCCCGTATTTGTCATTGATCTTCTTGAAGTCGTTCAGGTCCAACAACACCACGATCATCGACAACCCTTTTCGTTCCGCTCGCGCAATCTCTGCCCTCAGCCGCTCTTCCGCGAAACGCCGGTTGTACAGCCCCGTCAAGGGATCAAACAATGCGAGCCGCTTGAAGACTTCCGCCTGAATCTGTTGCTCCGATAATTCTCTTTGAATCGTTCTCAGCTTCCGCTGCTGAAAAATCATGTGCCCGGTAAAAAACAACACTAGCGCCACCAGCGCCCAAACCGCCAGCCTCATATCCCACCCGAAAACCGCGCTCGGAGTCTTGAGATAGAGCGAAATCGACAACGACACAACCAGCGCCGTCAATCCCAGAATAATAATCGCCGTACTCCGCGACGACCACAAGTCGCGCCGCTCCAGTTTACGCAAGCTCGATTGGATTTCGGCCGCGCCGTAATCAGGGTCCCCGCTCGTCATCGGCGCAATGGAAGGATTCATGTGGTTGCGCGTTAACTTGAAAAAGTGCGCGCATCCGACGCTAACCTCCGCCCCTTCCGCAGTCAAGCTCCCGCATTCCCCCCGCTTCGCCCTAGTAACGCTGCATCGCTTGCGGAACGATCTGTATGCGCTCTCAATCTCAACTCACCCGGCTCGCTTTTCGTAGCGCCGGTTTACCCTGACGAAGGAAGGGCGTCCTGCTTGCCCTGAGGAACGAAGGGCCGGCTCTTTTCGCCTTAGAACTACAAGCCGGTGGCCGCCCAGACGTCCCCTCTGCCCGATCCTTCATGTCCATCGCGCCAATGAACCGTAGGGGCACAGCATGCTGTGCCCGCTGCAGCCCTACCCAACCTCACCCAAAGCCAATCCGCATTCCGAACTCCGAGGTTTTAATGTAGCGCCGCGGTCTTCAGCGTGGCATCTTGGTTGCCGCTGTCTTTCGTAGAACCGGAGCCGTCCCGTGAATCCCTTCGCGATTCACCTAGAGTCCTTCGCGAAGGGCCGGCTCTTTTCGCCAATAAGGCTCTTCCGCGCAGTGCAATTTCCTCTTGACTTATGTTTACTACTATGATACTATACCGAAAGCAAGTTATTTAGGCTAAGGGAGGAAGCAACATGCACCACGGCACTGGCGTCGGGCAGCAGAAGACAAAGCCACAGCCGCGCCCGCTCCCCGGCAGCCTTTCCGGCTCAGTTCCATCACAGATCAGCAGCAGTTTGGACCAAGTTCCGATGCCAATTCCCTACCATTTCGCCCCACGTCTAACCGGTTCTGGCTCACATTCAAAATTGACCGTAACTTACAGAAAACAAAGAACCGCCCAATTTCTAACCCGGGCCAGAACACACATTAGCAATCTCGGAATATCGCGCTCTTTCGCCCGTCTTCCCTCCTCACCAGCCTTCAAGACTCCGCACGGTTGTGTTAATGTGTAGAGTCGTAAATCTCGATGATCGGGCAGACCTCTCAAGCGTGCTGGATCACCCAAACGGAGCCATGCAGTAATGAAACCCGCCTATAACGGCGTCACTGTGCCGCCAAACGGAAAAGCAATCGAATTTAGGACGGATGGCGCCTTCCATGTCCCCGATCACCCGATCATTCCCTTCATCGAAGGTGACGGCACCGGACGCGACATCTGGAAAGCCTCCCGCCAGGTTTTCGACGCCGCAGTCGCCAAGTCCTATGGCGGCAAACGCAAAGTCGAGTGGCTGGAAGTTTTCGCCGGCGAGAAAGCTTTCAAGCAATTCCATAATTGGCTGCCCGACGAAACCGTCGAAGCCATCCGCGACTTCCGTGTAGCCATCAAAGGCCCGCTCACAACTCCTGTTGGCGGCGGCATACGCTCGCTCAACGTAACCCTCCGTCAAGTGCTCGACCTCTACGCCTGCGTCCGCCCCGTCCGCTATTTCGAAGGCGTGCCTTCTCCTGTAAAAAATCCGGAACGCATGAACGTCGTGATCTTTCGCGAGAACACCGAGGACGTTTACGCCGGAATCGAATGGCGCTCCGGAACGCCTGACGCGAAACGCCTGATCGATTTTCTGAATATCGAAATGCTGAAAGGAACCACCAAACAAGTTCACTCTGACTCCGCCGTCGGAATCAAGCCCATGTCACCCTTCGGCACAAAACGCCTGGTGCGCCGCGCCATCCAGCATGCCCTGGAAGAAAATCGCCGCATCGTGACCCTGGTTCACAAGGGCAACATCATGAAGTTTACCGAAGGCGCGTTCCGCGATTGGGGATACGAGCTTGCCACTCAGGAATTTCGTTCCGTCATCGTCACTGAGCGCGAGAGTTGGATTCTCGACAACAAAGACCGCGATCCTAGCCTCTCGCCTGAACAGATCGCGGAAATGATCGAACCCGGCCTGGACCAGGCCAACCAAGACTTCCGGAAGCGCGTCATCGCCGAAGTTGAGCACACCCTTCAAACCATCTCCGCCTCTCACGGCGACGGCCAGTGGAAAAAGAAAATACTGATCAACGATCGCATCGCCGATTCCGTTTTTCAGCAGGTGCTCACCCGCGCCGACGAATATCAGGTATTCGCCACGCCCAATCTGAATGGTGACTACCTTTCCGACGCCTGCGCGGCCCAAGTCGGCGGCCTCGGAATGGCTCCTGGCGCCAATATCGGCGACGGTTGCGGCGTCTTCGAAGCTACTCATGGCACCGCGCCAAAATACGCGGACAAAGACGTCATCAATCCCAGTTCCGTCATGTTGTCCGGCGCCATGATGTTTAATTTTATGGGCTGGCGCGAACCTGCCGCCCTGATCGAAGACGGAATCGCGCGCACCATCCAGCAAAAACGTGTCACCTACGATCTGGAGCGCCTCATGCCCGGAGCGAAAAAACTCAAAACATCCGAGTACGCCGCGGCAATCATCGAAAATATGCAAACTTCAACCAGCGCGTCGGCAGCGCAGCGGTCTTAGCCAAAACGCATAAGGAGACTTGGGAATGCGGAAGAAGGTCACGGTAGTCGGCGGCGGTTTTGTCGGTTCCACCACCGCGCAGCGGATTCATGATGCAGGGCTCGCCGACGTAGTCCTCACCGACATACTGGACGGAGTCCCCGCCGGAAAAGCGCTCGACATGGCCGAATCCGCGCCCATCCTCGGCGTTGACGCCCACGCCGCCGGTATCTCCACCGCCGGAGGCGACTATAAGGAAACCGCCAACAGCGACATCATCGTGATCACCGCCGGTTTTCCGCGCAAGCCGGGAATGAGCCGCGACGACCTGTTGAAAGCAAATTACGACGTGATCAAGGGCGTCGTCGAGGCGGTTGTAAAACTTTCGCCGAATGCGATTCTAATCATCGTCACCAATCCGCTCGACGCCATGG
>JBAVQA010000536.1:0-1610 GCA_049693595.1 Candidatus Acidiferrales bacterium | reverse complement strand
TTTTCAAGGCGTGCGTATGCAAGGCCCGAGGGTCCGCGAGATTTGAGGGCTATGGGGACGCTGATCCTTCAAATGTTTCGTTACTTGTAAATGGTGCCGAAATGCGAATCGCTGAAACCAGAGCTGTCAATCGAGCCTTGCGTAAAGCGTACGGAATCGGGCTTTGTTCGGTTGAAGAACTAGGACATCGCTCCACACCGCGTAAGTCTGCGACGCCAGAGAAAAGTGCATTGCCGAAATCAAATGGGAATGGCTCAAGCCATGGTCAGCCCCGACTGCGTGATCGACTCTGCCTGCTAATCCGCGAACATCAGCTCGATGCAAGTTTGGTCAAACGATATGCCGCGGATTTTTGCGGAACCGACGAACTCCGTTCCGCGAGCCGAACGCTGGTCGAGTCCTATATCGTACATCTTACCGAATGGGCTATTAGGGACCACGCGGGTCTTGTTGCAAAACTTGAAAGCTACTCTGCATCCGAGCAGGTGCACTCGTGAAACGCCATGTGCCGGGCCTCCGTCTGGGAACAGGAGACGATACCGGCGTTCTTGAAGGCTTGTTCCTCGTCCGCATTGACCGTGTATTTTACCGTTGGCACCCCAAAAAACCGTTCTTCACTTTTCGATTCTCCGTGCTCGATCCCAAAGAGCTGGCTGGCCAGTCGATTTCTGGCAGGCTGTACTGCACTCCGAAAGCACTCTGGAAACTTAACTGGTTTCTTCGAGACTTCGGGTATGACGACGACCTCTTTGAGCGCGATGAGGTGGATGAGAGAGCTCTCCCTGGGCTGAAGGGGGTGTTGCGGACCTCTCGCGCGATTCGCGGTCGGCGCGTGTTTCAGAACCTTGACGCCTTCGCGCCCGCGATGGAATGGGCCGTCGCTGCAACTCCAACGGCCCCGGATAAAGAAAATGGAGACGCTGGCCGTGGTCTATAGCTACACCCAAATCAGCCAGTACTTGCGGTGCCCGCGCAGCTATCGGCTTCGCTACCTCGACGGTTGGAGGGAAAAAGACGTTCGCGCCTCCATGATTTTTGGCCGCTGTTTTGAAAAAGCCTTGGGCGCTTACTTTTGCGGCGAGGACGGTGCAACGGTCTTATTCAAGGAATGGGAAACTTACCGCGATGTACGTCTCGACTTTGGCAAAGCCGGCTCATGGGACAAGACCCTCCATCAAGGGATTAATTTGCTTCATAAATTTGCTCAGGAAGATCGCATCCGTATCTTTAACCCCGAAAAAAACCTCCAGCTGAAGCTGCTGCGACCACTTACAAACGGCGGTGAGTTTGTAGCGTATATCGACGCCGTCGGAGAGATCGACGGCCAACGCTTTCTCATCGATTGGAAAACGACCACTAGTCGGTACGCGGAAGAACCCGAAGGTTTGCTGTCGCTGGATCCGCAATTGATCTGCTATTCCTGGATCAGTGGTATTCGCGAGGTGGCTCTGGTTGTCTTCGTCAGGAAACATTTGCCGGAGATTCAATACCTCACCGCTTCCATCAGCGAGAGCCAGCAGAAGGAATTTGGCGACCTTGTCGAATCGGCGGTTGGCCGAATCGAAGCAGGGCAGTTCCCGAGGCACACCGGGATTCGCTTTCCCATGAAC
>JBAVQA010000535.1:0-3288 GCA_049693595.1 Candidatus Acidiferrales bacterium | reverse complement strand
TAATTGGAGTTTCCTGCCACAGCATCGAAGAGGCCCGCGAAGCGGAAAATGCGAAAGCTGACTATATCTTGTTCGGCCCGGTCTTCGAAACGCCTTCGAAGTTGCCTTTTGGCGCGCCCCAAGGCATACAGACATTAGCCGAAGTTTGCCGCGCGGTGGCGATGCCGGTGGTAG
The DNA here is from genome assembly GCA_049693595.1 of Candidatus Acidiferrales bacterium. Lineage (GTDB taxonomy): Bacteria > Acidobacteriota > Terriglobia > Acidiferrales > UBA7541 > Palsa-295. The sequence continues at coordinate 3,114 of JBAVQA010000535.1, read as the reverse complement.
CAATCGGGGGTGTGAGAGAAGAAAATGCTGCGGCTTGCATTCGTGCGGGCGCCACCGGAATTGCGGCGATCCGGATGTTTCAGGAATCGCCTGATGCGAGAGCCATCACGGAGTTGGTCGCGTTCATACACGAACTGCGGGGCAAGGAGCTATGACTGCTACGGAGGCTGTTGAAATTACGCGCTGAGCCAGCGGCCAACCGGCTGCCAGCTTTCTTTATGGTCGCAGATCACTTTGATCACGGCCGTAATAGGAATCGCGAGAATCAAGCCCATCGCGCCCCACAAAAATCCCCAGAACAGAAGTGACACGGTTAGCGCTAGAGCATTGAGCCGGACCATGGAGCCCACGAGCGCGGGGACTAACAAATTTGCGGCCACGAGATGCAAGAAAGTGAGCACGGCGAAAATCCCGATGAAAGGTGTAACAGTGTGAAATTGTTTCAGGCCGATCAATAAAGGCGGCATCCAGGAAAGGACCACGCCGAGATATGGGATCAGATTGCAAGTACCGGAAATAAGCGCGGTGAGGAACGGAAACTCAAGTCCAATCAAGAAGAAAAAAATCCAACTCAAAACAACTAGAATGACTCCCACCATTGCCGTACCAACCACATAGCTGCGAAGAACCATAGAGATATCTGTTAGCGTTTCTTTGACTAAGGTGCGCTCGGTGGCCGGAAATAACTGCATGGTCGCATGCCACACCTGGCGCTTCGCTGCGAGCATAAAAAACAACAGGAAGGGTATGAAAGTAGCTCCCAGCACTACTTCATATAGCCCACTCAGCCGAGAGAACACCGCCGCGCGAACGGGATGCGATTCGGCGACGGCTACTATATGCTCAGCCTGCTGGCCAACCTGGTCGGGAGAGCCAATCTCCGAAACGTGTTCCTCCACCGAAGCAAGCTTTTGTTCTACGGCATTGGCGACTGCGTGCAAGGGTGCGCGATACTTAGGCCAGTCCCTGCCGAACTGATCCACTCGTTCGACCAGCGACCACGCTACGAACAGCAAAACAGCAATTGTAAAGAGAACGATGATGAGCGATCCCAACGCGCGAGGGATGTGCCAGTTCTCCATAAACGTTACGACCGGATCCAAAAAGTAAGCGAGCAACACCGCCACCAGGACCGTTACGAGAACAGATGACGCCCAGTAGCAGAAAGCGATCACAATTCCCGCCGCAATGATCTTGGCAGGCGTGGAATTGTCGCTAACGATTTCAGTATGTTCCAGTGGCATTCCCGTACGATAACACAGGCTGCGGCGCGATATCCGCCGATGTGCTTACGCATACACCCACTGGCCTCCAATTCTCCAAAATGCCGGTAGGAAACAGATTCGCCGGCAAGCTGACGGGACCACGACCTCGCAATGATAGAATTGCCTCCCGTTTTGCGCGGGGATAAGAACAGGAGCAAATGGCCAAGGAACTTTTCGGCACGGACGGCATCCGCGGCATCCCGGGTGAGTACCCTCTCGATGACGCAACCTTGGATCGCGTTGGCCTCGCGCTGGGAAATTACTTGCGTTCGCAAGGATTCGCACACGATAAAAGTCCGAGCGTTCTGATTGGACGCGATACGCGCGAGTCCGGCCCGCATATTGCCGAGCGAATTGCTTGCGGGCTGGCTGCGGGTGGCGCGAATCCGATTTCCGCCGGCGTTCTTACTACGCCGGGCGTGGCCTGGCTCGTCAACCGCGAAGGATTCGCCGCCGGCGTGGTGATTTCCGCTTCGCACAATCCCTACCACGACAATGGCGTGAAGCTGATTTCGTCTACCGGAATGAAATTCCCGGATGCGACAGAAGCAGCTCTCGAACAGTTTGTTCTTTCATCGCGCGACACAGTCTCAACCGCAAGGGCCCTGCGTCTGCACGACAACGAAAAGATTGATGATGACTACCTCGCGGGATTAGCGCAGGCGATTTTACCCGACGCAAAACTCGCTGGAATGAAAATAGTGCTGGACTGCGCCAACGGAGCGGCCAGCGATCTGGCACCTCGGCTGTTTCACTCCCTGGGGGCGGATGTGGTCGCTATGAATCACACGCCCGACGGAAAAAACATAAACGCAAATTGCGGCTCGCTGCATCCGGAATCCATGCAAAAGCAAGTGGTGGAATGCGGTGCGGCGCTGGGCGTGGCGTTTGACGGAGATGCGGACCGCGCAATTTTTGCCAGCGCGACGGGCAAACTCGTGGATGGCGACGGAGTTCTGTTTGTCGTGGCGCGTTACCTGAAATCGGCCGGGAAGCTCAAAGGCGACGTAGTGGTAGGCACCACCATGGCCAACCTCGGGCTTGAGCGCGGTCTCGAAAATGCCGGATTGAAGCTTGTGCGCACTGCCGTGGGCGATCGCTACGTGCTGGAAGAAATGCGGCGCATCGGTGCGAACTTCGGCGGCGAACAGTCCGGACACATTTTGTTTCTCGATGACGCCACCACGGGTGACGGAATGCTCACGGCCTTGAAGCTGGCGTCGATTATTTCCATTGCCGGGCCATTGGATTCGCTTGCCGCCGATCTCAAGATTTTTCCGCAGAAAATTGTAAACGTCCGCGTCCGTTCAAAACCGCCTCTTGATTCCCTGCCCCAAGTTGCCCGGCTGCTTCGCGAAGCGGAAAAGGCCCTCGGCAATTCCGGCCGCGTGGTACTGCGCTATTCGGGCACGGAGCCGCTTGCCCGCGTGATGGTGGAAGCCGAACGCGACGAGGATGTCCGCCGCTGGACCGAATCCCTCGCCGACACTTTACGCTCTTTAATTGGCGCCTAATCCTCCGCCCCCTTCCTTTTGTTCCTGGTCCTGCAGAAAAAAGCCGCAAGCTCGGGAACTTTTTGCGTTCTCCAGACATTACAGAGATAGAAGCATCTGATTCGGGAGGACGTGACGCTCGGGGCTGCGGGAACCCGAGCTCGTGATGAGCGATGACCAGCGATGAGCAATTGATCCTGGAACTTCAGCAAGGCTCGGAGGAAGCCTTCACCGAACTCTTCTTGCGCTACCGCGAGCGGGTTTACGGATTTTTCCGGCGCCGCATGAACGGCGCAGCACAGGCCGAAGAATTAGCGCAGGAAACCTTTCTGGCTGTGCTTCGGGCAGCCCATAGG
>JBAVQA010000534.1:0-6531 GCA_049693595.1 Candidatus Acidiferrales bacterium | reverse complement strand
TCGCTCGGCGGCACGCCCGGTGATTTAATCCTGAAGTCCGATGGCGGTGAGCTCTATATCCCTTCCGGCGACGCGCACGGCCTGCTCATCGTCAACACCCTGACGAACGAAGTCAGCGATTTCTTGTTGCTTGGAATGTCGCCTGCCGCCGGGACTTTTTCTGCAGCCGATCAGAGACTCTACGTTTCCGACTCGGCGGGAGGTCACGTGATTCCAATAGCGATCGATGTCCGGCAGGCCGGCCGCCCAATTCAGGTGGGTCAAAATCCTCGCACCTGCCTCCTCGCTCCCGGCGGCGACATCCTTCTCGTGGTTGACGCCACATCGGATGACCTAGCCGTCATTCGTACGAAAACCTCCGCGTTGATTACGTTAATTCCGGTTGGCGCGCGCCCCCGGGACATTGCCGTCAAAGTCTTTTAAGTCTGTCTTGGCCTTTGCCGGTTGCTCTCCCACGGGATCAGAAGCCTTATTGCACGGTCAACGTCAACGCGATCGTGCGCGTGGCACCACCCGAGGTCGCTGTTACGGTGAAAGTGTACGTGTTCGGCTGCGTCGACGCTGATCCTGCGCCGCCGCTGCAAGCCGACATCGCAAACCCAAGTATCAACAGCAGCAAGCATGCTTGCCCAACCCGCATCATTTTGTTCCCACAGAAATTCCAGACAGCGCCAAGCTCATGATTTTCTCGGCCAGAGGCGGAAGCTCGCGCGGAGCGATGACCTAGCGTGGCCATCCCCAACATTGCTAACAGAACAATCACCGCGAGATACCAATTCCAAGGCGGCCATCTAAATTCTCTGGCCTTCGGACGCACCAGGCTCGACCCCGTCGGGACGCTTACCGTGAACGGGGCTTGCCCGTTTTCCGGGACATTCAGTGTCGAGGCCGACGTCGCGCACGAGCCAGCCCCTGGAACCGCCCCCGTGCATGCGAGTCCGACGGACCCCGCAAACCCGTTCATCGAAGTAATGTCGAGGTTGAAAGTAGCAGTCGCGCCCTTCGTAACCGTTAGGCTGTTGCCACCCACCGTCGGCGGATTCGGACAGAAATCGGTCGCAGTCCCAGTCAGCATCACCGCTTGCGGGCTGTCTGTTGAATTGTCCGTCAGTGTGAGCGTCGCGCTCTTCGCTCCGGTGGTGGAACCGCACTGCGCTCCCGACGCTGGAGCCGCGGGAGCAAACGTCATGGACACCGTGCAAGTGCCTCCCGACGGGATCGCGCTTGTACAATTATTTTTCATCGTGAAGTCTGCCGTATCTGTGACGCTGGCTTCGCTCACGGTCAATGCTCCAGTGCCGGTGTTTTTCACCGTGACGGCCACCGGCGCGCCCGGCGTCGCTCCCACCAACTGAGGTCCAAAGCTGATGCTCGGAGGTGAAACAGTTACCGTCGCTACTGTCACAGATCCGGTGAGCGCTATCGTCTGCGGGCTCTGCGGCGCATTGTCGGAGACGCTGATCGTCGCCGCTCGGTTCGCCGGCCCGCTAGCGGCCGGATCAAACTTCACGGTGATTAGACACGAAGCACTCGCGCCCAGACTCTGCGGGCAGTTGTTCGTCTCGATAAAGTCCGTGGGATTCGCTCCGGTTAAAAGAATTCCAGATACTCCCAGCGAGGTGCTTCCAGCGTTGGATAAGGTGACATTCTGCGGAGCGCTTGCCGTTCCAGCGGGCTGTGCGCTGAACGTGAGGCTAGAGGCAGACAGCGTGATCGCAGGCGCGACCGCAGTCCCGGTCAACGATATTGTTTGCGGGCTTCCGGACGCATTATCGCTGAGACTCAAGGTGGCGGTTTTTGTGCCGCTAGATACCGGCGCAAAGTTGATCGTCACAGTGCAACTCGCTGAGGATGCAAGCGTGCCGCTGGCAGGGCAAGGATTGCTCCCCGCTGGAACGATTCCAAAGTTGCTCGCTCCGCTCCCAGTAACACCAATTCCCGAAATGTTTAGTGTCCCGCTCCCTTGATTTACGATCGTCACCGTCTGGTTTCCGCTCGTGCTGCCCACAGCCTGCGCCGTAAACACCAACGCCGTCGGCGATATGTTCAAGAGCGGTGCTGCCGCCGTCGCAGTTCCTGTCAACGGAATTGTTTGCACCGCGCCTGTCAGATTTCCTGAGTTGTCCGTCACATTCACCGCCGCGCTGAATGTGCCGGTGGCGGATGGCGTGAAAGTTATGCTGAACCCACAACTAACACCTGGCGAGAGGCTGCTCGAGCACGTGTCTGCCGAGGGCGGAAACTGAGCAATATTATTTCCCGCCACGGCGATATTAGTGATTAGCAGCGTTTGATTGCCCGTGTTCGTCAGGGTGATGGCCTGCGATGGTGATGTCCCGACCGGCACGCTGCCAAAATTAATGCTCGTAGGTGAAGGCACCGCCAGCGGACCCGCACCAGTCCCAAGTAACGCCAGAACTTGAGGGCTTCCAGGCGCGCTGTCGCTAATGCTCAGAAACGCGCCCTCGATGCCGACAACGCTCGCCGCAAATTGCATCTCGAAAGCGCAGGACGACCCGGCGCTAATCGGCGACGCCAAACAAGGCGCCGGGTTGACGACGGAAAAATCGCCGCTGTTTGCGCCAGTTATGCTGATGCTGGAAATAGTAAGAGGCGCGTCGCCAGTGTTCATGATCGCCACTGGCAATTGCGCGTTGTTTGCCATCCCCACTGGCTGCGACCCGAAGTTCACGTTTGCTGAACTGAATGAGACCCCCGGATTAATCGCCGCGCTCGGCGCGATTTTCACGACAAACGCGTCATTCTCCGGAGGCGACAACTGGCAACTAGCGCAAGTAGGTTGAATCCCATTCCCCGGATTTCCAGCACGCGGAAAATCCGCAGTGCTCGTAGCTCCTGCAACGTACACATTGCCCGACGCATCCGCCGCGATTGCGTTTCCGTTCGATCCAGCCGTCACGCCAATCGGCGCCGTCCCGCCGAGGAAAGTGGAATAAAGTAGCGAAGCCGCGCCTGCAGAAGTCGGATCGAGCATGGTCACGAATGCGTCGGAGTCGCCATTGAACGGCTGAAAATTATCCTGCCGTGGGAAATCAAAAGACGTCGTAGTTCCCGCTACATACACCTTGTTCACACCGCCAAACCAAACGCTTTGCCCGCTATCCGTCTCCGACCCGCCTAAATAGCTGGAATACGCAAGCGAAGTCATCCCCGTCGTCGCATTCTGCGAAATCACGGCCAAAAACGCATTCGCTGTCCCGTTCAACGTCGTTTGCAGCCCAATAACGGAGCCGCTCGGAGGAAAATTTGTCGACTGTGTCGAGCCTGTCACGTACGCCGTGGCTGGCAGGTCCGTTCCCACTGCAATCGCCAGCGCCTTGTCCGACCCTGTCCCACCGAGAAACGTTCCATACGATAGGCCGCCAGCACCTTCCACTGCCGGCGTTATTATTTTCAGCACAAACCCGTCGAACGTGCCCCCGGGAAAGTTGGGTTGAAACCCGTTATTTAGGCTTACGCCGGGGTTCGATGTGAATCCCGCAAGGAACGCGTTGCCCGCCGAATCCACGGCAATTCCGGCGACGCTCGCTTGCGCGTTCAGTCCCAGATAATTGCAATAAACCAAAGTCGCTGGCGTACCCGGCGTACTCGGCGGCCCGAAGATTGCGAGAAATCCATCGCTAATGCCGCCACCGTAAGCAGTTTGAAACGCTCCTGTAGTGGTCGTCAGGTTCGTGGAATTCGTATCCATCGCCACATAAACATTTCGAGAGCTGTCGACGGCAATCCCGCCGGGTCCTTGCGTAGCTTCCGCACCGTTGCCTCCGAAAAGTGTGGAGAAAACGAGATGCGCCCCGCTCGGGTCAATCTCTGTAATCGTAGCGTCGTTTGCGCCGGCCGTTCGCGTGCTTCCGTCCGTGACCGGAAAATCGCTGGACGTGGTGGTGCCGGCAATCGCCGCGTTTCCGCTTGCGTCAACAGCGAGAAATCCTCCCTCTTCGTCTCCGCTGCCTCCGATAAACGTCAAGTACACCAAAGAACTCGTTCCACTTTGCGTTGGGTCGAGTTTCGCGATGAAATAATCCGAGGCTCCTCCGCCCGGGCCGAGCTTCTTCGAAGACTCCGAAAAAGTCCCCGCTGAAGTAGTCGTGCCGCTTACATAAACCCTTCCAGACGAGTCCACTGTGACACTCGTTGCGCTGTCGTCGCCGGCTCCTCCCAGAAATGTCGAGTACGAAACGCTTAGCGTAGGATCGATCACCAGAGTCCCCGCACCGCCAAGATTCTTCGACCCGCGCCTCGAAAGCCCCGCCGGATCCATTCGAGCGGCAACATCCTGCGTCGCAATTTGGAAACCCACGCTCCCGTCAGCCTCAATCGAGTAGCCTCCCGCCACCGACCGCCGTTGCAACTTCAGATTCGCAGAGTCGCTTTTGGACAATTGCTCGCCGGTCGTCTCCTCATACATTCCCGGCTTCTTCATCCGAATTTCTTGCCCCGCGGCTACGATTACAAGATCCCCATCCGCATCAAGCTTCATCTCATCCGCGCCCGAAATCCGTACCCGCAAACTCCGCGCATCCACTCCTGGCGCCACGCGCAAATCGTATTCAAGCGCGCGTTCATTCCCATAAGCCACCACATCCACGCCCGGCAAGACCCCCTTTGCCACCGCGCGCGAAAAATGAGGCACGTGCGTCCGCCACTTGGCCGGATCATTTCCCAAGAAATAATTCGTCTCGCCCGCTAATTTGCCGTCTCCACGCCATCGCAGGCTCCCGCCATCCGCGCTGGGAGGATTCTTCTCACGAGGAGCGGTAGGAATCCTCGGCGCATTTTGACCCGGAACCTGCCTCTGCGTCGGCGCAGGATCATCCGCCCCCCGGTTTCGTCGAGCGCGAGGCCGCGCTGACCTCTTGCTGCTTCTCCGGTGACGTGCCGCGGCCGACCCGCTGCCGCTTCTCTTCCTCCGCCGCGAGTGACTCTTTCCCGCCGCTCCAGCCGAGGTCCCGCGAGGCCTCTTTGTTTTTTCGGCGGTGGATTCGCCTAACTGCGAGATCGGCTTCGCTCGCGAATCTTCCCTCTCGAATCGAAGCTTCATCACTCGGCTCTCAAATCCCTTCCGCTCTGAGCCGACAACCACGTCAATTCCTCGCGTCGTCAGCAGCGCCGTGATCCCGTTTCCTCGAGCGATGAACTTCACCTGCGAACCAGCCTGCCCCTCATTGGCCTCCAGCGTCATCGGAAGAGAAAACCGCGCAGCGCAATTCCCATCGCCTTCGCACGCCATTCGCGAACGCGCTCCAGCGGGCGCAACACTTGCCAATCGCAAATTATTCGTCGGCCGGATGCCCGGCGAAGTGTTCTGCCGGTATAATTTGCTGGGCTGACTAGTTATTATGAGGAATGCTGCAATCGCAGTTGTTAAAAAGACGCCGAAAAAATACCCCTTCAAGCGCATGAGCTCCTCCGCCGAAACCAAACTGCGGTTTCTGCTTTTGTGGCTCAAAACTGCCGAGCCGAGTGCTCTTGGTGTGCAGTCCCAAGTGTGCTGAAAGGGTTGCGCGGACGATAATTGAATTCTCGAAATGGGACGAGGATGTTAAATACTGAATTGCGATGTGGTATTAGTACGGAGCGTGCCTGCCTTCGTTATCTGGGCCCGACGTTACGCCGGATTCCAAGCGAAACTCTCTTCCCCCAAACTCAGTTCCAGCATTCCATCAATCGGCAAAACGTCAATCGGCAAGCCACCTTCCCATAGCGCCACACTCAATAGCAGCGACTTGCGATTCTTCAGCTCAAACAATTCCCGCGCTAAGCTCACTTCAATAATCTTGTCGAACGCCGCCGCAACTAAAGTTTCCGGATGCAACAGACACGCGCCGCCCTGCTCCAGAATGCACCCGGCGACTTTTCCGCCGGTCACCCGCACGGTCAGGCGCGTCTCTCGCGAATCCCACATCGTCAGCCGGAATTGAAAATCTGGAATGTCCGCAATCGCTTCCGTGGGATCCACTCGCAAATAAAAATGTTCCGTGTCAAATCCGTAGCGGAGCTGGCCGAGGACGCAGCTTCGGCCGTGCATGGTGCTGCCGCGCCGGTCCGTAGCATACAGCCCCGCCCCAAGCCACTCGAAGTAACTGCTCTCGCGGCCGTCAACTTTTACGTCTAGATATGCCTCCGGTGTTTCGCGCCGGGCGCGTTCGGGCGCGCGCTTGATCGGATGCAGCAGCGCGTCGGGAACGTGCTCACCCAGCGCGGTGTAAACTTCGGTCAAATGTTGGCGATACAACTCGTCGAATTCCGCATCGTTCGCAGAACCATGTTCCGGGCCGTACCACCAGCACCAATCGCTTCCCTCAGCCGCAAGTAGCGCTTCAAAGGCGCGCGCCAGGGAAGGACCTGCTCCGAGTTCTGCGTTTCCGGCCGACCCCTTTAACGCGACGCGCTGCGCGACCTTCGCATAAGTTTCACGCGCATTGCGCAGCAGATCCCAAGCCCGTACGTCTTCCGAGTGCCCAATCCACACGTCGAAATTCGCGTTGATCCATGACGCCGGGAAAATTC
>JBAVQA010000533.1:0-5252 GCA_049693595.1 Candidatus Acidiferrales bacterium | reverse complement strand
GCGAGCCACAATCCATTTCGCTGGAACGGGATGAAATTCAAGGCGAGCTACGGCAGTTCCGCTTCGCCCGCGATTGTTGCGCAGATTGAGACGGAACTGGAGAGAGTTCTGCGTGACGGCGTGCCTCCGCTTCCGCCGCGCAAAGAGCTGATTCGCTCACTTGACGTGCGCACACCGTATCTGGAAACGCTGGCCGGGCTTGTCGATTGGGACCGGCTCCGCGCGGCGAAATTCCGATTCCTTATCGATCCCATGCACGGAGCGGGGCGCGGCATATTGCTTGAACTTTTCCGCCGCAATGGAATTGAATGCGAGGAAATTCGCGGTACGCGAGACCCGCTTTTCGGAGGGGTGAACCCCGAGCCAATCGAGCCGCACGTCGAAGCGCTGCGCCAGGCTTTGCGCGGAGGCCACTTTGACGCGGGATTCGCTTTCGACGGAGACGCCGACCGCATCGGTGCCATGGACAGCGACGGGACTTTCATTACGCCGCACCAAATCTTCTCGATCCTGCTATGGCATCTGGCGGGTACGCGCAAGCTAACCGGGGATGTGGCAAAAACATTTTCCACCACAAAAATGATCGACAAGATCGCTACCCATTTCGGGCGCAAAGTGTGGGAAACGCCGATTGGGTTCAAATATATTTGCGACCGCATGCTCGAGAGCGACATCCTGTTGGGAGGCGAAGAAAGCGGCGGGATCGGAACCAAGCTGTATCTGCCGGAACGCGATGCGACTGTGAGCGCGCTGCTGCTAGCGGAGGTGATGGCGTGGCACGGCAAAAGGCTCGGCGAATTGGTCGCGATGCTTCATCGGGAATTCGGCGAACATCACTACGGGCGCGTGGACCTGGTCGTTACAGATGCGCAGAAGAAAAAGGCATTGAGCTATTTTGCCGACGCTAAATTTTCGACATTTCTCGATTGGGCAATCGCTCGCCGTGAGGATCTCGATGGAGTGAAGGTGTATCTCGGCGACATCGGCTGGGCGATGGTGCGAGCGTCAGGCACGGAACATATGTTGAGGATTTATGCGGAGACGACGCGGCCGGAAACTACACGCCGGGTTCTGGACGAAGTTTGTGCGCTGGTTAAGCGGCTTCGTTGAAAATGAAAATAGAATTGCGCTAGGGTGCTGCGCGAAAGGAGTGAATGCATGGAAGTGGTAAATCTAAAGGACAAGCTATCGAAGGTGAGAGAACATTGGAGCCCGAAAATCGTCGGCGAGTTGAATGATTCTTACGTGAAGGTTGTAAAGTTCACCGGTGAATTCGTGTGGCACCATCATGAGAATGAGGACGAGCTTTTCCTGGTGATCAAAGGAAAGCTGCGCATGAAATTTCGCGATCGCGAGGTAGCGGTAGCGCCCGGCGAATTTATCATCGTGCCCAAAGGCGTGGAGCATCTTCCCGTCGCGGATGAGGAAGTTGAAGTGGTTCTTTTGGAGCCGAAGACCACGCTGAACACCGGCAACGTGCGGAACGAACGGACTCTTGTCGAACTAGAACATTTGTAAATTACCAATGCGCTAGCCCCCATGGGGCAGAAAGCAGAGCTATGAAGCGGCGACTTTACACTTTGGACGTTTTTACGACCAAACGGTTTGCGGGGAATCCGCTCGCAGTGGTCACTGATGGCGACGGGCTTTCCACCGCGAAGATGCAGGCTATTGCGCGCGAGATGAATCTTTCGGAAACGGTCTTCATTCAGAAGCCGACGAATAATCGCGCGCTTGCTCGCTTGCGTATTTTCACGACTACCCGCGAACTCCCGCTAGCCGGGCATCCGGTGATTGGCACGTGGTTCCTTCTCGCGGAGCTGGGCGTAGTACCCGCCTCCGAAGGGAGTGTGCACATACTGCAGCAAACTGGTGCGGGAATTTTGCCGGTGGAATTCACGTTTCACGATGGGCGGGTGGTACGTGTAACCATGACGCAGAAGCCCGCGAGTTTTAAACGCGCTCGGTTCACGCGCGCGGCGCTGGCCGAGACACTTGGATTGAAACCGAGCGATCTGGCGGCTTCGCTGCCGCTCGAATTCGTGAGCACAGGAATTTCGAACTTGATGGTGCCGGTGAGCCGGCGAAGCGTGCTTCCTCGAATTCATATGAACATGCGCGCGCTGGCTCATTTGATTTCTAGCGGCGGGACCATGGCATATTGTTTTGCGTTAAGTGGCCAAGGCCGAGTGTTCGCGCGAGGCATGGTTCCGTGGGGAATCATTGAAGATCCGGCAACCGGATCGGCCGGCGGGTCGCTCGGGGCATATCTGGTGCAGCACGGGCAATTGCGCGCTTCGGAAGGATTGACGATCACGCAGGGAGTGGAAATGGGGCGCCCTAGCGAGATTCAGGTGGAAATTACGGCAGAACGCGGGCGGCTGACTCCGAAAGTAAGCGGCTCCGCAGTGCGTGTTTTCGAGGGCGAGATCGAAGCTTGATACTTCAGGCTTATGCTTCGAGAGTTTTTCGCGCGGCGTCCAGAATGCCATTCAAAAATGATGGGGCGTCAGCCGAAGAGAATTTCTTCGCAAGTTCCAGGGCTTCATCGATCACGACTTTGGGCGGAGCAGTGCCGAAACGCAGTTCATAAATCGCCAGCCGTAAAATACTTCGATCCACCGCCGCGAGGCGCTCGAGCTTCCAGTTCTCCGACAGCTTTTGAACGAGCTCATCGGTGAGTTCGGCTTCTGCAATGGCGCCTTCGAAAAGTTGATTTGCAAACTTTCGCGTGGAATCCGCGGCGCGCGCGGATTTCCAGAAAAGCTGTTCCACGCGCGAGGCCTTCTGCTGCGTCACGTCCCACTCAAACAGCATTTGCAGCGCAAACTCACGTGATTTGCGGCGAAGTGTCATCGAAGGGGACGGGAGCGAGTTGCGCTGCGAGCAGAGTTTTTAGAGAGTTTGCGCGAAAGTTGAGCCATCTCGACAGCAGCAAGCCCGGACTCATAGCCCTTATTTCCGCTTTTCAGACCAGCACGATCGATAGCTTGCTCCAGCGTGTCGCAGGTCAACACGCAGAAAATCAACGGCACTCCGGAATCAAGCTGGGCGAGCTGAATCCCGCGAGCGGTTTCGGATACGACGACGTCATAGTGTGAGGTTTCTCCGCGCAGTACGCATCCGATGCAGACGATCGAATCGAAGCGGTTTGTGGCGGCGAGTTTCTTGGCTGCGATCGGAATTTCGAAAGACCCAGGCACGCGCACGATCTCGATTTGCTTTTCTGTGGCGCCAGAACGTTCCAGCGCGTCCAGCGCACCGGCAAGCAGCCTGTCGGTAATAAAATTGTTAAACTGACCAACGACAATCCCGAAGCGCAGGCCTGCCGCGTTCAGTTCGCCGTGAATTGTGGATGGTTTGAACGCCCTGGCCATTTTCAGCATCCCTGAAGCGTCGCGAGCCGCTTTTCCACAAAGGCGCGCGGGCGATGGAACGTGACTCGCCCAATCCAATCGTTTACGCGAAACAGCGAATTTTCGAAAGCCATGATTTCCCCGGCGAATAATGACGCATTGCAGCCCCGCCATAATAACTGAATCAGGTGTGATTGTGCAGGAGCGAGCGGTTCAGGGAAGCGATTCGACGATGACGGCGATTCCCTGGCCTCCGCCGATACACGCGGCCGCGATGCCATAACGCGCGCTGCGCCGGCGCAGTTCGAGAAGAAGAGTCAGCACGAGGCGCGTTCCGCTGGCGGCCAACGGATGACCGAGGGCGATCGCGCCGCCGTTCACATTGGTTTTATCCCGCGGAAGTTTCAGAATTTTCTCCACCGCGAGATACTGCGCGGCGAAAGCTTCATTCACTTCGATCAGGTCCATTTGCTCCAGCTTGAGCCCAGCCAGCGCCAGCGCTTTTTGGATGGCGGGCACTGGGCCGATGCCCATGATCTGCGGAGGAACTCCTGCTGTGGCCCAGCCGAGGATGCGGCCGAGCGGTTTCCATCCGCGTTCTTTCGCAATTTTTGCGTGCGTGACGACAACAGCGGCTGCGCCATCCACGATTCCGCTGGCATTGCCGGCAGTTACGATGCCTTCCTTGCGAAAAGCCGGCGGGAGCGCCTGCAGAATCGCCATGGTGGTTTCAGGACGCCGGTGATCATCTTCGGTGACAACGACGGTCTTCTTGCCTTTCTTCACTTCTACCGGAACGATTTCGTCTTTCATGCGGCCGTCGCGCACGGCCGCTTCGGCAGCTTGCTGGCTTCGCAACGCGTACTCATCGGATGCAATGCGCGTAATTCCCTGCTCCGCAGCAAGATTTTCCGCGGTATCGGACATGCTGAAGCCGCAATACGCGTCGTAAAGTCCGGACACAAGCGAATCCTCGAGCTTGCCTTCGCCTAAACGAAATCCGGCGCGCGCTCCGCGAATCACATGCGGGCACTGCGACATATTTTCCATGCCGCCTGCCAGGACCAATTTCGCCTCGCCCAGCAAAATTCGCTGCGCTGCTTGCGTGATCGATTCCATGCCTGAGCCGCACAAACGATTGACGGTGACAGCAGGAGTTTCAATCGGGAGCCCGGCTTTCAGTCCCACGTGGCGCGCGCCGTAGAGAGCGTCCGCGCTGGTTTGCATCACGTTGCCAAAGATCACGTGATCGAATTCCGCAGGATCGGTGCCCGCGCGGCGGACAGCTTCCCGTCCAGCGGCGGCGCCGAGTTCAATTGCGCTGGTATTGTCAAACGCGCCCATGTAGCGCGCCATTGGCGTGCGGGCTCCCTGCAAGATAACGGCATCCGTTATAAACATTTCACCTCATTTTTATTGAGTAGCATTTTCATGGAGTAGCAAGAGACACGAGTGTGTTGCCGCCGCGCTGGCGGGCTTCTTCCAGGCCGGCTTCAGCGCGATTAATCCATTCGGTGACGCGATCTTCGGATTCGTCTCCGGGACGCGAAGAGGATTCAGCTACGACCGCGCTGATAGTGAGATCCGCCTCGCCCCAGGATGGCCGCGCTGTGGCAGCGACTTGCCTGAGCTTTTCTGCGAGAGTCTGCGCACTTTCAAGCGAAGTGTCCGGCAAAATAAACACGAGGGACCAGGCGGTATATTTCACTGCGACGTCGGTCTGCCGAACGGCGGAAGAAAGAGTGCGCGCGAGTTGTTCGATGTAACTCTCGACGGAGGCGTCACCATGCTGGCGGAGCAGTTCGCCACCACGATCGATGTGGATGATCACGAGCGAAAGGGGGCTATTTTGCGCCCGAGCGCGATTGGATTCAGCGAGCAGGCAATCAATATAGG
>JBAVQA010000532.1:0-12672 GCA_049693595.1 Candidatus Acidiferrales bacterium | reverse complement strand
ATCCCAGGTAATCGGCCAGAAGATATTTGAATTTCCGACGTTGTTATGATCGAGCCAATTCCTTGCGCGGGTTTGAAAAGTATCGGCGTCGAGAGCCCATCCGTGATAGGGACTCGTGACGCCGAATTGATACTCTATATCCCGCTCGCCGCGAAGGGGAGCGAAGGTAAAATTCTGGCTGTTCGCCAAACCGAGCAGCGAGCCGGTAGCAGTCAACAGTGGAGGAGCTTGGTAAAATTCGCCGTAAAAGCTGCGAAAAACCCAGTTCAACCGCGGGACTCTGATGGCGACTCCGATGCGAGGGTCCGTAGCGTTCTCCACAATTTCCGGCTCGATTCCGACTGAGGGCGAGTCAAAGTGCGATTGGCGCAGGCCGGCGATCACGGTCAACCACGAGGTCACCTTGAATCTGTCGCTGACGAACGCTTCAGCAAGCCCGCCAGTTACGGCAGCCTGGGATGGACCGAAATTCTGGCAGGCCGGATTGTTGGGAGGAGTGCAACTCGGAAAAATGTTATTAAAAAAATTGCTCTCGTGCTGAGCGAATCCGTACACTCCCGCTTGAAAGCTGTTTTTCCAAACGGTTGCGCCCACGGTTGCCTGCAAACCCGCGTAATTGGCCGTCTGCTGCACGTCCGTGATCACCGGCACATCGTTCGGCGAGGCGTCATAGCTGGCCTTGTTGTAATGATAGAAGGGCGAA
Source organism: Candidatus Acidiferrales bacterium (assembly GCA_049693595.1). Classification (GTDB taxonomy): domain Bacteria; phylum Acidobacteriota; class Terriglobia; order Acidiferrales; family UBA7541; genus Palsa-295. The sequence goes on along the minus strand of JBAVQA010000532.1, from coordinate 11,969 downwards.
ACCGACAGGATCAGATTTGGATTAAACGTGTGGATCCAGGAGAAGGTGACGTAACCATCGGGTTCACGTTCGCTATCGCGAAGGCCGAAGCTGGGGGATTCCCCTCCTGCCACCAACTGCATATTCCCGATTGAGTTGGGATCCGGGTCAATAGGGATCTGGTAAAAATCCTGTCGCAAGGAAGCGACCAACCGAAATTGATTTTTGGAGTCGGGGTTAAAAGTAAAGGACGCGAATCCCCCGTAACCATTCTCTGCGTCATGGACAACTTGCCCGATCGGAGCCTGCAGACCGTAATTGCTGCGATTTGCATTTAGGCTTGCGTAGTAAGCGAAACGCTGGGTGTGGCCGCCGAAGTTGAGCTGATCATTTGTTTGATACCAATTGCCGAAGCTGGTGACGAGTTCCGCCTCATTGTCGCGCTCGAAACCGCTTCGAGGCACGATGTTGAAGATTCCGTAGGTGCGGTCTCCATAGTCGGCGTCGTAGCTGCCTCGTTGAATCTCGAGATAATCGATGTCCTTGGGGTCAATCACCGGGCCCAGATTGGAAGCGATATTTGTGTTGGGCACCGGCACACCGTCAATCAGCCAGTCAACTTGGTGGCCGCCGCGCACATGCAACAGGTCGTGCGTGACGTAGGCGGCGGGCACGTAGTCTGTGATTATGGCGAGGCTGTTGGTGCGGTCAGCACCGGGGGTCTGGACTATGTCCGCGCGGTTCACCAGGGTGGTCGGGGTTACCGAATCCACATTCGCCACGTCTGCTCGGCTGACCACAACCATCGTTTGATTAACGGACGAGATCGTCAGTTGAAAGTGCAGAATGGGCGAGGAGTTCGAGGCCACCGTAACGGTCTGCTCTGCGGTGTCGAATTTGGGTTGAGTCACGGTGATCTTGTAATCGCCCACGGGAACCGAGGTGAATAAAAACTCCCCGTTATCGTCGGTTTGCGTGGTTTGAGACCAGGAAGAGGTGATGGCCTCAAGCTTCACGGTGCCTCCCGCAATCGGCCGGTGTTGCGGGTCGTGAACGATCCCTTGAATCTTTCCGAAAATGGTCGCGTGCAGCGACAAGCCTGAAAACAGGCAGGCAGCGAAGAACAAAGAGAGTACGAGCTTTCGCATGATAATTCTCCGTCGAATCTAGATTTCTTGAATTATGGAATCAGCGGAACAAATGGCTAGATTCGCGGAGGCTGGAACAGAACGGAGACGAGACCGGCGGTAGAAAGTTCGCCGAGTTGAGCTATGATTTCGCGGCCATTGTCAGGAATTGCGAGGAATGCGATTGCCGAAGGCACCGTAGGAACTATTGGCGCAATCAAACCGTAAGCCGTGTGGTGGCTGGACGTCATGCCGCATTCGAAGAGATGCCCGGTCGCGCCGTGTTCACAGCCCATATTCTTGTGTTGCGCATCGTGATGGCCATGTGGCAAACAGCACATGCTGGAACATTCGGAGGCTTCACTGCTCACACCACGGGCCAGCAAAGCTAGCGGGGTAGCAAGCATCGCGACGATCACAAGAATGGCTTGGGCGCGGCGCATCGTGGATGGCCATCATAGCTCAGCAAAGTTGCGGCGCGCAAGACTCATCGTTCGCGACTCATCGTTCGCGACAACTGAAGCGGCGAGTGGTAAGCATTTGAGTTCGTAAAAACTTCGCGGTAGGCTTGGGGAACTGTGCTGCCGTTCAAACTGGTTTATCACGGGCGCTACGATTTGAAATTGGGCGCACACGTTTTTCCCTCGCAGAAATACGGTTTGGTCCACGACAAGCTGATTGCGGACCAAATTGCAGCTCCTGATGATTTTCTTGCGCCCCAGCCTGCGAGCGACGCCGATATTCTGCGTGTTCATTCCCAAGACTATATGTACAAGCTCAAGAACGGTTCGCTCTCGGCCGCCGAGATTCTTCGGATGGAGATCCCCTATTCAAAAGAACTTGTGGAGGCTTGCTGGCTCGCCGCAGGGGGTTCGATCCTCGCGGGGCAGCGAGCGCTGGCAGATGGCTGGTCGGCGAGCATCGGCGGCGGCTTCCATCATGCGTATGCCGACCACGGCGAAGGATTTTGCGTGATCCACGACGTAGCCGTTGCCATTCGCCGTTTGCAATTCGACCGCGCGATCGAAACCGCGATGGTGGTGGACACGGACGTTCATCAAGGCAACGGCACCGCATCGATCTTCGGCGGCGACGGCGATGTGTTCACGCTCTCGATTCATCAGGAGAACAACTATCCGTACCCGAAGCCGCCTTCGACCGTCGACATCGATCTGCCTGACGGAATTGGCGACGAGGATTACCTTTCGATCCTGGAAAAGCATTTGTGGGCGGCTTTTCACGATTTCAAGCCGCAGATACTTTTCTATGTAGCCGGAGCCGATCCATACCGCGAGGATCAATTAGGCGGACTGGCTTTGACCATGGAGGGTCTCGCCCGTCGGGACGCACTTGTCTTCGACTACGCCCGGCGAAACGGAGTTCCTGTTGCGATTACGCTGGCTGGAGGGTACGCGCGCAACGTCGGTGACACGGTAAAAATACATGCAAACACAATCCTGGCAGCTCGCAATGCCGCACAGCGGGATTCGAAAAGCTCGGCTAACAGAGCCTGAACTTCGCGCCTAATTCGCCGGCCCGACGGCGTCTTGGATAGCGGAGGTCAAATATTCGGTGAACCCTTTGGTGGGAAATCCGTCCATGCGAAATGCGATTTTCCCGGCGCGATCGAGAATAATCACCGTGGGCAGGCCAGTCACGTTCATGAAATCATCCAGACCGTCGGCGAAAACCACCGGCACATCCCATTTTTCTTTGGCGACAAATCCGGGAACCAGCGTTTCGTCTTCGTCGGTGTTGACGGCATAAAATGCCAGGTTCGTGTTGCCCGTGTAATTCTTCGCGATTTGAGCAAACTCCGGCTCAAGCTCGTGGCACGGGCCGCACCAGGTGGCCCAGAAGCTCAGCACGATGACTTTGCCTTTGAGCGGCGCGAGAGGAAACGGAGAGCCGTCCAAATTGCGCAGAACGAAGCTGAAGGAGTCTTTCGCGCCTTTATTTCGCGCCGGCGGGAGCAAGTTAGCGGAAGCCGCGCTGAGACGGTCATAAGTAGCGAGGATTTGTTCGCCCAGCCCTTGCTCGGTGCCATGCACTTGCCGCCAAACGTTTCCCAGTTTCATGCGCACTTCGCGACGATCGACTTTTCCCGCTGGCCCGTCTTCCGGAAGCACGAAGGCCAGCAAATATTCTTCTATGGCTTTCGGATAGTCATTCTTCATCTCGGCGATTTCGCCCAGGTGTTCGGCGGCAACAGCGTTGGGACGAATCGAATAGCTTTGTTGAAAGTCCTTCGCGGCGGCTTCGTAACCTTTTTGCGATATCTCAATCTCGCCTCGCAAGCTGTAAAGCGCGGCGCGAAACCTGTCTTGCTGGCTTTGCCAATCCTTGACGGACATGCGCGCCGATTTTTCGTCCGGTGTCACTTTCTCGATGCGGTCGAGTACGCGTGTAGCGTAACCGGCGGCGCGAGTCAAGCTCGCTTCGCTTCCTTCTCGCTGCAATAAGCCGATTGCAAGCAGCATCATTTCGGAATCGTCAGGATGGACGGCCACGAGTCTTTCTGCGTAGTCGAGCGCACAGCCAGTGTCTTGGAGTTGCTGGCACGCTTCCACCAGGGCGCGATAAACACCGGCTTTTCGCGGCGCGTCTGGAAAGCGAAGCAGATAATCTTTCAGATTGCGCACGAGGGCGGCGCGGTTGTTGCCCGCATCAGCAATGGCCTTCTGCAATTGCGCTTCGGTGTCAGCGTCCTGCTTCGAGACACCGGCGGCGGGATCGTTCTGCTGCGAAGGGGAATTTTGTGCGAGCGCGCCGGGACTCACGGCCGGAAGAAAACAGAGGATCAATGTGGCGACAATGAAACGCATTATGCTGCATTCTAGCGCGAAAGGCCGCGGCGAGTATTTCGATTTCGCGCCGAAATCTGCTAGTGAAGCGAAATGTCACCGGAAGAGGTTTGAATCTCGACGCGAGCTTTGCTATCTCCGAGGCGCGCGCGCAATTCGTGCTTGTTTGTGGTTCCTTCCATGACGATAGGAATCGCGGCGTCGATATCGCCGGAGCTGGAGCGCGCGTAAAGCCGAAAGCTGGCGGTTGGCGGAACGTGAAGAGTCACCTCTCCCGAGCTGGTATGAAAATCCCAGTAGTTTGAGGAGCCCGGATTTCCCTCCACGTCAAAGTCACCCGAAGATGTGCGCAAGCGAATGTCGGCGGAGGCGCCCTTGATGGTGATATCGCCGTTTCCCGTGGCGGCTTCCAAAGCATCGCCGGGATTCGTTATTTCGAGGGTTCCCGATCCGGTTTGAAGCCGGCTCTCCCCTTGAACGGTATCGAGAGTGATGTCTCCGGATCCGGTGGTGACTTGCGCCTGACCCTTGATCTTAGAGAGCTTGACGTCGCCGCTGCCGCAAAGAACGTGGACGTCGCCGGCAATTTCCGAGGCCGTTACATCACCTGATCCACACGTGAAATTCGCAGGACCTTGAATGCCGCGAACTTCCACGTCGCCCGAGCCGGAGGTGCTGCGGAGTTGTGTGTCCTGCGGAACCACGATGGTATAGTCCACCTCAACGTCACCTCTGCTCCCTTTTCCAACTCCTCCAATCCGAATCAGATTTCCTTCCTGCGAGATCGGCGGGTTCGATTGAAGTTGCTGCAAACGAGTCCGTCCACTTTCTGAAGACCAGGAGTCCACATGAATCTCGCCATGAATGCGAACCTCGCCGGTTGGTCCAGTCGTGATGTGCGCATCGCCTTTGCCGGTCATCAATTCCACAGTGATGGGACCGCTGACGGTGAACTGCCGGTCGAAGTCGCCTTCGACGCCGGAATGCGAGGTGCAGCCCGCTATCACCAAAGCTGCGAGAACTGAGAATGCCAGGGATGAAATTTTATGTGTTCGCGTCATCGAGTTTGATCTTGCGGCTATGATTGGCAAGCGCCGCGCAATCCTTCCTATCAAGTTATACGAAAACGCGCAACTGGAAGTTCCTTGAATGCGAGCGGAGTGCGCGCAAGTGGTGAGGCGACGAGCGGGCGGAGTCATTTAATCTTGAGAAGAGAGTTGAGCGAGCCCTGGCGATATCCTTCCGGATCTATTGTTGCGATGGCGAATCCTGCCTGCTGCACTCCGGCCAAGATCTGCTCGCTGACGTCGGGTTCCAAGCCGCGGGATAGTTCGTCGGGAGCGAGTTCAATTCGCCCCAGCTCACCGTGGGCGCGGACACGAAATTGGCGGAAGCCAAGCCGCCGCAATACGGACTCAGCGCGATCTATTTTTTCCAGAAGCTCGGGAGTGACGGCGGTACCGTAAGGAACGCGCGAGGAAAGGCAAGCGGACGCTGGGCGGTCCCAAGTGCGCAGTCCGGCGCGTTGCGAGAGCCAGCGGATTTCGGCTTTAGCAAGCGCAGCATCAAGCAACGGCGCGAGAACGCGATGCTCGCGGGCAGCGCGATGGCCCGGACGGAAGTCGTGAGTATCATCGGCGTTGATTCCGTACGCAGTGGCGCAGAAGTTGCGCGCGCTTGCGAGAGCTTCCATGCGGTCGAAAAGCTCATCTTTGCAGTGGTAGCAGCGGTCGGCGTTGTTCTCGACGTAGAGCGGATTTTCGAATTCGTGAGTCTCGATAAATGCGTGGCGGATTCCGCTGGCCTGCACGAATTGTTCAGCCTGCTCGCGGTCGTGGCGCGAAAAACTTGCGGAAAGGGCTGTGACTGCGAGGGCGCGCGCGCCGAGCACGTTATTCGCCGCCCACGCGAGGTACGCGGAATCGGCTCCGCCGGAGAGAGCAATCAGAAGCGAATCGAGCGAGCGCAGAGAATCGAAAAGACATTGCTCCTTTCGAGTGGCGGCGATTCGATCGAACTCAAAGGATTGCGCTGGGATTGTTGCAGGCGAAATTCGCGCGGTGTGCATGCGAAAGCGAGTATAGCTTAGTTTTCTCTATTGGAAATCCAACAACACATCGACCCTTCCGGTGGCCGGATTTTCCTGAAGAAAGCGGCCCACTTTGTCGTAATGGACGGGAGTGCCGGCGAAGGCGCGCTTAATCCCGGCGTCGAGGAAGTCTTCGTAAGTTTTTTCGTTGAAGATCGCGTCCGCTGGAATACTCCACGCCGCGCGGATGCGCTTTTCGCCATCGATCGACAGGCCGGTAAGCACCAAACTTCCCATGCGATATTGCGAACCCTCCGCGATCGTGACGGTGTAGATTACGCGAGCGTCCTGATCGTAGAATTGCGGCTGAGCGTCTACCTTCGCGTCGAGATAGCCGCGCTCGCCGTAAAGTGACCTGATTCGTTCCCACAACGCAGCGATTTTATTCCCGTCGGCTGCTTCTCCTAATTTCAAGTCGACCATCGCATTCAGGTCGCGCGTGGGTATTACGGAGTTTCCAACCCACAGGCCGCCGCCCCATTTATACGCGGGGCCGGGCACGATCGGCGCGACGATTACAACGCCGTCAGACGTAGGCTGAGGGCTGCCGCTCGCCACTCGCGCGGACGGGGGGCCAAACTGCACGTGCAAAAATGCATGGGCCAGATATACCGGACGCACTTGCTCGAATTCAAAAAGCTCGACGGTGCTGCGAGAAAACGGTTTGCCGATTAGAACTGACGCGCTTTGCTGGATGTGGAGGTCGTTTGTTGCGAGCGCGTCGGAAAATTCAATGCTCTTGACTGTAAGCTCGGCGCCTTCCACGCGAAATTGCATGCGCTGGCCGCCCACAGGAAAATTAACGAGCGTATGCGTCACGGTGGCAAGCACGCCGCGGGCCTGCACCAGTTTTTCAAGCGCGCCGGACATGGCATCGAGAATCGTTCCGCTTTGCGGCGCGCCGCCGTCGAAGAGAAGCACCGTGCGCTTGAGAGCGGCGGTTAACTCGTCGTCGGTGAACCACGGGAAGTTATCGAACGAGACCGGAACCTCGGGAACGTCGGCGACTTCATACTTAACCCTGACGCCCGTCTCGACGGTCGTAAAATGAAATTGGACATTGGAAAAAAGTCCAATCGCGGCTAGCTTGTCCGCTGCGCCCTGCAGGTCATCGCGATTGATCGTGGCGCCTGCGCGCAAGCCAATCGCGGCGGCGATCTCTCCGGAGCTAAACCTCTTCGACCCGGAAACCTCCACGGAATCCAGGTGAGCCGCGCCGGCCTTCGCCGGAGATTGGGCGGCTGCCGGGAACGCCGATAAGCTCGCCCCAAGTAGCAAGGCAATCAAACAGACGAGGTTGCTCCCCATTGGTCGAGACGACATAAACGGTATTTTATGAGAATAGAGCGCGGTTGAGTACTTTATTCAACGGTGACGGATTTGGCGAGGTTGCGGGGTTGATCTACGTCGCAACCGCGTCGCACGGCGATGTGATAGGCGAGAAGTTGCAGCGGGACGATTTCGAGGATGGGCGCGAGAAGCTCGGGCGCGGCGGGTACTTCGATGACACGGTCCGCGATTTCGCGAGCGATGCGATCTCCCTCGGTGACCACGGCGATCACGATGCCGTCGCGCGCTTTCACTTCCTGCAAATTCGAGATGGTCTTTTCATAGCGCGTCATGGATGCAGGATCGGATTCGTCGCGGGTGGCAATAATTACCACCGGAAGATTTTCGTCAATCAACGCGTTCGGGCCATGCTTCATTTCGCCGGCAGGGTAGCCTTCTGCGTGGATGTAGGAAATTTCCTTCAGCTTCAAAGCGCCTTCGAGCGCGATGGGATAGTGGATTCCCCGCCCGAGATACAGGAAATCGGTGTGGCGGAAGAACAGGCGGGCAAGTTCTTCGAGAGCGGAATCGCGTTGCAGGATGGTCTCGATTTTGTGCGGTATGCGGGTCAACTCCTGCATCAAACTTTTGGCCGCAGCCGGCGTCAGTTTTCCGCGCACCTGCGCGAGATAGAGAGCCGTTAGCATCAGCGCCGTAAGCTGTCCCGTGAACGCCTTCGTGGATGCGACGCCGATTTCCGGGCCGGCGTGAGTGTAAATCGTGCCATTCGCCTCGCGCGTGAGCATGGAGCCCACTACGTTGCATATCGCAAGAATTTTGGCGCTCTTCTGACGCGCTTCGCGCTCGGCTGCCAGCGTGTCGGCTGTTTCTCCGGATTGGCTGATAGCGATAGCCAAAGTTTTTTTGCCGATGATCGGATCGCGGTAACGAAACTCGCTGCCGTAATCCACTTCTGTAGGCAGGTGCGCCAGCCGTTCGATCATGAACTTGCCGGCCAACGCGGCATGCCAGCTCGTTCCGCACGCGATGATTTTCACTTCCTCGAAGTTCCGAAATTCCTCTTCGGTGATGTCCATCTGATCGAGGAAGACTTTTCCTGTTTCCTGCGAGATACGTCCGAGCAGGGTGTCGCGCACGGCGCGCGGCTGCTCGAAGATTTCCTTTTGCATGAAATGCTTGAAGCCGCCCTTTTCGGCCATGATCGGGTCCCAGGTAACATGCTGGACCGGACGATTGATCGTGTGGCTTTCGAAATCCATCAGGCGGACGCCTTGCGGTGTGAGCACAGCTACCTCACCGTCGCCGAGGAAGAAAACGTTTCGAGTGTGCTGCAGAATCGCGGGGATATCGCTGGCGACGAAAAACTCATTCTCGCCGAGGCCCACGACGATCGGGGGGCCGAGACGCGCCGCGACGATCTTAAGCGGGTCGCGCGTGGACAATGCCACCAGCGCATACGCGCCGCTCATAACTTTCACTGTTTTCAGAACAGCTTCCTCGAGCGATGCGTCTTTGGAATATTTTTCGATCAGGTGGGCGATGATTTCCGTGTCCGTCTCGGTGAGAAACTTGTGGCCTTCTTTGATGAGCTGGTGCTTCAGTTCAACGTAGTTCTCGATGATGCCATTGTGGACCACGACGATTTCACCCGAGCAATCGCGATGGGGATGCGCATTTTCCTCGGTTGGGCGGCCATGAGTGGCCCAGCGTGTGTGTCCAATGCCGTAGACACCATCCAGCGGTGTAATACGTATCGACTCTTCCAGGTTCTTCAGTTTGCCGGGCGCGCGGCGGATATTCAGGTGCCCGTCCTCTCCGACCACGGCGATTCCGGCCGAATCATAGCCCCGGTATTCAAGGCGCTTCAGGCCGTCAAGTATCAGCGGCACAACGCGCTTAGAGCCGATATATCCGACAATTCCGCACACGGCGAATAGCTCCTCGGAAGTTACCTAGCGTCAAAATCACGGCCAGTCGCGGTTCGTTTAGGGTAGCACATCTATTTGATGAGGCGGCCGGCCCCGGCGACTCGTGTATAAGAAACGCCACGGTACTGCTGATTATTCAATAATTTCGAAGCGGAACTCTTCAATGATGGGGTTGGTGAGGACGTCCTTGGCGATTCGCTCCACCTGGGTTTTGGCTTCGTCGCGAGTCATTCCGTCGAGGCCGAGCACGAAGAATTTCCCCTGGCGGACGTCCTGAACTTTCGCGTAACCCAGCGATCCAAGCGCTCGCTGAATCGTTTGTCCCTGAGGATCGAGGACGCTGGACTTCAGCATGACCCAAACGTGTGCTTTCATCTTCGGGATTATACCAGTCCGGCGGATTTCACCGCGGCATGAAAATCCATGATCATCTTGCGCTTGTCTTCAGGCGTCACGAAAGCCGCAAGGAAACTGTATTCCGTCAACTGAAGGAGTTGCTCCTTAGAGAGTCCCAACGCGGCTGCGTGAGAGTATTCACTCAGCAAGTCGGTGTGAAATAGGCCGGGATCGTCCGTTGACAGCGTGACGGGCACTCCGAGCTTGAGAAAATGCGGAAGGGGATGATCTTTCATCGTTGCGTTTGGATTCCCGGTTTGCTTCGCCAGCGCACCGGTGCGGAGATTACTCGTAATGCAGTTTTCCAGCACCACGCGGCGCGTGGACAACGAATTTGCCAGCGCTTCGTCGCGCATAACCGCAATGCCATGTCCGATGCGCTCAGCGCCCAGCAGTTCTATGGCTTCGCGGACGGACTCCGGCCCGCCTATTTCCCCCGCGTGACATACGGTGTGCAAACCCTGCTGGTGGGCATAATCAAACGCCGGCCGAAAGTTCACCGTAGGGAATGCAAGCTCGTCGCCTCCCATTCCAAACGCAACCACGCCGGATGACTGCAGCTTTGCCGCCAAGCGCGCCACTTCCATAGCTTGGTCGTGCCCGAATTGGCGCGTGGCATCAAAGATCCATCCGGTTCTCAGGCGGCTGAACGGGACACTTCGCGCTACTTCCTGGATGGCCTGAAAGTTTGCTTCCACGTTTTGCGTGCGTCGCAGCATCACGCCGGCCGAAACAGTTATCTCGGCATAAACGACGTTCTGTTTCACCAGCTCTTCCGCGAGATTCCGCGTGATCAGGGCGTAGTCCTCCGGACCGCGGAGGAAAGAAGTGACCCATTTGAAGGTTTCGAGAAACCCGCGAAAGTCTGAGTAGCTATAGCGGGCGGCGACGTCTTCCGGCGTCAGGACCACGCCGTGTCGCGCAGCTAATTCAATGGCTGTTTGCGGAAGAATCGCTCCTTCAAGATGCAAGTGAAGTTCAGCCTTTGGGAGGCTGTCTATCGGGGTGGGGAGTCGCGTTGCTGGCGTCGCCATAGTTGTTTATTGGGGTGGAAGCTGCGGACGGCCGGCATTGATCCACGAGGTCATCCAAAAAGAGCCCACATCGGTGGCGGCATCCGAAAGCTGGCTGGCCAGCACGGTGCCGGCCTGTGCATAGAAGCGATCGTAATATTCGTCGGTATAGCCGGTAAGACCGGTATGCGCGCGACGATCGGCAAGAAGCACGCCCTCCAGCAATGAATGCGCGGTCAAGCACATCTCAAACGCGCGGTCTGTGGGGTCGTGAACGAACACAGCTTCGCTTGGCTTGAGAAAGAAAAAAAGCTGATAACGATCCACCAGACCTGTTCCAAACCGGTCGTTAACACCGGCCTGTCCCGAAAGCTTTCCGTCAAAATTTATGGTGGTCTTAAATGGATCGTGCGCCGCGGTGACGTAATGAGCCAGTAGCGCGGCGGATAGCTTGGCTTCGTTCCAATCGCGGTCGTGAAATGCGTCGGTCAATTTCTTGCTGTAGAGGCCCACTTGCCAGGGAAGCACGCCATATTCGTCGAGCGTGCGGCGGTTGAATTTCGAAATTGCATTCTTGTAATCGCGAGGCAATGCCGAAAAAGGAAAAGGCCCGTAGTGATCCAGCTCGACGAAATCCGCCGGGCGCGGGTGTGCGAAGGGAATTACGCTCTTCGGCACAGCTTGCTGAAAGTCGGTGACGTGTTGCACCAAGAATTGGCGATTGGCCTGAAAAAATGGCTGCATCTCTTCGGGAAGAGTATCCACGGCTTTGTTCGCAACCAGGCGGTCGGCATTCTCTCCCCAGCTAAAGGAAGACGGCTGGCTCAGAAGCAGAATTGCCAGAACAAGCGCGATTCCGAAGAGAAGCCGGCTACGCATTATTTCTTTTTCTCCTCGGCGGCAGCCGCAGTGGCCCGTATCCCTGCGTTCGAGAGTTGGCTATGTTTGTGGCCGTAGAAATAATAATAAATCAATCCGATGATCAACCAAACCACGAAACGGATCCAGTTGGTGATAGGCAGCCCGGCCATCAGCAGCAGGCAGGTAAGAATGGTGAGAACCGGCGCAATCGGGCCGCCTGGCGCACGGAAGGCACGCGGGCGGTCCGGCTGAGTGTAACGGAGGATCAAAACTCCTCCGGCCACGAGCGCGAATGCGAAGAGTGTTCCGATATTGGAAAGATCGGCGAGCGTGCCGATGTCCAGCAATCCGGCGGGAATACCCACAAGAAATCCGGCGACCCAGGTGGAAAAATCTGGAGTGCGGTAGGTTTTATGCACGTGGCTGAAAACGCCGGGCAGCAGTCCATCGCGCGACATCGCAAACCACACACGCGCTTGCCC
>JBAVQA010000531.1:0-4171 GCA_049693595.1 Candidatus Acidiferrales bacterium | reverse complement strand
GGATTATCTCCTGCCCGATCACCTCGATAGCTATTCGCTGCCGCGCGCATTACGTAACGCGATTGATCGCAAAGCGGTCGAGGATGCGTTGTATGTAGAAAAAGAGCGCGCCCTGGTAACTCTCAATTCCATCGGCGATGCCGTGCTGTGCACCAATATTTCCGGCAGCGTCACCTATCTCAATTTCGTCGCGGAGAAGATGACCGGATGGACGCGCGAAGAAGCCTCGGGCCGGCCTCTCGGTGAAGTCTTCCGAATTATTGACGGCGCTACGCGTCAGACGGCTAAAGACCCCATGGAGATGGCCGTCGAGCAGAACAGGACCGTGGGACTCACTGTGAATTGCGTCCTCATCCGGCGTGACGGCTCGGAGACCGCCATCGAAGACTCTGCCGCGCCGATTCACGACCGCGCCGGCCGTGTCATCGGAGCCGTCATCGTCTTCCACGACGTCAGCGAAGCTCGCGCTATGTCCATACAAATGTCCCACTCCGCGCAGCACGATGTCGTTACCAATCTGCCGAACCGTCTTCTGCTCAACGACCGCATCAGCCAGTCCATTGCCTTAGCTCGGCGCCAGGACAGGCCCATTGCCGTGCTTTTTCTGGATTTGGATCACTTCAAGGAGATCAATGATTCGCTGGGACACGCTGCCGGAGACAAGCTTCTTCAATCCGTTTCCAAACGGCTGCTCGGTTGCGTGAGGGGTTCCGACACGGTTAGCCGCCAAGGGGGAGATGAATTCGCCATCCTGCTTACCGAAATATCACACGCGGATGATGCCGCCATCTGCGCCCAAAAAATTCTTCTTTCGCTCAACGAAGAACATTCCATCCAGGATCGAACCCTGCGCATCAACGGCAGCATCGGCATCAGCGTCTATCCGCAAGACGGAGAAGACGCCGAAACGTTAATCAAGAATGCTGATATGGCTATGTACCACGCCAAAGAACGCGGGCGCTGCAATTTCCAATTCTTTGCGCCGGAAATGAATACGAAGGCCGTAGCGCGCCGAACTTTGGAAACCGGCCTGCAACGCGCTCTGAAACGAGGAGAGTTCGTCCTGCACTATCAACCCAGGGTGAATCTGGCGACTGCGGAGATTACCGGAGTCGAAGCCCTCATACGTTGGCAGCAGCCCGAACAGGGACTCGTCTGTCCCAACGAGTTTGTCCCCATTGCGGAAGAATGCGGGCTGATTGTCCAGATCGGCCGTTGGGCGCTCCGCGAAGCGTGCACGCAGGCTCGCGCGTGGCAGCAGGCCCGGCTGCCGCTGGTGCCTTTGGCCGTCAACGTTTCCGCCGTCGAGTTTCGCAATAAGGGTTTTGTCGCGGGAGTCCGCGAGATTCTGCAGGAAACTGGCCTGGAAGCCAAAAATCTGGAACTGGAGCTGACCGAAGGCGTCCTCATGGACGACGCTAAATCCACCGTCCGCGTCCTCGACGATTTGAAGAAGATGGGCGTATGCCTCGCCGTGGACGACTTCGGCACCGGCTACTCCAGCCTGAGCTATCTTCGTCAGTTTCCCATCGATGTATTGAAGATAGACCGCTCCTTCGTCCAGCAGATCGCCTCGAGCCGCGATGACTCCCTGATTATCGGAGCCATCGTGAGCATGGGAAAGAGCCTCAAACACCTGGTGGTTGCCGAGGGTATCGAAACGCAAGAGCAGAGAGCATACCTTCAAGCCCAGCAGTGCGCCGAAGGACAAGGCTACCTCTTCAGCCGCCCCCTCGACGCCGCACAATTCGCCCAGCTTCTCACCTCCGGCATAGGCGCCGCCGTCACCAACTAAAGGCGTCACTCACTTGCCTTCATCCGTCGCGTCGCCATGCTGCAACGTTAAGCCCTCCGGAAAAATTCAATCTGCGCCAAACTTGCCCCGAAATCCCGAAAAAAAGTCTAGAATCGTCCCGCTGGTAGCGAGACTCGGCGAAACCTGAGGACGAAACGGTGCTGACGGCATTCGACAATTTCATCGTTATTTTGACCTTCACCCTGGCTCCGCTGCCGTTTCTCTACATTCTGAATCGCTTCTGGCCGGCCACCCGGCGCCGGATTCACAACGACATTATCGGCTGGCAGGTCGGCGTGCTCGGCACAACCTATGCCGTGATCATGGGCTTCATGTTGTACGCCGTTTGGAGTTCCTACCAGGACGCAGAGATCAACGCCGAGTCCGAAGCGAACTCCCTGGTCAGCGTTTACCGCCTCGCCGACGGATTGCCTGCCGCGCAACGCGAACAGGTTCATCAACTCGCCCGCCAGTACGCGACCATAGTGATTGATGAAGAGTGGCCCGTGATGCACCGAGGAGATTTGAGTCTGGCCGGTCACGACACCATACGCGAACTGTGGACTGCCGTTCTGCAAACCAAGCCCGCTACTTTCGGTGAGCAGACCAGCATGAATCTAACCCTCGGCGAAATCTCCACCATGACCGAACATCGCCGCGTCCGCCAGCTCGAAAGCCAATCCAAACTGCCCGGAATTCTCTGGCTGGTGCTGCTCGTGGGCGGCGCCATCACCACGCTTTCTTCCTGCCTCTTCGGCATGGAAGATTTCAAACTTCATTGCATTCAAGTGGTGTCGCTGGCGCTGATGTTATCGTTTATCCTGGTCGCCATCGCCGATATTGACCGCCCGTTTCAAGGCACCGTTCACATCGAGCCGCGCGGTTTCGCACGCGCCCGCGAAACCTTCATGCAGGATCCTTAGATTTTGATAAGACTGAGTGGCGCAGATTTGGGGAGGTCAGCCATGAAATACGCGATCGTCGGAATTCTTAATAGCTACGCGGATGCGGAAGCCGCAGTTCGTGATCTGGAATTAGCCGGCATCGAGGGCGAACAAGTGGAAGTGATCACCGACATCGACGCCGACGCGCGAACCGCAAACACGCCGGGCGAGCCTTCCACCAAGCAGCAAGAACCGCATCACAACTGGCTAGCGCGCCTGTTCGGCCCCGGCGGCCCTTTCGAAAAGCGCGAAGCGAGCGATCTGTCCGGCGAACAGCCCAACTACATCGGCGACCAACAATTTTACGCCAATCACATCAAACAAGGCGGAGCCGTAATCTTCGTCCGCACAAAGGAAGAACAGCCCGCCAATCGCGCCGCCGCAATACTGCGCGACCACGGCGCCCGCACCCCCGGCCAAAAAGACGGCCCCGCCATCCGCCGCATCGTCTAGCGCCACCCGCAAACGCGGGCTACATTTCGCGAAATGAGGTTTAAGATGTCCGTTAATCCGCGTCACTGTCCAACTGGAATTGGGGATTCCAAGGGAGAAAAGTATGTCGATTAAACGTATCGCGCTGGCGCTGTGGCTCGCTGGTTCTTCGATCGTGCTTGGGGGTGTTTGCTTCGCTCAGGACAATGCGCCGCGCATGGAGCAGGTAGTGCAATCCTACGTTTCGAATAAAACATTCATGGGCTCGGTGCTGGTCGTACGCGACAAGACCGTGCTGCTTGAAAAAGGATACGGTTCCGCGGATCTGGAGTGGGACATTCCCAATTCGCCCACCACCAAATTCCGGCTCGGCTCTATCACCAAACAATTCACCGCGGCTTCCATCTTGCTGCTCGAGGAGCGCGGAAAATTAAACGTCAACGATCCGGTGAAGAAGTATATGGCGGACGCGCCGGCTGCCTGGGACAAAGTAACCATCTACAACCTCCTGACGCACACCTCCGGAATCCCGAGCTTTACCGGCTTTCCCGATTACGAATCCACGGAGGCCACTCCCACCACGCCGGAAAAACTTGTTGCGCGCTTTCGCGACAAACCGCTTGAATTCCAGCCCGGCGAGAAATTTGCGTACGACAATTCCGGATACGTTTTGTTGGGCTACTTGATTGAAAAGATCAGCGGGCAGACCTACGCGCAATTTGTGCAGGAGAATATTTTCACGCCGCTCCAGATGAAAGACTCGGGCTACGATTCAAACTCGGCCATCATTATGCATCGCGCCTCCGGCTACTCGAACGGCAAAGAGGGAATTGAGAACGCGGGTTTCATCCACATGACGATTCCGTTTGCGGCCGGCTCGCTGTATTCCACCGTGGAAGATTTGGCGCGCTGGGAACAAGGCCTATTCGGCGGCAAGCTCCTCTCTCCCGCTTCGCTCCAAAAAATGACCACGCCCTTCAAGGAAAATTACGCATTCGGC
>JBAVQA010000530.1:0-2397 GCA_049693595.1 Candidatus Acidiferrales bacterium | reverse complement strand
GCCATCAATCTAGTGTCCGGACAAACCAACGGCGTCACCGAGAGCCTGAACGGCAGCGGCGCGATCGTGCCTGACGGAAACGGCGGATTCACCTTGAATGGCGACTCCGACCCTGTCGGAGACGTTTGCTCTACCTCCAGCGGCGAGAATGTCCAGATGGGAGGAAAGAACATCGGCGATCTGCTGAACGCAGCCGGTGTGAGCTGGGGGTTTTTCGAGGGAGGTTTTAACCTCAGCATCGTGAATGCAAACGGCACCACCGGATGCAACAGAAAAACAACGTCGGCCATCACCGGAACGCTGAAGAATGATTACATCCCGCACCATCAGCCGTTTCAATATTATGCGTCGACCGCCAATCCCACCCACGCTCGGCCGAGTTCAGTGAAACTCATCGGACAACAGGGGGATGGCGCCAATCACCAATACGATACCGCGGATTTTTTCGCCGCAGTGCAAGCCGGCAACTTTCCCACCGTCAGTTTCTTGAAAGCTCCCGGATTTCAGGATGGCCATGCAGGTTACTCCGACCCGCTAGATGAACAAAAGTTCATCGTCGACGTAATCAATTTCCTGCAAGGCCAGCCGGAGTGGTCCAGCACAGCCGTTGTCATCAACTACGATGACTCCGACGGTTGGTACGATCACCAGCTTGGCCAACTCATCAATTCGTCTGCGGTGCCTCTCGTGGATGTTCTGAGCGACGGGTCCGCGTCGTGCGGCACGGGCAAGACAGCGCTGCCCGGCATCAACTCCTCAACGCTGCACGCACAAGGCCGCTGCGGATATGGTCCGCGGTTGCCCTACATGGTCATTTCACCCTGGGCACGCCACAACTTCGTGGACCACACCATCACCGACCAGAGCTCCACGATTCGATTCATCGAGGATAACTGGCTCGAAGGGCAACGCATCGGAGACGGTTCGTTTGACACCATAGCGAACTCGATCAGCCAAATGTTCGATTTCAAACAAGTGAACGACAATGACTTGTTCATCCTCAACGATAAAACCGGGGAAGTGGAGTTTTCTTCCGGTTCGAACTGAGTCTCGAGCTGCTAGCCGACCGGATGACAACAAGGCACGTGCGCCAAAACCGGGCACGTGCCTTTGTTGTCCCTGCGTGCTATCTTCCGGAGCCCAAGGAGGTTAATTGATTACAAGACGAAAATTCCTACGCCGCTCCGGCTTGGCCACCACAGCGCTGTTGATGAATAAGCTGCCTGCCTTATCACAGTCAGTGCCGGCGAAGCCTTCCACCCTCGACCCGAATACGCTGGCCAAGTTCGTCGACCCGCTTCCGATTCCCCCGATTGCCAAACCCGACCGATACCAGCCCAGCCCGGCAGATCCGGCGGTAAAAATTCCGTACTTCCGGCAAGCCATGCGGCCTTTCGAGACGAAAGTCCACCGCGACCTCAAACCCACGCGCATGTGGGGTTTCAGTTCGGGATTCCCAGGCCCCACGTTCGATGTTCGCAGCGGACAGGAAATTATGGTTGAGTGGGTCAACGAGCTTCCCGACAAGCACTTTCTCCCCATCGACCACAACCTCTGCGAGGCCGGCGCAGACCAACCCGAAGTGCGAGCGGTGGTACACCTTCACGGGGGAAAAGTGCCACCGGAAAGCGACGGCTATCCCGAGGATTGGATTGTTCCCGGAAAATCGGCTCTGTATCACTACCCCAACAGGCAGGACCCGGCGATGCTGTGGTATCACGATCACGCCATGGGAATTAACCGCCTTAATATTTTCGCGGGATTGATGGGCGTGTACCTCCTGCGAGACGACGTGGAAGACGCTCTCCATTTGCCGAACGGAAAGCACGAAATTCCGCTGGTGATTTCCGACCGTTTCTTGACCCCTGATGGCCAGCTCTTTTATCCGGTATCGGGCAATGCGAGTGCCCCGTGGATTCCCGAAGTTTTCGGCGATGCTATTCTGGTGAACGGGAAGATATTCCCGTACCTCGATGTCGCTGCGCGCAAGTACCGTTTCCGCGTGCTCAACGCTTCGAACGCGCGTTTCTACCATCTGTCATTCGCAAACGGCGCTGCTTTCAGCCAGATTGGAACAGACCAAGGATTACTGCCCGCGCCGATTCAGCTCAAGGCACTAATGATTGCGCCGGGCGAACGAGTTGATCTCGTCGTCGACTTCAGCAGCCATCGCGGCGAGGAGATGATTCTCAAAAACGACGCGTTCGTGATCATGCAGTTCCGCGTTTCGGGCGATAAGGTGAATGACACGAGCCTGCTGCCTGGAACACTGCGGCCCGTACCAAAAATGACCGAATCCGAAGCGGTGAAGACGCGACTTCTCTCTCTCGACGAATATGTGAATCGGGTCGCCGAGCCTGTCTTGATGCTGCTGAATGGCACGTACTGGCACCAACC
>JBAVQA010000529.1:0-4631 GCA_049693595.1 Candidatus Acidiferrales bacterium | reverse complement strand
GTTGTACACAAGCACACAGGTCGCTAAGACATCCCGTCCTATAAGAGCGTGAAATCCCTGGAATAGAAGCTCCGCCTCTATTACGGCGAGAGTTGGAACAAATAGCGGCGCATGAGTTGCAACCGCTCCCGGGACGGTGAGACTTACATCGTACTGATCCTTTATTTCTGGCGTTGCCCCGGTTGTAGGCGTGTTCACTGTTGCCTTTCCGGTGGGGGTTAATCCCAGAGCCTTCAAAATTGAGGGATCAATGCAGGTCCCGCTCGCGCCCGTGTCAATCATGGCAGATATTTGAACTCGGTTTGGGACAGGTTGCTTAGCTGTGGTTAGCGCAGTCGCTTTCGCGGCACTGACTCCAATGAAAGCAATCATCAACGGGCCCTGCGGCACGATTTGTAGAGTGAAGTGGGGCACGAAGTTATTGGGCTCGGTGCATGCTCCGTGGGTCGACAAATCTGGAGATGAACTGCACCTGTTCGATCGATTGAATCTGCTTCACCAGAAATGGGGTGGTCGTGCCGAACTCCTTGTAGCCATCCTTCATCGCATCCTCATAACTGGTGAAGACGCCAAAAACCTTATCCCCTTGAATCAAAACGAACTTCCCTTGGTTCTCCTTTAGTTCGGGAAGCTTCGCATTATAGGTTTCCAGTTCCTTTTCAAGGGCCATGTCTTCCCTCCTCCGGGCCTGATACTGCCCTAGGGATTTACAGCTATTATACTACTATGGCGTTCACGCCACCTTGTACCATATTGCCCGTATAGCGGCAAAGAACAACCTTAGACTTCTAACGGCGGCACCGGAACGATAACCTGGACGTCAGGACAGTTGCCTGCTCCAGTTGCGAAGATGGAACTAACCCGAGCGGTGCGCGGTCACGAATCCGGCATGCCATGATTTAATGCAAATATGTTTCGAGCGAACCCGGAACCCAGAGATCTAATCCCCGAGCTGGATGCTCTCGCAGCGGCCGCAACTTCCGCGCACGAATTGATGACCGCTATCGTGGACCTGCTTCACAAAAATCTGCTGAAATACAATTGGGTCGGCTTTTACATGATCGAAAAAGAACCCGCCGAAGATATGCTGGTCCTCGGCCCGTTCAAAGGCTCGTCGACCCCGCACACTCGCATCAGGCTGAATCAAGGCATTTGCGGAGCCGCAGCCTCCAGCGGCGAGTCGGTCATCGTCGATGATGTAGGCACCGACTCGCGATATCTGGCCTGTTCCGCGGAAACCAAATCCGAGATCGTCGTCCCTATCTTCGTCGCGGGCAACGTCGTAGGCGAGCTGGACATCGACAGCCATTTCCCCGCCGCCTTCGCCTCCGAAGACAAAAAACTATGCGAGCACGCCGCAAAACTTCTCGGCTCCTGGATCGAATCTCACCCCAACGGCTGAGATCTCACGTCTTGGGATGAGGATTTCCCCCCTGAGGGTGCTGACTCGCCTCCAGTGCGCGCAATGCTCTGTTAATTACCCTGAGCGTTTCCTCGTTAGCCTCGCCGCCCTTGCTGCGTTCCCTCGAAAGCGCGTCCGCGAGAATTGCTTTCGCTTCGACTCGGTCACCTGACAATACGGCGATCCGAGCGAGGTTGACCAAGACCACCCCGCTTGAATCTTCTGGAAGCGCGATTTTGTCTTCGGCTAGACGTTGCCGGTAGTAGTCGGAGTGAGCGGCGCTGTCCTCTACAAAGCGACCACCGTTCCACCGATATATGTCCGGGACATCCAGAACGCTCGCATCAGTGTGCGCGATGATAAAAGGCAGTTTGCTCCCGTCTAGGTGCGCGACATCAAACTTAAAACCATCGATTTGAAGCAATCGCACAATTCGGCCTGCCGCTTTTCCAATCACATCCAGCTGCGATGATGCGGCTCCAGTCTGTCGTTCGACCAATGCGAGCGGCAGCCCTTCCGCTGTTATTTCTTCTATGAACCGGATTTGCGGAGCGTACGAATTGTCAATCGGGGATTGCCACAATACTTTCGCCGTGCCCTGAGCGTCAGTCTGAAAAACGACTATTTGCGATTGATAGCCGCCTCTTTCTTCGAGGATACTCCAGCAAAGGATAGTCGTATCTTCTCGCCCAGGAAAATGTCGAGATACCACAGTCTGGCTTTCGGCAGTCTTTCCCAGCCATATCAGGGAGCAGGCACTCAGAGCAAGAAAGCGAAGCAGACCCTTGGGCATATTCCCTCCTTCCCAAGATGTAATGTGGGACTGGTCCTAACGGTGTATCCGCAGGAACCACCTTTATCTTATCCAACTTGACGATCCCGACTTCGAACGCATCATCGTCGTCTTTGATGTCCCGGCCAGTCAACGCCGATGCGGCCGCGCGTGATAGATCCAACACTCGTGTGGATTCGGGGTCATTGTCACCAGCGCCCCTGTCATTAATTTCTACTACCACGCCCTTGCCGTCATGTTCGACTTCAACACGTGTTACGAGACGCACAGCATGCCAGCGAGAACGCGGAAGCAGTGCGGCTGTGTATCCATTCTGTTTGAATGTTTCCCCATTTGCAGTCTTTTTTCCTTCAAATCTATCGGCATAAATACTAGCCTGCCCTGAGTCTGGAAGTGGCTTCGGAGCTTGATGTTGCTGGGCACCTCCTCCCTTCGTCTCCTGGATTAGAACATGATGGCTATCGATGGTGACCCAATGGCCGCCTCGATCTTTATCTGTTGATTCGTTTGCGCGTGCATTTTCAATTGCACGGCCGTAAGCCGGATTCATATAAAACTTGCCATTAATGAAAGGCATGGATAGTTTCCCTCGGAAAGCGTTATCGGAGCCATGTTCATGCAGACTGAGAGTCGCAGTGCCGCGTCGCTGCTACAAAATCAGCCGCCGGCAATACGGCGTCCACGCGTCGTCGCGAACCCATCCGAGGGCCGCAAGGCGTCGGCCGAATTTTTTCGCGATGGGCGGAGGCAGCCATGCATGCGCATCGTGCAACCCGCGCGCGAGAAGGTCACGTTCACCGGCGCGGTGCAACGCGAGCAGCCGCGCATAACGCTCACGCGGATTCCCTTCCCCCGGCGCAACCAGCAGATATATTTCGCAAGTCAACCGCGCCAGCGAAGCCATCACCGCGCGCCCCGCGCCGTCTTCCACCACCAGCTTCGAGACAAACAGCGGATCCGCCAGGTCGGGAAAGGCGTAGTCGAATCCTTGCTGCGCGTGCATGTGTCGCAAGCGGTCGAGATCGGTATCAGTGTATTCGCGGATGAGCACAGGCACGTGAATTGCGGCGAGGGTTATTTCGATGCGCGGCTTTTCAGAAACTGAATGTTTTCCCGGACTGTAAAGTCTTTCATTCCGACCTGGATTTCTCGCACCTTTGAAAAATCCGCGGACACAACAATCTTCCCCTTAATTTCGAAAGGGTTTTCGCCATTGCTCTCCTTCTCGATTACAGCAAAATCCTGGAAGTAGGAACCATCCAAAGCGGCTGCCGCCACGAGCACGGAAGCGTGGATTCTTGTGTTCCAGGATGCATCGTTGTCCACGGAAATATTCCAGCCTATCGGCATGTCCGTAATTTGGGCAATTCGCCCGGACGTCACCTCAAAGTCAAAACCCACAACGCGTTCTCCCGCGCCGATGTGCAAGCCAGACAGGGAGACCAGGACGAATTGCCCCTGCGAAGGTGTAGCCGCAGCGGGCCCTTCCCCCTCTCTCGGAACGAGGAACAGGAACGCCGCCGCAGTGACCGCTACAAGAATCGCTAATCTCATGCGTCTATTCATTTGGCACCGTCACAGTCACAGCAACGTGTCCTGGCTTGGTTGTCCCGACGAGCTTCTCGAACGCGGCCGGCGTGAGGTCGATCACTTTCCCATCTGCGGGTTGCAAAGGTACAGTTGCCTTCCCCTCGGCATCCCGCGCAAATGGGCCCCTGTCGTTGACAACCACGGTTATCGACCTCGTTACAGTATTCCCCTGTTTATCTTTCGTAGTGTATGTCACCGCTACGGTCTGGCCAAGCTTGACTTTCTCGGCAGTCATGGCGGCGGTCATTTTGTTGGGGTCAAACTTAGCTCCGCTCGCAGTCTTCTTTCCAGGCAAGTTGTAGTATGTGGCGTCTCCGCTAAACTGTTTCGTATGTTGCTGCGTGCCGGTTGCTTGCGTTCCTCGGATCAGGACGTGGCGTCCATTGATCGTCACCCAGTGGCTGTCCGGCTCTTGCTGACTCGATTCGTTGTGACGAGAAGCTTCTTCGCTGGCGCGAGCATGTTCCAGTGCCCGGCCGTAAGCCGGATTCATATAAAACTTCCCGTTGATGAAAGGCATGGACAGCTTCCTCGGAACGCATTGTCGAAGGGCGTTTATGCAGACTGAGTCGCAGTGCCGCGTCGCTGCTACAAAATCAGCCGCCGGCAGTACGGCGTCCAAGCGTCGTCGCGAACCCAGTCGAGGGCCGCAAGCCGGCGGCCGAATTTCTTGGCGATAGGCGGCGGCAGCCACGCATGCGCATCGTGCAACCCGCGCGCGAGCAGATCGCGTTCACCGGCGCGGTGCAACGCAAGCAACCGCGCGTAACGCTCTCGCGGGTTCCCTTCCCCCGGCGCAACCAGCAGATACATTTCGCAAGTCAACCGCGCCAGCGAAGCCATCAC
>JBAVQA010000528.1:0-16867 GCA_049693595.1 Candidatus Acidiferrales bacterium | reverse complement strand
GTCGATCATCGAGGAGATCAGGTTGCCGTCAAATTTTACGAAGACACGCCTTTGGGCCCGGAGAAGCTGGTCAAACTGATTCGCAAGCGCAAGGGCATGCGTCTCGATCCGTCAGGCGTCTTATGGTTCGAATGGAAGGGTGAAAAGGGTGGCCCGACAGGGGCTACGAGAAACGTATTGCTACAACTACAAGCGTAGAGCTAAAATTTAACTCCGAGTGAGTCCTATGAAAACTTGTAACGTATTTTTGACGTACGCCTCTGCCGTAGCTATTGGCTTGGTCGGGATCGCCTTAACCATGCCGTTAGACGTGCGCGCCCAGTCGAAGGGAACCGTGGTCGAAGAAATCGTCGCGCGCGTGAATAACGACGCGATCACCCTCTCAGACTTACAGAAGGCGGACCAAGCGCTGCACGAGGAAATTGTGCACGACTGTCCCGGATGTTCGCCCGACAAGGTCGATGAGGTGTACAAGGACAAGCAGAAGGACTTGCTGCGCGATTTGGTCGATCAGGCGCTTCTTACCGAGCGCGCGAAAGACTTGGGCATCAGCGTCGAAACCGACTTGATCAAACGTCTCGATGAACTTCGCAAGCAGAACAATCTCGGAAGCATGGAAGACATGGAGAAAGAAGTAGAGAAACAAGGCCTGAGCTGGGAAGATCTCAAGACTCAGATCCGCAACAACCTTCTCACTCAGGAAGTCATTCGTCGCGAGGTGGGCTCGCACATCAGTATTCCTAACGACGAGGTGAAAAAATATTACGATGACCACCAGAAGGATTTCGTCCGTCCCGAGCAAGTCGTAATCGCCGAAATCTTCCTGAGCACCGCAGGCAAAAGTCCCGAGGAAATGTCCTCAGTCGAGAAAAAGGCCGAAGATCTGCGCAACCGCGTGGTAAAAGGCGAGGACTTTAACGAAATCGCGAAACACTTTTCGGAGGGCAGTACTGCAACGGATGGTGGACTATTGGGAACTTTCGAGCGCGGCCAGCTCGACAAACAACTCGATGACATAGTCTTTAAACTAGAAAAAGGTCAGATGACAGATGTGATTCAGACCAAGACGGGTTTTGAAGTCCTTAAAGTGGAGGCCCACTTTGAGGCTGGCTTGCAGCCGCAGGATAAAGTGGAAAACGAAATTATGAACCGCATCTACTCTCAAAAGATTCCGCCGACCATGCGCGAATACCTCGGGCAATTGCGCGAACAGAGTTACGTAATGGTGAAGCCGGGCTATACGGACAGTGCCGCGGTGGCCGGCGCAAGCGTGATTCAGGAAGTGGCGCCCACGCCCGACGCGGCGGACGCGAAAAAGAAGAAGAAAATGGCGAAGCCCAAAATCAACGGCCAGTGAAAACACACTACATTTGTGATTTGCAGGATGGCCAGGGAGTAGCCTCGCTCTTCCTCGTCCGTGAAAAAGAAATTCGCACCTCATCTCGCTCCGGAAAATCCTGGCTCGAGCTTGACCTCGTGGACCGCACCGGCAGAATCTCCGCTAAAATGTGGGACAACTTTGCGGTGATCGCCGTCACTTTCGAACGCGATGATGTGGTGCACGTGCGCGGCCGCGTAAAGCTTTTCAAGGGCCAGAAGGAATTGACGCTCGAACAAATCATCCCGGCGGTCGAGCGTGATTACGAGCTTTCCGACTTCCTGGCGCATACCAAGTACGACGTCGAGAAGCTTTACTCCGAGTTGTGCGCTGCCATTGCCGCCGTGAAAAATCCCTGGGTCAAGCGCCTGCTTGTTAGCGTGGTCGAAGACCCCGCGATCGTGCCCAAGCTGAAGCGTGCTCCTGCGGCCATGACCATGCACCACGCGTTCATCGGCGGCTTGCTCGAACACGTCGTGAGCCTCATCGGTCTAGGCCGCACGATAGCGGCGCACTATCCTGAGCTCGACGCGGACCTGCTTCTGACCGGCATCGTGCTGCACGACATCGGGAAAATTGATGAGCTTAGCTACGGCCGCGGCATCGACTACACCACGCAAGGGCGCCTGTTGGGCCACATCAGTATCGGCGCTGCGATGGTAAGTGAAAAGATTCGCGCCATCCCGGATTTTCCCGCTCCGCTCGCCATGCTGGTCGAGCATTTGATTCTGAGCCATCATGGATCTTACGAATTTGGTTCGCCCTCCTTGCCGCAGACTCGCGAAGCTGTGGCGCTGCATTTCCTCGACGACATGGATTCAAAGATGGGCGCCATCCGCGCCACACTTGAATCTCCAGAAGGGAGCGATGATTGGACGGTCCGCAACCCTTCGCTCCGCCGTTCGCTTTTGCGCGCCGACAAGTTTTACTCCAGCGGTGAACAGTCTGGCGCGGCATCGCAGGCTTCCGCGACGGCCGCACACCAAAGCTCGCCTTCTCCTCAAGCAAGTTTTGGCGGTTTCGTTTCGCCCGCAGCGTCAGACAAGAAAGACAACGAGCGCGCATAAATGACCGACACAAAAACTCCGTCCTCGCGACACGCGGTTCTGGATCTCGCCCCCCTGGAGCTCGATTGCATGAACATGCTGTGGCCCATGGGTGAAGGCACCGTCCGCGAAATCCGGGACGCCCTGGCCTCACGCAGGCCGCGGGCTTATACCACCATCATGACCATCATGGACCGCCTCGCGCGCAAAGGCGTTGTCGAGCGCCGCAAGACAGGCCGCGCCTACACGTACCGCCCGAATTTAAGTGCGGAGAACGCGCGGTCGCAAGCGCTCTCGCAAGTTATCGAAAGCTTTTTTGGTGGTTCGAAAGAATCTTTGATGGCCCATTTGGATGGAGCGCAGCCAAAGCCGCGAGTGCTCGCTGCTGCGATTGCAGGCGGGGCCGTGAATGCGGTTCTTCCGGCAACGTCTTCCGCGCCTGCGGCCGGCGCAAGTCCCGCTGTGATCCCGCCCCCGGGCGGCGACTCCGTAACCTAGGCAAACGCCATGTTTCCGCTTGAGTTCAAAATCCGCGACCGAGCTATTCGCCCCGCGACGATTCTCGCGCCCATGGCTGGGGTCACCGACACCGTCTTTCGCCGCGTAATTCGTTCGCTGGGCGGCTGCGGATTAATCATGACCGAATTTACCAGCGCCGAAGGCCTGACGCGAAATTCCGCGCGCACCTTGCACTATCTCTATTTCGGAGAGGACGAACACCCCATCGCCGCGCAAATCTTCGGCTCCGACCCCGAAGTGATGGCTTCCGCCGCCGCGCTTACGCAAGATCTCGGATTCGATCAGATTGACATCAACCTCGGCTGCCCGGTGAAAAAAGTCGTGAAGTGCGGCGGCTCCGGTTTGCTGCGCGATTTGCCTCACCTCGAAATACTTCTGCGGGCGGTTCGCGCCGCCGTAAGCATCCCGCTCACTATTAAGATTCGATCCGGTTGGGATGAAAACAATATCGTCGCGGTGGACGTAGCGCGCATGGCAGAACAAATTGGCGTCGAGGCCATCGCCATTCATCCGCGCACCCGCATGCAGGGATATGCCGGCTCCGCCGATTGGTCCGTGATTCGCGATGTGAAACAGGCCGTGGGCATTCCCGTGATTGGCAATGGAGACATCCATACGCCGCAGGATGCAGTCCGCATGATCGAAGAGACAGGCTGCGATGCCGTCATGATCGGCCGCGCGGCGTCTTCAAATCCATGGATTTTTACCCAGATCGCGGATTACATCGCGACAGGGCGCTACGACGAGCCGTCCGAGCTGGACCGCTACCATCTTCTCTCCGGCTATTTTCGAAGCTTGATTGCCGCCGAAATGCCTGACGCGGTTGGCAAGATGAAGCAATTCGCGAGCCTCTTCACCCACGGCGTTCGCAACGGCTCCGAGCTTCGTCACGCCGTTCATCACGCGCATAACGCCGCGGAAATTCTGAATGGCGTGGATTCGTTTTTCGCACGAACGACCGCTTCTTCAGCAGATTAATCGCAGAAGTGAAATCGATTCGGGGATCGTTACGAAACTCGCTGCGGCATTTACTCGTCTCGAGTGATGAGAAGTTGCTTGTAAGCCTCACGCCGCGTGATCCCACGTTCGCGTGCCGCCTGCTTCAACGCAACTTTAGGGTCCACGCCGCGTTCTTTCACGATTTCGTTAACGCGCCGAGCGATCGGCAGCGCGCGGCTCGCATCCTCGGCAGACACCGCGGTCAGACTCGCTCCATCAGCGGGACCAATCAATAGCGTGATTTCCCCGCGGGGAGCTTTTGCGCGAGCTTTCGCCACCAGATCTTCCAGATGCCCGCGCAGAAACTCCTCATATATCTTGGTTAGCTCTCGCGCTATTACCGCAGGACGGTTTCCTAGAATTTCAACCGCATCTTCCAGCGTATCGACCGCTCGATGCGGGGCTTCATAAAAAATAAGCGTACGCGGCTCGTTCGCGAGCGCGCGCAGCGCTTTGCGCCTCTCTGTCGGCCGCGCCGGAAGAAAACCTACAAACGTAAACTCTTCGATAGCCATTCCCGACGCCGCCAGCGCCGCCACAAACGCAGATGCGCCGGGCACAGGCACCACCTCGATCCCATGCCGCAAGCAAAGACTCACCAACCTGTGCCCCGGATCGGAAATGGCGGGAGTTCCCGCATCGCTCACCAGCGCCACCTTCGCGCCCTGTTCCAGTTCAATCACCAGTTCCGGCGCGCGCGTGATTTCGTTGTGCTCGTGATAGCTCACCAGCTTTTTCTGAATGTCGAAATGCGAAAGAAGCTTCATCGTTTGGCGCGTGTCTTCGCAAGCGATCAGATCGGCTTCTTTCAAAATGCGCAATGCGCGCAGCGAAATATCCTCGAGGTTGCCGATCGGCGTGGCAACCACGTAGAGGCAGCCTGCTCCCGCTTCCTTGGGTTTTATTTTTGTCATCGTCGTGTAACGCGCTTGCGTTGAACGGTGAATGCCAAGTCTAACACGGCCACTTGTGTCCTCGTTGCCGCCGCACGATGCCGGAAGACATGCTACTATTTTGTGTTGGGTCATCGCCGGAGGGACTTCCTCATTGCCTTTATACGAATATAAGTGCGAGAAGTGTGGGCACCGATTCGAAAAAATCGAAGGCCATAACGCCTCGGAGACCAAGAAATGCCCCAAGTGCGGGGCAAAAGCTCAGCGCATGCTCTCCGCCGCCGCTATTCAGTTCAAAGGCTCCGGCTGGTACGTGACGGATTACGGAAAGAAAACCTCGTCCCCCGCCTCTGGAGAAAAGTCTGGCGACGGCGGCTCATCGAACTCCAGTGAAAAGTCCGAAGGGAAGTCCGCCGAATCGAAGCCGAATGATTCAAAGTCCGGCGAACCAAAATCAAACGAATTGGGGTCGAGCGATTCTAAATCTTCCGAGTCCAAGTCCGGTGATTCGAAATCGTCTTCGGAAAAGGGAACTAAGAGAAAGAAGTAGTCATCCCGAAGTGGCTATAATTTCAGCCCGCGCAGGTATTCCCGAAAATCCGGGCCCAGCTTCGGATTCTTCAACGCAAACTCTACTGTAGCTTTCAAGAAGCCGAGCTTGTCTCCCGCGTCGTGGGTTTTTCCTTCGTAAATGTGGGCCCACAGTCCCGGCCCGCGCGCCAACTCCTTCAGCGCATCGGTAAGCTGAATCTCGCCGCCCGCACCCGCTTCCAGTTTTTCCAGGTAGTCGAAAATTTCCGGTGGCAGCACGTAACGTCCTGTCACGCCCAGGTTCGACGGAGCCTTATCCGCGTGCGGCTTTTCTACCAGATCGTGCACGCGCAAAAGCTGGTCGCCCCAGCGCGGCTGATTTCCTGGGCTCGCCGCGATGATGCCGTAAAGGTGAACCCGCGCTCGCTCGACTTCCTCAACCGCTATCGCCCCCTGACCCGTCGCATCCCACACTTCCATCAGGGAGCGCGTCGCAGGGACCGCGCCATCCATAATCACGTCGCCGAGCAGCACGGCAAACGGCTCGTCGCCCACAAGCTCGCGCGCGCAAAACACAGCATGGCCCAGACCTTGCGCTTCGCTTTGCCGCGTATAGCTGAAATGCAAACCGCCGCTGATCTCGCGCACCATTTCCGCCTGGTGCGGCTTGCCTTTCTCTTCGAGAAAACGTTCCAGCTCCGGCGCTGAATCGAAATGATCTTCGATTGCATTCTTGCGCCGCCCGGTCACGAAAATAATGCTCTCGATCCCCGAAGCGATGCATTCCTCCACCGCGTACTGAATCAGCGGTTTATCGACCACCGGCAACATTTCCTTCGGCTGCGCTTTTGTAGCGGGCAAAAACCTGGTCCCCAGCCCCGCCACCGGCAGAACTGCTTTGCGAACGCGTTTTCGTTGTGAGCTCATGGTCACCGTTTCGGGCGGCTGTTCCTATCGTACCGGAGGAGAAGAGAACCGCACGAAATTTATTTTATCCTCTGAAAGCGCCTGTGCGAATGAACGAAAGATTCCGTATTCTTAAGATGCAGCGCCGCCGCGCGAGTTACGTGGGCAACCACCGTTGAGCACCATGCTAACATATTGATTGCGAGCTTCCGGCGAGACAAACGCATGAACATTCAGAAAAACCTGATTCTGGGAATCGAATCCTCCTGCGACGAGACCGCCGCCGCAGTCGTCGAGGATGGCCGCCGGATTCTCTCCAACATCGTCGCTTCCCAAATCGCGATTCACCGAAACTTTGGAGGTGTCGTCCCGGAAATCGCCTCGCGCGAGCATCTTCGCCAAATCGTTCCGGTTGTGCGCGAGGCTATCAAGCAAGCGGGAGTCTCTCTATCTGACCTCGACGCCATCGCCGTCACGCGCGGCCCCGGCCTGATTGGCGCGCTCCTTGTTGGCGTTACCTACGGTAAAACTCTCGCGTTAGCGCTCGACAAGCCGCTTATCGCCGTAAATCACCTTGAAGGCCACGTGCACGCCGTATTTCTCGAAGCCTCTGACGCGAGCCATCCGCCACCGTTGCCCGCGATTTGCCTAATCGTTTCTGGCGGCCACACCGTGCTCTATCGCGTGGAGTCCGAATCGACCAATGGCGCCCGCCGTTTCTCCTATACGCGTATCGGCGGAACCCGCGACGACGCCGCCGGCGAAGCCTATGACAAGATCGCTAGAATGCTCGCGCTCGGATATCCCGGCGGGCCGGTCGTAGATCAATTGGCCGCTCATGGTGATCCAAAAGCAATTCGCTTCGGTGTGCCCAAGATGAAAGGGAGTATCTACGACTTCAGTTTTAGTGGAATCAAGACCGCCGTGCTTTACCATCTGCGCAACCATCCTGAGTTTCAGCCGGAAATTGCGGCGAGGGAACAATCTCTCGCGCGGGGTGAACGTTCCGCTGACGCTTTGCGCAAGCTTTCGACGCCATCCACTCTCGATCTTGTCGCAAGCTTCCAGCGCGCCGTGGTGGATGACCTTGTAATGCGCACACTTGCAGCGGCACAGCAACACGGCGTGCGCTCAATTCTTGTTTCCGGCGGCGTCGCCGCGAATCGCGAGTTGCGCGCAACTTTTGAGACCCACGCAAAGCGCGATGGATTCGAAGTATTTTTCCCGAGCCGTGCGCTTTCCACTGACAACGCCGCGATGATCGCCGCCGCCGGATATCCACGCTTTTTGAGCCGTCAGTATGAAGATTGCACGCTCGACCCTGCAGCTAATCTTCCCCTAGCCTAAACTGTCGGGTTTCTCCGCGTCGTTTGATGAGCTGTTCGGTTACAGCAAGGTGGGTTCGTAAATATAAGCCATTCCGTTCTGCGTCGCAGCATAAGCTTTCGATCCATCGCCATTCCAGCTCAGAATCACGATGCCCTCCGCGGCATATTCGTCGAATACTTCCATCCGGCTCAGGTCTACCAGAAACAGCCGCCCCTTAGCCGAATTCTTCAGCCATGAGCTGTAGCATATGCACAGCGGAAGATGAGGATGGCAAACGCACAACTCCGCGCCAAACGGAAGAGGCTCGAAATCCATCGTATCGACCGTCAAACAGTACGCCTGTCCAGCCGCGCAATAAATAATCTTTCGGCCATCATGCGTCCAGGAAAGATCGGTGATGTGCCCCTGTGCCTGAAACGCGTTTTGCTTCTTCAGAGTGGGAACGGCAAGCAGCGCGATGGAGTCGTCTGCCCAGTCTCCATGGATTTCGATCACGCTCGCCAGCGTTTTTTCATCCGGGCTGAAAACGGCGTGTCCATAGCCGCCAAACGCGCCTTCCTCGCCGAATTCAGATTCGTAGGTTTGCCGTTCGAGCCAGCCCGGCACACCGAGTTCGCTCGTGGGCTGTCCCGAGAGCGGTCCCTTCGGCGACATCCCGTCGTCACGAACGCGCCAAAGCCGAAGCGAGGCCCGTTTGCCGCCCGAGCACGCTTCCACAAAATATTTTTCAGTGCCCGACCACGCCAGGCACCGCGGAATGATGCCGAACTCGCCGAACGTGCCGAGCAACATTTTCCCGTGCAAATCGAAGGAATGCAGCACGGGTTGCCATCCGCCCCAGGCCGCTACCAGATAGCGTGCCGTCGGCGACCAGGCGAATGCCGCCGTCAAATCCTGCGTTCCAACGGGGACTTCATTCGGAACCGAAAGCGCGATCATCGGGATGCTCATTTCCATGTCGTAGAGAACCACGCGTTGCCCGAAATCTCCGGTGCGGTATTGCCCGCCCCTCTGGAATTGGCGGGAAACAAAACACACGTGGCCCATTCCGGAAATCGCAAGAGAAGAAGTATGTCCGGCGAATATTTTTTTGACCACCCAGTTGGAGTCCCTGGTCAGATCGCGAAGTCCACGCGCCACGAGCGTGGCAGAGCGCACTGCCAGCCCCTGCTGGCCGACGGGAACGATCGCCCGCGTGGCGGCTTTTTCGTGTGTCTCCATCAGCAGAATTCCATCTTCGAGTTTCCATCTTCCATAAGTCTTTTTCGCATGCTGGCCCGGAAGCGGCGAACGCGCCTAGAGTTCCAGCCGTCGGTTGGCTTGGGCGATCTGTTCTTCCACTTTCTCCACCATTTCTTTCAGCACGTCGCGTCCGTGTTTTTGCGCTTCATCGATTCGCGACTTCAGTTGATACAAGTCCGAACGCAAGAGTTCTTGCATCTCCGCTTCGATCTCGGAAAGCCTTCCGCGCGCCTGACTGATCCTTCGAATCACGCGTATTAATTCCGCTCCCGCGCCTTCGCCCTGGACGGCTTCGGGACTGCATTCGTACTCGGTCAAGATTTTCACCAGCTTCGATTCGTCTCCGCGCTCGTATGCATCGTTCGCGTCCGCCATTAATTGTTGGCGTTTGGCGCGATCGTCGCGGTCGGACGTTAGATCCGGATGAACGCGCTTTGCCACTTCACGATAAAGCTGTTTCATTTCCGGAGAGGACTCGAATGCGGCCGGCTCCTCATTGGTATCTTCGCCGGCGTTCGATTTCGTCTCGTTCGCGCCGGCTCGCGCGATGTGCGCTAGGCGCTGAAGCCGTTCGTTGCCAGGCTGTTCTTTCGCCAGGCGTTCGGCGATCTCCGCTTTCAACTCGTCCAGTTCCGCGTAGCGCAACCCGACGAAATGCAGATAGCGTCGTTCGAACGCGCCGAGCTCAGCCCGGAGGTTCGCCGAACGCAGTTCTCGCTCGGCCAGTTCGACTTCTAGCGCAGCCTGTTCTTCGCGTTTGCGCGCGAGCTCCCGCTCTTCCGGTTTCACAGGTCTGATATGCGTGGTCTTCAACGTCACAAGACTCGCCTCGGATGCTCCATAGCTATTGGTGCGTCATGAAAGGTATTTCCCGCGTACCGCCGCCTCTAAACCATTCTCTTAATTCTAAAGCGCGCTGCCTGCTCTTGGAGTTGTTCCGCAAGCGGGGTTTCCATAACCTGTGATAAGCGTTTCGGCACATAGGTTTCGAGGCGTTTTTGGCCGGCGTTCCGCCGTCAGTTCGATACGAGCCAATTTGGTTGAGCCAATAACGTCGCTCCCGCACGGAAGGCGTTATTGAGCAGAGCCGCTGAACTACAATCTTTTGGGGCGATCACGCATTTCGAGGAGAGGAGTTCGGCAAGGGAGTGCGCAGAGGCTAACGATCTTTCAGGCGAGTCTCGAAGGTTCCTTGCTTCCGATCACTATGCAGCGGAGCCGGCAGATTCTGTCTCGGGCGACGTTAGCTGCACGATCAGAAATTCCATCAGCGCCCGCGGATCCGGAGCCGACGATTTCAGCCGGCTGTCAGCTTCCGCCAGCGCAACCAAGCCAGCGAGCAGATTCTTCTTCGGTATCCGATGCGCTTCCCGCACCGCCGTCTCCGCCGCAGCAGGATTCATCTGCAGTGTGCGCGCAGCTTGAAATCCGCTCGTGCCCGCAGGCAGGTCGCGAGCTTCAATCAACTTGCGGTATCTCCACGCGATCCCACCAATCAACCCCGCGGGCTGTTCACCTTCGCGCAAAAGGTTATCAAGGAACTCGAGCGCAGAAACGCGCTTGCGAGTCGCCAGCATATCCGCGAGTTGCCAAATGGTGTTCTTTCGCGCCGCAAGTACCAGTTCTTCAACGATGGCAGGCGTGATGCGTTCGCCTTTTTGAACGTAGGTCGCGAGCTTTTCGATTTCGATGCGAATCCGCGACGGCTCGCTATTCAGAATTTCTGCCAGCAGCGCCGCCGCCTCGCGGTCGATCTCCACGCCGCAATCTTTCGCCATTTGTATCGCAAGCGCAGCGGCCGATTCACCGCCGATCGTCAGCTCGACGATTAGCGCGTGTTCCGCGAGCAGTTTGTAATACTTCTGCCGCTTGTCCATCGTCGCGGCTTCGAGCAGCAATACCGTAAACGGCGCCGGCGATTCAAAATACCTCTCCAGCGCTCCGACGATCTCTTCGCGCGCTCTGTCCCCTGCTTTCTCGATCGACTCCACTCCTTCCACGATAATCACTTGCCGCTTCGCCAGCATCGGCATGGTCTGCGCTCGCTGTATCACTTCGTCCCAGCCGCTCTCTTGCACCGCGATTCGCGCCAGCGCCCAATCGCGCGCTGCTTCCGGGACGCAAACCTCGACGATTTTGTCGCGGCACATTTCGCGAAGGTACGTGTCGGTGCCGTACAAAACGATGGCGGCAATAGGTTTCCCCGCATTCAGACGCTCGATTAGCTTCTCCGCGGAAATATCGGCCATTAAAAAGTCTCCACCACGTTTGAAACAAGTTGGGCCGCGAAATCTCGCGCCATGCGTTCGAGCGCCGGATCTTGCTCTTCGAAAAACTCCCGCGCGTCAGTCGAAATCTGATACTCGTCGCGAAAAACCATATCGTCGTTCTTGTACACCACTTTTTGCGTCTGATTGTCCACCAGCAGCACCTTGGTATGCACGGTTACAAGCGACATGGTCACTTGGCCCGTGGTCGCATTGAAGATCAGCGGATTCGTCTCAATCGATATCACTTCGCCGTGCAGCACAGCGTCGGCTTCTTCCGCGTTTTGGACGATTTTATATTTTGTGCGTTGAAGGAACTGCTTTATTACAGATTCGGTGAAACGCTGTTCGATCCGGTAACGCGTTGTATCATTCTTGAACGTCGGCACCGCAATCGTTTTCCATTCTGACGGCAAGTTGGAGACACGTCCCGCGACGTGATAGCCGCAGCTCACTACTGATAACGCCGCGGCCAGTACAGCCGGCAGGG
This sequence comes from Candidatus Acidiferrales bacterium, assembly GCA_049693595.1. GTDB lineage: Bacteria > Acidobacteriota > Terriglobia > Acidiferrales > UBA7541 > Palsa-295. The sequence goes on along the minus strand of JBAVQA010000528.1, from coordinate 5,267 downwards.
AACCGTACTTCACAAGTCTATCTCCCAGTTTATAAAGCCGGCTGCTCAAGCAATCCCTCCGCAATTTGCACCGCATTCGTGGCCGCGAGCCGCAGATTGTCCACCGCGCCCCAGATCCACGCACCGTTCGTGACACTTGGATCCGATTCAATTCGAGCGATGTGAATTTCTCCCTCGCCCGCGACGCTCACGTTGCTCGGTGCACTTTCATCCGACGCTGCCACCTTCATTCCTAGATTTCTCAGCGCGCTCTCGAGTTGCCCCAGCGTTTGCGGCGCACTGAATTCCGCATAAGCCGCAAACGCATATCCATAAAACACTGGAGCCTGCACTAGCTGAATTGCCGGAACAATCGCGCGGCCCGCTAAGTAAATTCCAGCGTCACGAGCAATCGCCGCGCGCAAATCTTTCAGCGCCGGTTTGCATTCCGCGCCATAGCCCGCCAGCAAATTAAAGGCAACTTGCGCGTCAAAAACCGATTGTTCGATGGGCCGAAACGTAAGCAAATTCGTGGTCTGGTTTTCGAGTTCATCCACGCCCGCCTGGTCGCGTTCGGACACGGGCGGAAACAGCATCACGACCACGCGCAGCGGTGAAAACGGGGCAAGTCCGGCTGCGAGTGCGCACGTGATCACCACTCCCGGCGCAGGGGAAGAATAAGGCCCCAATTTGCCTGAGCCGTTACCGGCAGGAACTCGCAGCGGAAGTACCGACCCAAGCGAAGGGATCCACCCGCTGCCCTTGCCAGTCGCGGCGATCGCTCCGGTCATATCGATCACTCTCGCGCCTGAGCGCTGCGCTGCCTGCCAATTCCGCTCTGCGTCCTGCGCGCTGCCCGCGAAAAAAGCAAACCGCGCCTTTTCGAAACTGTCTTCATCCAGCGCACGAATAAACGCGGGCTCGCCGCCCGCTTCAGTCAAAGTTCCAGCCAGTGCGGGTTCGTCCAGCAGAATAATTTCACTGGCAGGAAAGTTGCGGTCTTCGAGGACAAGCTTGACCTCTTTGCCCCGCAGCGAAGAAGCGCCCACAATCGCGACGCGTGTCGATTTGTCAGCGCCGCTTGCCATCGGCCTAAGCGGTCCGCGAAGCTGTGCGGTGTCGTACGAAGCGAATTAGCTGCATCACGGGCCCGTGGATCGCATACGCAGCCGTCAGCGCGAACAAGGTGGGTCCGGAAAATTTAACCGCCGCGCCAAGCAGCAGCCCGAGAAGTATGATGGCAAGCGACGGCCGCCGCCGCGTCCACTGAACATCCTTAAAGCTGTAAAATCGCAGCGAACTCGACATCAACACGCCGAGCACAACCAATAGCACCAGCCACAGCACCGACCAGCGTACATCCGAAATTGGCAGCCCTTCGCGCAAGTGCACGGTCGCCGCAACCATTCCCGCGGCCGCCGGCGTCGGCATGCCCGCAAAATATCTGCTTCCGCCCGGCGCCATTCCCTGGATGTTGAAGCGCGCGAGTCGCCACGCGCAGCATGCCACGAAGACGAACCCCATCAACCAGCCGAGCTGGGTCAGGTGCAGCGACTCCGAAGCGTTCGCGGCCGCCAAAGCCCGTACGCCCCAGGCGTATGCCAGAAGCGCCGGCGCGATTCCGAAGCTCACCACGTCGGCGAGTGAATCGAATTCGCGCCCAAACGCGCTTTCCGTTCCCATCGAACGCGCGATTCGTCCATCCATCGCATCAAACAGGTACGCAATTCCTATCGCGATCGCAGCGTTGTCGAAATCGACGAACCTTCCGTCCAACGTGGCCAAGATCGCGTAATACCCGCAAAGCAGATTTGCTACTGTAAGTGCGCTGGGGAGAATGTAGATGCCGCGTCGAAGGCGGCCGTTGCGGAGGGGGCGTCGCCGTTCCTCTTGAGGGCCGATGGGATCTATGCCGTTGAATTCCATTTCGCCAGTAAGCTTTCGCCGCCCTTTACTTTTTGTCCGCGCCGCACCAGGATTTCAGCTTCCATCGGCAGCCAGATGTCCACGCGCGATCCAAATCGAATCAAACCTACGCGCTCGCCGCGCGAAACCGTTTCGCCTGCGCGTTTCCAGCATATCACGCGACGCGCAATCGCTCCGGCGATTTGTTTGAACACTAAACTGCCTCCGGGCGTCTGTAGAGTAATAATATTCTGCTCGTTCTCCGCCGAAGCCGCGGAACGAAACGCCGCGTAAAACTTTCCCGGACGGTAAACCACGTCCGCGATCCGTCCGGCCACCGGCGCGCGCTGACCGTGCACGTCCCAGATAGCGAGAAATATCGTAACGCGATGGCCCATCACCGAGTCGAGCAGCTCGTCGACAATTTCCACCACGTGCCCATCGGCCGGAGAGACCACGCTGCCCAATTCAGAAGGAATTGCACGCTCCGGATCGCGAAAAAAATAACAGACGAAGAGGCCGAGAAAGATTAGTACCGCCGCCGGCCATCTCCAACCGGGGATCACACACAGCGCGCCTGCAATCAGCGGAGGCAGCGCAAATTTATACGCGTCTTTTACCATCAGCGAGTGGGAAGCCCTTGATTCCGAAAGAGAAACGCACCGGCGAATTTTGAGTGCACTGGTATTGTACGACAGAAGTGAGTGTGCTGCTGGCCGCTTAGCGAACGCGCGTGCCGCTTCTAAGTTTCGTAGTGCACTTGAATCTGGCGCAACTGAACTTGCAACACGGTCTGGTCCCGGCGGTGGCGCGCCACGATCATTTCCATTTGATCTTTCAAAAACAGCTTCATCTTTTTCAGGGACACTTCGAGCGCCAGATCTTCCACGTTCCAGTAACTTTGTCTTACGAGTTCTTGCAGCTGGCATTCACAGCGGGAGTGTTCTTCTGAGAGTCTGCGGAATTCCTGGTCAACTTCTAACAGCGCCTGCCGGATATCGTGTGTCGTAATCGGCATCCTTTCCCTCCAGGTTGGAAAGCGCATTTACATGACTGTAACATTTAACACAATTCCCGCGCCGCGCCAATAGGATAAAAAACCCGAGTATCGCCGCGACCTCCCAAAACGCCTACGCGGATTCTGAAGCGCCTGCCCCAACCTTCACGGTCAGCAGCAGCGCGTCTTCTGCGGGCTCGTTGTAATACCGCGCGCGGCGTCCGACCACGTGGAAATTGTGCCGCTCATAAAAACGCAGCGCCGCGCTATTCGAAGCGCGCACTTCGAGAATTGCTTGCACCGCGCCGAACGTTGCTCCCCACGTGAGAGTTTCCTTCAGCAATATCGCGCCAATACCGCGCCCACGCGCGTCTGGCAAAACGGCAAAATTCAAAATCTCAATCTCGTTCACCACTCTTCGCGCGACAAGAAAACCCAAGACGCTCGATTCTTCTTCCCCCACCCATCCCGCCATTTCGCCACGCGCCACTCGTTCATAATCCCGTTCCGTCCACTGTGCAATTTCCGGACATGCCGTTTGAATCGCCAGAATTGCATCGATGTCACGGTTTTCAACCAGGCGGGTCTTCAAGTTCGCTACTGCCTTTTCGCGTGAACTTCGGCGTCCGTGCGACGAATATAATTTGCATCCAGCGTCAACGCGTCCGAAACATCGCCGGCTTTCGCGCGACGGTAACCGAGCAGCCCGATTGACGGAGCCAGTACGCTTGAAACCCGTTCGACCCGCGGCAACGGCAAGCGTTCCATCTCAATTCGAGACAGCGCGCCGCTCAGCATTTCCGGCGACGGCGACACGATCGCGAATTCTGCGCTTCCGGGCCGCTCGCCAATCGCTCGCAGGAATTCTTCGGGAGGCGACACGCACTCCTCGCCTTCGAGTGCCAGCGAATCTTTCGCACGTCGATAGACGCCGAAATAAACTTCCCCGCGCCGCGCGTCGGAAGCGGCCACCAATACTGTTGCGGCAGAATGAGATTGCGCGGCAATTGCCTCCAACACGCTGATTCCCACCACCGGCTTACCGTAAACTTCCGCCCAGCCCTTCGCAGCCGCCAGCCCCACGCGCAGCCCCGTAAATGATCCAGGCCCCGCTGCTACCGCGAATAGATCGAATTCAGTTAGCTTCAGCGCAAGCTCTTGCAACAGGAATTCGAGGTGGCGAAACATCCGCGAGGAATACGTTTCTTCCGCGAGTGTCGAAATCACGCCAATGACTTTTTCATCGCGTAGAACCGCCAAACTGCCGTTGGGTGAGGAAGTGTCTGAAGCAAGAATCAGCACAAGCACCATTATAGGGCAATTGCGGGGCCAAACCCGTGAAAATTAAGCGCTTTCCGCCCTCTTTATCCTTCCAGATATTGCTAGATTCGCTTGACGCCAACGTCCCATCTGCCTAAACTTTCATCATGCCCTTCGGGGGGGCCTTCCACCTATGGAATTTAAGCTAGGCGAAAAAGTCGTGTATCCGAACCATGGCGTAGGGATTATTGAACAGATAAGTTACGGCTACCTGAATGGCAGATCGGAGCGGTATTACATGTTGAAAATCGCTTCGAGTGGTTTGAAAGTAATGGTTCCGCAGTCCAACGTCGATTGCGTTGGGTTGCGCCCGATTATCCGTAACACGCAAGCAACCGCCGTCCTTGGATTTCTCGAAAAGGGCCGCTCCGCTTCGCATCATGACTGGAAGCATCGCTTCAAGGAAAATTCCGATCGCATGCGGACGGGTTCGCTGATGGAAGTGGCCGCAGTTCTGAAAGGCCTCGTCGCCCTCAGCCGTACCAAGCCGCTTTCTTTCCGCGAAAAGAAGATGCTCGAACGCGCAAAGTATCTTCTGATCAGCGAGCTTGCCACCGTTCGCAACACATCCGAGCAAGCGGTCGAAGTAAATATCGTCCGCGCCCTCGCTAAAGCCAAGCTGCAAATGCCGGAGTCAGCGCCCATTCCGGAGTAAGTTCAGAAAAATTCTCTCTCTTGTCGTGCGGGCACAATCTGCAAAGGTTGTGCCCGTTTTTTTTTTGCGCCAACCTGTTGACGCGGTCGATCCGTCACCTACTGGATTCGCGCCCAAGCAACGACCTGTCATCCCGAGCGGAGCGACGCGCGCCTTTGCCTTTTCCTCCGCGAAGCGGAGGACGCGACGCGCAGTCCGAGGGATCTGCTGTTTCTTTCCCGCCGTGCTTGGCAAGAAGGTGCCAAGGAAATCGCGATGTAAGCATGTGAGCCAAAAAAAAGGCGCCCCAAAAACTTCGGAGCGCCCAAAGCCGCCAGATAATATTGTGCGGTTTACGCCTTCTTCTTGTTCTTCAGCGCATTCAACGCCAGCGTCAAACGCGACTTGTACCGGTTCGCCGTATTCTCAGTC
>JBAVQA010000527.1:0-7378 GCA_049693595.1 Candidatus Acidiferrales bacterium | reverse complement strand
CCCGAATTCACCATGCGATTCAACGAATACCGCAGCGCGCAGATCGTCGGCAGCGCGGCCCCGGGTTACAGTTCCCAACAGGCCACGGCAGCGCTCGAAGAAGTGTTCGCGCAAACAATGCCCAACGAAATGGGCTTCGACTATAAGGACATCTCCTTTCAGGAAAAGCTGGCTCAGCAGGGAGTCTCGCCCGCCGCCGTCTTCGCGTTTTCCCTGTTGTTCGTATTTCTGATTCTGGCCGCGCTCTACGAAAGCTGGTCGCTGCCATTCAGCGTGTTGCTGAGCACGCCGGTGGCGGTCTTCGGCGCGTTCGCGGCGCTTTGGTTAAGGCGCACGATCGGCCTGGCGTTTTATCCGGCGTACATGATTCAAATCGAAAGCGATGTGTATTCGCAGATCGGGTTGGTGATGCTGATTGGGCTGGCGGCAAAAAACGCGATCCTCATCGTGGAGTTCGCCAAGGACGAATACGAGGAAGGTAAACCGCTGGTGGACGCTGCCTTGGCGGGAGCACGCATCCGGCTCCGGCCGATCCTGATGACTTCCTTCGCCTTCATCCTTGGGAGCGTGCCTTTGTGGGTGGCCACAGGAGCAGGATCCGTGGCGCGCCAGATCATCGGAACCACCGTAATTGGAGGCATGCTGGCTGCCAGCTTTATCGCAATATTTCTTGTACCGGCGATCTTCTATCTCGTCGAGAAATGGTCCGGCGCCGGTAAGCAGCCGGCCGCTGGGGGAGTTCAAGCAAGGCCTGCGCCGGCGGAGGGAGACTGACATGAAAATGCTGCGGCCATGGATTTCCCTGAGCTTGGCGTCGATCCTGACTTTCAGTCTGGTTGGCGGCTGCGCAGTCGGTCCCAACTACCATCGGCCTGACGTGCCAACTCCCAGCGCGTATCGCGATCTGAGCGATAACTCGCAAGTGCCGGCTCAGGCAGCTTCCTTCGCGGATCTGCCCTGGTGGCAAGTCTTCCAGGATCCGCAACTGCAAGACCTGATTCGCACCGCGCTGAAGCAGAATTACGACCTGCAGATCGCCACCGAACGCATCAACGCCGCTCGCGCTCAAGTCGCCATAACGCGCTCGAGTCTTTTCCCGCAAGTGTCAGGCAATGCGGATTTCGTGGGCGGCAAATCGCAGTTTTTTCCGTTGAAAGCAAATTTGCTGGAGCTTGCTGCGGACGTCTCGTTTCAGCTCGACCTCTTCGGCCAATTGCGTCGCGCCACTGAAGCGGCTCGCGCCCAACTGCTGGCGACCGAGTACGGCCAACGCACCGTTACGCTGACTCTCGTGAGCGACGTCGCCAGCGCTTACTTCTCGCTCCTTCAGCTCGATCTCGAGCTTCAAATCACCAAAGACACGGTGGAGACGCAGGAAGGTTCCGTCAAACTGACTTCGTTGCGGCTGGACCATGGCGTAGCTACGAAGCTCGACGTGCTTCAGGCGCAGCAAGTGCTCGACACCGCGAACGCGCAATTACCGGACCTTGAGCGGCAGATTGGCCAGGAAGAAGACGCGATCAACATTCTGCTCGGCAATTACCCCGGTCCCGTAAAACGCGGCCTCAAATTGCCGGAGCAGTTCATTCCTCCCGAGGTGCCGGCAGGCCTGCCATCTTCGCTGCTGGCTCGGCGCCCCGATATTCGCCAGGCCGAACAACTCCTCGTCGCCGCAAACGCCCAAATTGGCGTCGCTAAGGCTGCCTTTTTCCCCCAGATTTCACTCACCGGCTCGGGCGGCGGCGCATTTGGACGCAGCAGCTCTTTTTCGAGTTTAATGGGCTCGCAGACTGCAATCTGGTCCTACGGCGCAAGCGTCAGCCAACCGATTTTCACCGGCGGCGCTCTTACCGGCGGTCTGCACCTGGCCGAATCTCAACACGAACAAGCCTTGACTGCTTATAAGCAAGCCATTCAGCGCGCCTTCGGAGATGTCTCGGACGCGCTGATCGGATACCAGGAACTCCGCGAGGTTCGAGTCCAGCAGCAGCAGGTGGTAGCGGATTTGGCGGAGTCGGTCCGCCTTTCCGTCATGCGCTATCGAGGAGGCACCACCACCTATCTGGAAGTGCTCGACGGCCAGCGCTCGCTCTTCTCCGCCGAGCTCACCCTGGCACAGGCGCGCGGCAACGAGTACCAGAGCCTCGTCCAACTCTACCGAGCCCTCGGCGGAGGTTGGCAGCAGTAGAACTTTTTTGGTGGAACCTGCCGCAAAGGTGAACCGCCGGAATTCTGCGCGAACGATTCCTGCATCAACCAGCTAAGGCCAAAGAAGTTTTGGTAGCGCTAACGGGAATCGAACCCGTATTTCAGCCTTGAAAGGGCCGCGTGCTAACCGTTGCACCATAGCGCCAGCGGGGATTTCGTACGTCAGTGCAACAAAAGTGTAACTAGCTGCGGAGTGTGGGTGCACTAACCGGCCCACACCATTGGCATTGTACTACGGCCTGCCCACGTTCCGCACACGCTCGCGAGCGTGCTCACGCCGTACTGCATGGTCGCGAAAAACTAGTCGGCCGCCGGGCCGGCAAAGAGGATGAGATTCTCATCTGAAACTACAAAGTTTCTGGCGCCCCATGGCTCCTTCTTAAGTGCCTGATCGAAAGAGACTCCTGCAGCCTGATAACTCAGAAATAGTTGTTTGATTTCGTTCGCCGTGGCAACCGTGATGGAAGCGGACAGCAGACGTTCGCGCTTGCGAATATCGCCGGCGAACACAGGTTCGCGGACCAGCCTCAAGTTGAGTCGTGCATTGTCGCGGAAGACCTGCCCGTAGTATGGCGGATCGCCATAGATGAATTCGACCGCGAAGCCGAGCTTGTTTGTATAGAAATCGCAGGAACTCTTGATGTTCGCAACGAAGAGTTGCGCCTCAATCGAATTGAAAATAGGACGTGGCGTCGCCCTTCTAGGTTCTTCGGTCATGGCATCTGCTCCTGATTTGAGCTTGGGCTAGCTAGCCGTTTTCGACGCGCGCCTTTATATCCCAGTACGCCGTATCGATGAGCCTGTTTAGCGCTGCTGCGTCCGTGGCCGTTCCCGGTCTCAGCTTCACATGACGCATGGACTTGCCGGTGCCTTGCAACAGGCGAGCCGGATCCGGCAGTGCTGCGCCGTGAAAGAACCCCACGTTTGCGTGCGAGGTGAATACATTCACATAGCCGAAGGGCACATCTCCCAAACATGCAACCGGACAGCCGTCATGCAAAAGCTCCCGGACTTCGTCCCCGCACTTTCGCATCACCTCAAACCACTGATGCGCGATGGCTCCCAATTCACCTGCATGCTCCCTCATCCATGCATCGATGGCGGGATCCCGCTCGACTGCGCCGTTGAATCGCAGCAAGTCCCTTCTCATCGTCCCTCGCCTTTCTGCTTTCGGGTTCAACCGTTGCACCTTTCGTTGCGTCTAACCCGCACCCTTCAAAAACCGAAAGGTGCTGCACCGGGAAATTCGACGGATTCGTTTAGTGGCGTGGGAGGGTGGGCCACCCGCGGTTAATCATAATCTAGTGGGAGACCGGGGCGGGCGGTGAGGAGAGCGTATCCGGGTACAGGTGCTCAAACTCCGGATCGCCATGAAGAAGGGTGAGGTCGGGATCCCGCCTGGCCCAGTCTGCGTCCTTAAATCCAGCGTCCCAGGCTCTCGTGAGGGCGCTCAGGGCATCCGGTTTGCGTTTAAGTCTGCAGAATACGCAGGCTGCATTATAGAGAACAGTTGCCTCGCCTGAGCGAAGCGCAACCGCGAAGTCGATCTCGCGGACCGCATCCTCAACACGGTCGATTGCTGCATAATCACCGGCAAGAAGGATGCGTGCGCGCGCATCTTCCGGAACATGCTTGAGATGGGCCTCCAAAGCCGCAATCCGCCTTTGGCGTGTGTTCCGAAGCGCTTCTTGCTTCCCCATCACTTCAAGGGCATTCATGATAGGAACGTAGCAGTTATAGTCCTCGCCACTGGCCTCTAAGGCTTCATCTGCTATCCTGGCCATCTCCTGATACTGCCCGGACGCGAACATCGAGCGGCAGAGCGTGTAGTACGCTCCCTCGCAATCGCGTTTGCGTTCAATGGCTTTCTGCGCACAGTAGATCGCATCTTTATAATTCTGAGCCGCGTAGAGAATCCATGCTTGCGCGACTAGCACCTCTGGCAGCTGCGGTTGCAGGATAACTGCCCGTTGCGAAGCTGCCTCGGCACGTCTCAGCCAGATCGGATCGCGGCCGTAATTGTAATGCGTCTGTGCACACACATTGGCGATCGCGGCATACGCCAGTGCAAAATTGGTATCGAGTGATACAGCGTTCTCAAACATCTGCAGCGCAAATCCCAGGTCCTGCTGTGTCATGCGCCTGGCGTAATTCTTTCCGCGCAAGTAGAGGTCATAGGCCTGTAGACTTTCCGTTGGCTTGGCGGCAAGAGCAGCTTGTTCCTGAGGCGACAGAGTAATCCGCAAGGCCTCAGCGATGTTGCGGGCGATTTCATCCTGCACCTCAAAGACATCCTTCATCTCACGGTCGTATCGTTCGGACCACAAGGGAAAATCCGTGTGCGTATCCACCAGTTGCGCGTTGATGCGCAGGCGGTTTCCCGCGCGTCGCAAGCTACCCGCTAGAACATAAGTTGCCTTGAGTTGCTGGCCGATCTGAGCCGGAGTGACCCGCTTGTCGCGGTAGGCTAGCACCGTGGGCCTGGAAAAAATGCTCAGCCCCTTGATCTTGGAGAGTTCCGTGATGATGTCCTCGGTGATGCCGTCGCGAAAGTATTCATCTTCCTTGATGCCGCTGAGGTTTTCAAAATACAGGACCGCAATTGATTTCTCGCTTTGCTTGCTTTCGCCGCGCGATTCGGTGCTTTCGGCCGTACGTTTGTGGCCTGATCCAAGATCGCGTTTCAGTCTGGCCAGATCGGTTTTGATGTCGGTAGCAGTCTGGTAGCGTAAGTTGCGGTCTTTTTCCAGCGCCTTGTCGATAATCCTTTCCAATTCGGGTGGCACCGATGGATTCGACTCTTTTACCGGCAACGGATCTCGATTGAGGATGGCTTCATAGATCACTGCCGAGGTATCGCCTTGGAACGGTAATATCCCCGTCGCCATCTGATACAAAACTGTGCCTAGGGAAAACAGATCGGTTCGTGCGTCGGCCAACTGCCCGCGTGCTTGTTCGGGAGACATATAGGCCACGGTTCCAAGCGTCGTTCCCGCTTGGGTGAGACCATTACTCTTGGCCTCGGTCTGCATCTCCAAGTCTGCGTGCATGCCGTCATTGTTACGCCGCACTCCCTCCATCTTCGCGAGTCCAAAATCGAGGATCTTCACCTGCCCCCGTTCGGTCACAAAGATGTTCGCCGGTTTAATGTCCCGGTGAACGATGCCCTTGGCATGCGCCGACTCCAGAGCGTCCCCAATCTGGATTGCCGCCGTCAACAATTTATCTATCTCGACGGGGTTGTGGCCGATCATCTGCGACAGCGTCTGTCCTTCCAAGCGTTCCATGACAATGAAGTGCTGCCGCTCGTGCTGTTCGATCGCATGAACTGTGCAGATATTCGGATGGTTCAGTGCAGAAGCCGCCCGCGCCTCCCGCTGAAATCTTTCCAGCGACTGCGCGTCCTCGCCCATTTCTTGCGGCAGAAACTTCAGTGCTACATTGCGGCCCAGCCGAGTATCCTCAGCTTCGTACACTACTCCCATACCGCCGCTGCCCAACTTGTTCAGGATTTTGTAGTGCGAGATGGTCTGTCCAATCATATTCGTAGGCGAAGGTATGGTACGGTCTTAGAACCATTGGGTCAACCTGGCTGCGGCTTTATAATTCTGGAGAATTCAACTCCCAAGATCGGTGATTTCAGCCTAGCTCCTGGTATGTTGCATTACCGGAGACGTACTTTCGACTTACGCTGACCTATTCGCTTGGCACGCGGTCGCACGTAGTGGAATCGGAACCGCGCGCCTACTCTTACGTGGGGACGCGTCCAGATTGGCACACTGCAAGTGATTTCTCCGCGACGTACTCCCTCGCGAAGGCGTTTAGTGAAGATCATGAATAGAGTTTACGTAAATACTTCACCGTTGGCTCAGTCCTGGTAAGTCGGATTACCGGACGAGTCCGGTCCTAGTGCTGCAAGTGTTCTCCCGCACCGGCCGTCTCACTTGGCCTTCCCGGCGGATTCGCAATCACCACCGGCGCGTCGATCGAACGAACGTGTACGTCCTGCTGCGGGAACGGCATCTCGATTTTCTTTTCACGGAATACGCGGAAGATTTCCATGAACAGGTCGCTCTTCAGGTAAAGGGTGCGGTCCGTCATGGTTGTCGTCGAAACTCGCAGGTTGATGTTGACGCTGTTGTCGCCGAACCCGGTGACCATGGCGGCCGGCGCGGGATCGGTCAAGACATGCTGGTTGCGTTTTGCGATATCCAGCAGCACATCGCGCACCATCTCCAGATCGCTGTCGTAGGAAACTCCCACCGGAACCGTGAGCCGCACCGTGCGGTCGTTCGCCGTCCAGTTGGCAACCCGGCTGTTGATGAATTCCGAGTTCGGCACGATGATCACTTCGTTGTCGAACGTCCGCACCCACGTGCCGCGCGCGCCGATTCGGATCACTTCTCCATGCGTGTTGCCCACGTCAATGAAATCGCCCAATTTGATGGGTCCTTCCCACAGAATCACGATCCCCGCCACGAAATTAGCCACGATATTCTGCAACCCGAATCCGATGCCCACTCCCAGCGCGCCGCCCACCACTAGAAGGCTGCGCAAATTCAAGCCGGTGGTGTCCAGGCCAATGATCATTCCCAGCAGGAAAATCACATAGCCTGCCGCGCGCACGAACGCGTATTGCTGCCCGCGATCCATCGACGTGTGACCCAGAACTCTCTTCGCCAGAAAGTTCCGGAACAAACGCGAGAAAACTGAAAGCGCAATCAAGAACACCGTGCACTTCACCAGAAACAGCGGCGTCACCGGGATCTTTCCAATGGTGAAAAGCGGCCATTGCAAAAAATGCCGCAAGCCGCCGTTCAGCATCCCGAATAACGATGCGGATTGCGGCTGATGCAAAAATCCCCAGCCCACTAACCCCGCTACCACCGCGCTCGCAAAAATAATAATCAGACTTTCCAAGCTCATTTTCATCTGCCCGCTCCTCTTTCACCCTGAGGTCGCTGCGACGACCGAAGGGCGGCTGATCGCGTGAACTGTTTCCCGAGCAGCATATCGCGAAGCCTTTGACGCGCGCGAGGTTTGGCGCTCCGTTGTCGCCTTTATGCGCCGGGGATATCCCAGATGGAAACCTCGCCGGTGTACAATGAGGGTTGCTCCACAAGTCAAAGCGGAAGACCCGGTGAATCCCACATCATGAACACCCACCACG
>JBAVQA010000526.1:0-3553 GCA_049693595.1 Candidatus Acidiferrales bacterium | reverse complement strand
CAGGGGGAGAACCCCGGAGCCTTCCGGGCTGGTCGCCAAAAGATATTTGGATCACATGGTCGACAGATGGTCGCTCGGCTTATGTGTACCACGACGAAAAAACGTTCGCGCCGGTGTACCGGCTCGATGTGGCAACCGGCAAAAGAGAGCTTGTGATGACGCTCGCCCCCACCGACTCGGCTGGCGTGACCGCGATTCTAAACGTTCGCATGACGCCCGACGGCAAGACCTACGCATATTCCTTCGATCGCGAACTGTCGGACCTTTTCCTGGTAGAGAACGTGCGGTAAACGCCGCCGGCGGTGCAAAGTCGCGTTCTACGAAATCATTGAAGAGAATCGCTCGTACCTAATAGTCGTGTAACTCGGAAAATGATCCGCTAGCACGGCACTTGTAGCGTGGAGCGGAGAGCCGCATAATGTGCCGACGCTCCCGTGACACTCCAGCCCGAAACGCGATCCCCCAAACGAAATTGGCCGCGCAAGACGCTGCAAGTAATTCTGCAGTATGGAGGCAGCGCGCTCGTTCTTTACCTGCTGTTTCGGCTCTTGCCCGGCAGGAAGGTATGGCAGGCGCTCGGTCTGCTGCCGGCGCGATTGTGGCTCGTGGTTCTGATGGGGTATCTCGCTGCGCACTGCATTGGAGCTGCGAAATACCGGCTGGTCCTGAACCTGGGCGGAGCGGGCATCAACGTACGGCAGGCAGCGCGATGTTACTTTGCCGGACTATTTGGTTCCTTGTTTCTGCCCTCCCTTATCGGGGGAGATATTCTGCGCGTGGCAATGGCGCTGCGCGTAGCGAAAAGTCGGGCCGGCGTTCTGCTGGGAAGTTTGGTGGACAGGCTTTCGGATTTCGCCGCGCTCGCGCTGTTGGCTGGAATCGGAGCAGCTCTGGTGCCGGGGACGCTCGATCCCAGGAGTCGAAAAATCTTCGAGCTTGCGGGAGGAATTGCAATCATCGGAATTGCGGCTGCTGCAAGCGCGATCGCGATGCTTCCGGTGCGGCGATTTTCTTATCGCATGAGGCGGAGGTTCGTTCGGTTGCGAGGCGCGTTCCACTCAACGATAGAGCAGCCTGGAGCAATGCTGAGAGCGCTGAGCATGAGCGTCACCGTTCAACTGATTTTCATCGTGCTCAATGTTGTGCTTGCGAATGCTTGCGGTTTGCATCTCCGTTTTCGCATATGGCTGTTTGCATGGCCGCTCGCAAAGCTTTCAGCGGCTATCCCGATCACGCAAGCTGGCATTGGAGTGCGCGAAGCCGCGCTGGCGGCGTTGCTCGTTCCATTCGGCGCGACAGCAGTACTGGCGGTTGCAGCGGGAATCGCTTGGGACGCAATTTCGATCGGCGGCGCAATAGCGGGAGGGATTTTTGCGCTACTCGCCGGGCGTTTTTGGCCGTCGAGCCGCAGCGCGAACGTAGATCCGGCAGGCTAGCAGAAGGCACTGGAGAAAAATATTGATGTCCGGCGCCCGAGTATTTTAGAAGCGCGAACGGGTGGAACGAATGAACTCGCGAAGCGCAGCGACGTTCGGTCCGTAGGAGCCGACGCGGCCGGCGTCCACGGGCAAACCCAGCATCTCAGCTTTCTCGATACTGAGGCCCGCATCGTCAAGTTCAGCGAGGCTATAACCTTCCGTGGGCACCAAGCGGTTGCGACGGGACAAATCTACAGGGCGCGGCGGCCTGTGCGTGCTGCCCGGCTTCCTTACAATATCGAAGAAATCGTCCCAATCTCGCCTATTCCACATAACTCCTCCCGTTGTCCGGGTAATGCTTTGATGCACCGCAATCGCTTCAGGTCGCTTGGAAATTTCGCGCCCCACAGCCAGCCCACCTGGACTGGAGTGTTGCAAATAATAACCCCCGATGTAGTGGAAAGTCGCGTCTGAATTCGAGCTGTTTCCTTTGAGTTATCGCACAATTGGAACGCCTCTAGCGTTGCCTCGCCGTGTGTACCACAGGAAGTCCGACTTGTAAATTTCTGCTTTTGCGGATCATAGCGCTGGTAACAAGTAATCTAAAGCGTCTACTAGGGGCGGCGACTACACGGCGGCGCGCGCGGCTGTTATACTTTTGGGACGTTAAGGGACCATTCAAGCCAAGTGAAATTCGCATGAGCAACCCGGTTGTCGTCGTGCACTACCACGAGGCCTGGCTCAAAGGCCGCAACCGCCGTTTTTTTCTGCGCAAACTTTCCACCGCGTTGCGGCAATCGCTTCAGGGAGTTTCCATAGTTCGCATCGAGCAACCAGGCGACCGATTTGTGATCTCGCTTGGTGATGGCGCGTCGCAGCAAGAAGCCGTTGCGCGCGTGGAGCGGGTTTTAGGAATTGCGTTTTATGCGCTCGCGCGGACCGTCGAACGAAGCATGGAAGCAATTTGCGAGGCAGCGTGGGAAGAAATCGAGCCTCTTCAATTCGCTAGCTTCGCGGTGCGCGCAAAACGCAGCGACAAATCGTTTCCGCAAACCAGCCTGGAGGTGGAAGCGGCCGTGGGCCGGCATCTCCTGGAAAAACTTCGGGCGCAAGGCCGCAATGTAAGCGTTCGTTTGAACCACCCGGAACTAACCTGCTACGTCGAAATTACTTCCGGGCCCGCTCTGGTTTACGCCAGAAAAATTCCCGGCGCCGGCGGCCTGCCGTCGAACACCGCTGGTCGGATGATGTGCCTGTTATCGGGAGGCTACGATTCCGCAGTCGCCGCGTACCACATGATGAAGCGCGGCGCGCATATGAGCTTCGCCCATTTTTACGGCTCGGGCGCGATGCCCGGAGAATCTTCGCTGCACGTGGCGAGCCAGCTTGCGCGGCAGCTTGTTCCGTATCAATTTCACGCGAAACTTTACCGCATTCCGTTCGAACCGATTCAGCGCGAGATCGTGCGCTACGCTCCTGAAAATTATCGCGTGCTGCTCTATCGCCGGATGATGCTGCGGATCGCCGAAGTACTCGCAAAACGTGACCGCGCTCTCGCCCTGGTTACCGGCGACAGCCTGGGCCAGGTAGCGTCACAAACTTTGCGGAATCTTGTGGCCGTGGATGCCGCATCGCGCATGGTTGTGTTCAGGCCGCTCATCGGCACGGACAAAATAGACATCATGGCCACGGCGCGCAAAATCGGGACGTACGATATTTCCTCGGAGCCATTTCACGATTGCTGCCCCGTTTTCCTTCCGCGCATGCCGGCACTGTACGCTTCCGCGGCGGACCTGGACGAAGCAGAGGCGGGGCTGGATATTCCCGGACTAATCACCATGGGCTTGCGCAGCGCGACGCTGGAACAATTTCATTACACCGGCAGAGAGATCAAGAGCGAAATTTCACATCCCGGAAAATTCTCAGGAAAGAAGAGCATCGCAACGGCGTAAGCGCAACGATCACAAATAAAAAGGGCGCCGAATCTCTCAGCGCCCTCTCTCGATCGTGCAATCATTCAAGCAGAATCTTGGTTAGCGGTCTCTTCCGCCGCCTCCGCCGCCATAGCCTCCGCGGTCACCGCCGCGATCACCACCACGCCCTCCACCTCCGCGTCCGCCGCCACCACCTCCGCC
>JBAVQA010000525.1:0-3505 GCA_049693595.1 Candidatus Acidiferrales bacterium | reverse complement strand
CCGCGAGACCGTCGGCAGCGGCACAGGAATCAAGGCGGCTGGAGGCGTGCGCACGCTGGAAGAAGTGCGAAAAATGGTGGAAGCGGGCGCCACACACATCGGCACAAGCTCAGGCGTGAAGATCATTGAACAACTCCGCGGCGCAAATCCCGCCGGCGGCGCTGATTCATCCGTCGGCAGCGGCAAATATTAAGCACGCTGAATTGCCGGGATTTCGGCCCCAAGCAACCGTCGTACGCCTGATATAATTAATCGATCGCCACACTCGCGGCGCGCGAATAGTTTCTTGCTGCGCGCGGTCATTGCGACTACCTTGGCGGGGGCCGAGGCGCTCCATCCACAGAATAATGGAATCTACAGGACTCAATCCGAAGCTGGAACTCCCGGCGGAGACTCTCGCGATTCTCGCCGAGATTAGCGAGGAAATTAACGCTTCGCTGGATTTGGATGAAGTGCTCGCAGGCGCTGCGGCCCAAATTAAGCGGCTGATCGATTATGAAATCTTCGCGGTCGTGTTGCCCGAAGAGGGAACCGACCAGATGTATTTTCGCTTTGCCATCGGCCACCGCCCGGAAGTGGTGAAGCACTGGCGAATTCCCATGGCCGAGGGCATCATCGGTTCGGCTGCGGCCACTGGCCAGCCGATCCGCGTCGCCGACGTTCGCAAGGATCCGCGCTATTTGAACGCGCTGGACGCCGTCCGATCCGAATTGGCGGTTCCGCTGATTGTGCGCGGCCGCGTGATTGGCGTCCTCGACATCGAAAGCAGCCAGGTCGATTACTTCACGCGCGATCAGCAAAACATCCTCGCGCTGGTCGCCAGCCGCATTGCCGGAGCCATCGAAAATGCCCGGCTGTTCGAGCACGAAAAAAATCAATCCGAAACGCTGTTGCTCCTGAACGAAGTGGCCCGCGAAGCGAACTCTTCGCTCTCCGTCGAAGAAGTTCTGCGCCGCGCCGCGGAACTCACCAAGCGCCTGATCGATTACCAGATTTTTTCCATTTTGCTTTACGACGAGAACGACAAGCTATTTCACCATCGCGTCACCGTGAAATTCGGCCAGCGCACCCAGGAAAAATATGCCGTGCCCGGACACGAAGGAATCGTCGGCGCGGCCGCATCCACGCGGCGTCCCGTGGTGGTCCCGGACGTAAAGCTCGATCCGCGCTATCTAATGGTGAATCCCGAGACGCGCTCAGAAATGGCCGTGCCCATGGTCTATAAAGACCGCGTCATCGGAGTGATGGATCTGGAAAGTCCGCAGCTCAACTATTTCACTCCCGATCACGTGCAGGCGCTTTCGATTCTCGCCGCGCATCTGGCCGTCTCGATCGAAAACGCCAGGCTCTACGAACAAGTGGCGCGTGACGAAGCGCGTATGGAACGCGACCTGAGCGCCGCGCGGCGTATTCAGGGCGCGCTGTTGCCTCGCTTGCCTGGGCCTGAGTTCGGCCTCGATATTGCCGCGCGCGTGGTTTCTTCCCGGGAACTTAGCGGCGACCTCTACGACTTTCTGCGTTACGGTCCGCAGGAATTGGCCATTGCCATGGGAGACGTCAGCGGGAAGGGAAGCGCTGCTGCGCTCTACGGCGCCGTAGCAATCGGAACGCTTCGCAGCCTGGGTCCGCAAAAACATCGTCCCGCCGAAATGCTTACCGCCATCAACGGGTTTCTCGGCGACCGCCGTATCGAAGGCCGCTTTATGACCTTATGTTTCGCAACCTGGCATCGCGGGCGTCACAAGCTGCGCATCGCGAATGCAGGCCAGGAGCAGCCTTTCCTGTATCACGACGGCCGCTGCGAACGAATCCCGCTGGAAGGCTTTCCGCTCGGCATGTTTGAAACGGCTGTGTACGATCAGAAAAGCTACATTCTCAACGTGGGAGATATCGTGGTGTTTTACTCCGACGGCATCGGCGACACGCAGAATCCGGCGACCTCGGAATTTTATGGCCATGACCGGCTGGGTATGCTCATTTCAGAAAATCACGACTTGCCGGCCGACGGCATTGCCGATCGCATTTTGGAAGCGGTTGACGCTTTCTCGGACGGCCGCCACGCGTTTGACGACCGCACGCTGGTCGTCCTGAAGGTTAAATGACGATCCGACAAGGATCGTCATCCCGAGCGGCGCAATGCGCCCGAACGATCCGTTTAGTCGCTCAATTCTGCGCCTCAAGCTGTCATTCCGAGCGCAGCGAGGAATCTGCTCTTCGACTCGGGAGCAACCACCTAATCCGGGAAGACCTGGAACTTCGTTTCAGCGTTCTCCCCACCGAAGCTTGCTGCGCAATACTTCGTAGTACGTCTTTCGAGGTGGCCGCACGAACTTCACCTTGGACGAAGACTTGGTGATGACCACGTGGTCCTTGGGCTCAAGTTGAAATCCAGTTTGCCCGTCGAGCGTCAAATACACCGGCTCGTCCGCTGCGGTGAAGTCCAACTCAACTCGTGACGTATCCGGAATCACCAGCGGCCGGTTCGTCAGCATGTGTGGGCATATCGGCGTGATCACGAACGCATCGAGATCCGGCTGAATAATCGGCCCGCCCGCCGCCAGTGAGTAAGCAGTCGAGCCGGTCGGCGTCGCAACGATAATTCCATCCGCTCGATAGCGTCCCACGTGGCGCGTGTCCACAAAAACGTCAAAATCCAGCATGCGCGCCAGCGCTGCCTTGTTGGCCACCGCTTCGTTCAACGCGCGCTCTCTTTGAGCGCCTTTTCCACTTCGCAAAATTTCTGCTTCGAGCATCATGCGTTCTCCGATGCGATGCTCGTCTTTCAAAACTTGTTCGAGAAGAGGATAAAGTTCGTCGAGAGTAACGCTGGTAAGGAATCCGAGGCCGCCCAGATTTACCGCAAGAATGGGAACGTTTTGTCCATGAAGCGCGCGCGCCGCGGAAAGAAGTGTTCCGTCACCGCCAAGAACGATAATCAGGTCTACTTTCTGGCCCAGCGCCTCGCGAGCGAACGCCTGTGAAGTGGTGTGGATACAACCTTTCGTTTCCTCGTCCACAAACACTTCGATCTTCCGAGCTTGCAGCCATTCGGTCAGCGGCGGAACGACGGACAACACCATTTCCTTGACCGGTTTGCAGATGATGCCTGCGGAGCGAATCATATGTTTGGAAGCAAATTCTACTCTAGCCGCGAACGCGAGCGTGGAGAAAAAACTCCTGATTGCCCTCGGCGCCGGTCAGATGGCTCGGACGCACGCCAAGAATCTCAAGGGAACACTCGGCCGCTGATGCCGTCACACGCTCGATAGCTCTTTGATGCAGCGCAGTATCGCGCACGATTCCGCCTTTGCCCACGTCGCGTTTCTCCAGTTCGAATTGCGGCTTGATCAGAATCAAGAAATCAGCGTCGGCCGCTGCCGCTGGAACAACCGCCGGCAAGACTTTCGTCGCCGAAATGAATGACACGTCCATGGTAACCAGCGCAGCCCGCTCGGCAATATCTTCGGGTCGCAGATATCGTGCATTGCACTCGATCATGATTACC
>JBAVQA010000524.1:0-11622 GCA_049693595.1 Candidatus Acidiferrales bacterium | reverse complement strand
CAACTAATCTGTTGCCAACTGGGATGGTAATCACATCCTATAATCATCATTGAAGGCTCCCTCCTTACCGACTGCTTCGGTCCTCCAACCCAAAGCATACTCGGCTACCGATCGGAGCCTTCGTTCTCATCCAATCAACCCCTTCCGCGCGGCACCGGAGTAAACCCATGCGCGATTGAAACTCGCGGGGGTACCGAATCTTTTCTGCGCTTCCGCTCGGTCCGCTCCTCAGTGGCTTCCTCCAGCATCGGAATCGTTTGGTAGCGCGTGTGAAAATCACATCCTACAATTATCATCGCTCGGCTCCTTTCTTCCGAGCCTTGGTCGTCTACAGCTACCAAGTTTACTCGGAGGAAGGAGCCGACAACGTCCTCTAATCAGTCCTGATTTCATCCGTGGCTTGATTTAACTCCGGTGTGGCACGAAAGGGTTGCCCACCCGCCAAAATCCAGCTTAAGATGACCGTCGCTGAGGACTTCCAGTTCTCGCATCTGGGTGTACCTCCTCCTTGTGAGTTCGCGCTCCAAGAAGATGCACACCCTTCTTCCTTTTCCTGCCAAATTTACACACAAATATTTACGCTACCTTGAAACCTTCTGCACGGCCCTGAATCATACCTTGCGGGTAAGCTCTTGCGCGGTTGGTTGCGCTGGACGAAGTCAAGCCTTGGAAACTGTGCCGACTGAATCGCTGATGTCCTTCCGGTATTGCCGTATGCGCCGGGGCAGCATTCAAGACGCAACACTTAATACTTAGGGAGAATCAATGCGAAATCTGATGGGTGTCATCGTGCTGCTGCTCGCAGTAACTCTTCCGGCCATTGGCCAGGAGAAAGTTCCGCCAGTGGACGCGTCAAATGGAATCGCCATCAAGGGCTACGACACCGTTGCTTACTTCGAGCAGTCCCAGGCCGTGAAGGGCTCGACCAGGTTTGAGTACACCTGGAACGGGGCGAAGTGGTTGTTTGCTTCGGCGGGCCACCGTGATGCTTTCGCGAAGGATCCGGAGCGCTACGCCCCGCAGTACGGCGGTTATTGTGCGTACGGAATGAGCCAGGGTCACGCTGTTCCAGTTGACCCTGAAGCTTGGAAGATTGTCGACGGCAAGCTCTATCTGAACTACAACAAGGATATCCAGAAGGAGTGGTTCAAGGACATCCCGGGCCACATCACTGAGGCCAACGACAATTGGCCGAATCTGCATCAGTAGAACACTCGCAGTGAAGAGTCTGTGTGGCAACTCGATTCGACCGCAATTCGTTGAAAGAACGAATTCGCTCTACCCCATATCTCGCGTTCGAAGAAGCAAAAAAGTGAGTTGCCACGCAGACTCCGAAGCTCCGACCCCCTAATAACCGATTTTTCCCGCAGCCTGTTCTACCGCGCATCGAAAAAAATAGAACCATAAAGCTAACGAAAGAAGCGGGAACCTTTGAGGTATCTGCGCATCACACTTTACGCAGCTCAGGGGCGAGATTCTAATAACTAAAATCTAATCACCAAACGAGGAGCGTACTTATGAACTGGAAGTACATTGTGGTACTTGCAATCGGAGTTGTGTGTATGGCTACGATGAGTATGGCGCAATCGAACGACTTTAACCCATTCAGAGGCCAGGCAGGATTTGTATATACGGAAACGAACGGCCCGCAGAACGCAGTCTCAGTGTTCAACAGAGCGGCCGATGGCTCGCTTACGCTGGCGGCCACCGTGCTCACAGGCGGAGCGGGCGGTGGAAATGTGTCGGTCGGCTCGCAGGGCACCCTGGCGCTCAGCCAGGATGGGCGATGGCTGTTTGTAGCCAACGAAGGCGACGGTACCATTTCGGTGATGGAGCGAACCGCGTCAGGCCTGAAGGCAGTCGGAAAAGTCTCCACGGGCGGCACTCTCCCGGTCAGCATTACAGTCAGCCGGAACCTGGTCTATGTCCTGAACGACGGAGTAAACGGGGCGTCGCCGGCACAGCCGGCCAGCATCACGGGATTCTACTTTGACAATTTTAGAGGTGTGCTCGAGCCCATCCCGAATTCGACCCGCTCACTGAGCTCCCCGTCTCCCGCGCTGCCAACGGTCGGTCCGCTCGCGGCGGAAATCCATTTCGACAATAGCGGATTGTTCCTGTACGTCAGCGAAGTCGGCACCAGCATTATTGATACATACTCGGTGAATTTTGACGGTACCCCCAGCGAAGATCGGATCCAGAACTCGTTCGGTGATTCTCCCTTCGCGTTTGCCTTCGACCCCCGGGGCAATCTGTTGGTCACCGAAATCCGTGAGGCGGAGCACATTGCAGGCACCGGCGCAGTGACCTCGTACGAAGAGAATCGCGAGGGGATCCTGCATGTGATCAGCGGTTCCGTGCTGGATCATCAGACGGCGCCTTGCTGGATCGCCATCACCCCGGACGGCCGGTATGCCTACGCGGTGAATACGGGCAGCGCAGTCATTTCCGGTTACCAGGTGGGCTTTGGCGGAGAGCTTTCGCTATTGGGCACCGGCGTTACCGCCCAGACCGCCGCTGGCCCGCTCGATAATGCCTTCGCCCGGGATGGCCGCTACCTGTACAACGTAACCGCGGGCGGTACAATCGCGGGATTTCGAGTGAACGACGATGGCTCGCTCACTTCTCTCAACCTAACCACCACGGTTCCCCCCGGCTCCCGAGGGCTGGTCGCGGAATAATTCATAAATCATAAGTGAATGGCGGGCTGCCAATCGTAAGAAATACTTTTTTTGGGCGGCTCGCCATTCTGAAAACTTCTTGAGCGGCCTGCTCTGTGCGGGTTTGGCATGGGGCGGGCCGCTGTTTTCGAACAAGGCGCACAGGAACACCGGCTCCTCGGACCTTCTCGATATCTGCGTTTCGTTCTGCTGGAGATGGGTGGCCTGGTTCTACACGCCGCCATCGCTCAATTCGCTAATGGCGGGTGGCCAACCTTTTCCGCGCGGCACCGGAGTTTGCTTCAAGCACGACTGAAACTCGCGGGGCTGCCGAACCCTTCGGTGTGTGAAGGGTTCGGCTTTTGACTTCTCCCCGCGCCCTCGACGCAACGCCCGAAATACCGCCGCCCCCGAAAACCCCTCCTCCACACGCAATCGCCTGAAAGCCCACCGCACTCAAGTCCTTGTATTCCTCCTCCCAACTTCCTATCATTGTCGCGATGAAAATGTGCTTCACGACGGACGCGCACCACGGACGCATTCACTCGCGCCCCCAGCATTCCTCCGTCTGGGCACTGTTTTTCGCGCACTTAGCCTCCGCCGTCAAAGGAGTCCCATGCCACTAGCTCGCGTCGATCTCGCGCAAGGTAAATCAGCCGACTACCGCAAAGCCGTCGGCGAAGTCATCTATGACGCGATGATCAAAACTATAAATGTCCCTAAAGACGACCGCTTCCAGGTAATCACCGAGCACCCCGCCGACGGCCTGGTCATCGATCCCAACTATCTCGGAATCCATCGCACCGCCGACTGCATCCTTATCCAAATAACGCTCAACGAAGGCCGCACCGTCGACATGAAGCGCGCCTTTTATAAAGCCATCGCCGACGGCCTTCACGACCGCCTCAAGCTCCGCCGCGAAGACGTGATCATCAACCTCATCGAAGTGAAAAAGGAAAACTGGTCACTCGGCAACGGCGAAGCCACCTATGCCTGAATTCCAGCGGAATTCACCCAGAGTTTTTTCGCGAAGGGCCCGCTCTTTTGACCTTCCGATTTCTCGGCCGTTCGGCCTACATTACGCGACCCGTGAATTCCGGCAGCTTGACGGGTCGCCGTGCCTCCAGTTTTCGTAGCGCCGGCGTCCCGCTGGCTCTTTTGACGTTCCGATCTCTCCGGCACGCGGACAGGCGAACGACTACCGCATTTTTCCGCAGTCTGTGCATTCCTGGACCAACGCCGGAGGCGTGGCAGAAATTAGCCCAGCCCGTAAGGGCTGGGAAAAAAACTTCTGACGAACTTTCCTTTCGGCGGATTTTTCGCCGAGCCTTCGTTCTTCCGCCCCTCGCGAATTCCAATCACCGTAGCGGGTGGCCGCGCCTCCAGTTTTCGTGAATTCCATCAGAATTCACTCAGAGTCTTTTCGCGAAGGGTAGCACCGGGTGGCCGTGCCTCCGGTTTTCGTAGCGCCGGCGTCCCGCCGGCTCTTTTGACGTTCCGATCTCTCGGGCATCCGGCCTTCGGCAGCGGCAGGCCGGCGCGGTCCATTGTCGCGGCTAAAGCCGCCAGCCACAAAGCCGCTGGCAATCGTCATCGCAATTCTTTGGTGCGTCGTCGCCTTCCGCGAGCGCCAATACTTCGCCAGCCTCTTCGTGCAGAAAACTTCCTAGAAAATCGTATGAGCCAGCGTGATTAAATTCGCGAAAACTTCGGGGATCAGTTTTTCCTGCCGAACAAATGCGGGGTGCGCGACAAAAGATTCTCGCCGTCTTCGTCCGGCTCCAGCAGCGCAAGGCGTTCGTGAGCCTTGGCGTCCGTGGGGCTGACTTCCAGAAGCTTGGAATAGACCGACCGCGCCCGCTCGGGAAGCTCCATTTCCTCCAGCAGCTCGCCGAATTGGAGGTACACCGGCACCTTCCACGGATCCAGATCGATGGCTCGCTGAAAAAGTTCCACGGCCTCGTTTTCGTACTGCGAGATGGTGCCCAAGCTACGCGCCAGCATGGCTGTGTACAACGCCGATTCCGGCGCCGCTTCGTGGCACTTGCGCAGCCACACGATCGAGCCTACGAAATTTCTCGCGCGCAGGCATTCGTTCGCGCGATTCATCCATTCGTCGAGCGATTCCTCGGCTCCTGTTTTTTCCCGCTGCATGCGGAACCCGCCCGCAGCGGCCAGCGATTTGTCGTACGCCGCCCGTTTCTCTTCGTTCGCGAGCGTTTTGTAAGCTTCCGAGATCACCACCATCAGGTTTTTCAGCGGCGTAATCAACTCGCGATTGCCCATGTGGTTGTCCGGATGAAATTTGCGCACCAGCGAGTAATAATTTTTCTTCACCTGCACGCCCGGAGTTTCCGACGTAACTTCCAGCAGCTGATAATAAGTGGACTTGCCGGTCAGCTCGATCAATTGCCTCACTTCCCGCTCGAACCGAATCCGCGCCGCTTTCTCGCTTCTGGGTGAAATCGCGAGCTGCCAGTTCCCCGCGTGCACAGTGGAAGGGCGCGAAGCCGCGGGTCCCAAGTTTGCGGGCGTGACGCCAACAACCGGAACAGTGGTGGGAATTTGCGCGGAAACTT
The DNA here is from genome assembly GCA_049693595.1 of Candidatus Acidiferrales bacterium. Lineage (GTDB taxonomy): Bacteria > Acidobacteriota > Terriglobia > Acidiferrales > UBA7541 > Palsa-295. Next base: position 6,383 of record JBAVQA010000524.1, on the reverse strand, counting down.
GCTCCGCGGCCGACAAAAACCGATGCAGCTTCGCTCGGTCTTCCGGCTTCATCTGCACGAACTGAATGCCCATGCCCTTCCCGGGCTTCGAGTTGCGCACGATGGCGCGCCCCCGCACCTGTCCGGTAGGCAAATCAAAAATCAGATCGATCGTGGAACCGTCGCTCGGAGTTTTCGCGGCCTGCAGGAACAGCCCGCCCAGCCCCATCACTTCCGCGCGCGAAGTGGTCGTCTGCGCGGACGACTTCCAGGCGACCCACAGCCCCTTCGGCGCGCGTATGCGCGGATACTTCCGAAATTTTTCAACTTCCGATGCCACGTTCAGCCCCTACAAAGATGGCGCGTTCAGCCCCTACGACTTTGTGTCGCAACTCCGTTTTTCGTCAGGGCACGACTTTTTACCCTGAGCCTGCGAAGGGCAGTCGTGCCGCAAATGGTGCAAAGATTTTCGTCAGGGCACGACTTCAGTCGTGCCTATATGATGCAAAATCAGTGCGGCTTTAGCCGCTGAGGGACGGAATTTGCGGTTGTGACACAAACTCCTACAGACTTCCCTGCCACAAGTCTATTCGCCACCGCCCCCGCCGCCGAATATTCCCCAAATTTCCGCGTCAATGAGTAACGCAAAACAATATCGAAGAGCTTCGCCTCGACTTGCGTACAGGTTTCAAAAAGCGAGGCAGTTCGCTGGGGAGTCTTTGGCGAGATTTTCCGGGAGGAATTACCACAATCCTATCTAGGCCAGTAATGGGTTAGGCGAGTAGTTCGTTAAGTTCGCAACCATTTGTGCCATTGCGGTTCCAAGCTGTCTCTCAGCGTCAAAATATTGTCCGCGTGAAATGAAGATTAGTGGCTTGCCCACGAACCCGTGCCCTCTCCCCTAATGGCATTCAAGCGAACAATTTTTCTATGGTCCCTAAAGGCATAAACAGTTTCAGCGAATGACCGGGAAAAGCTACGAAGCCGAACTTTTTATAAAAAGCCGTTCCGCCCTCATCTTTAGCCTCAACCACGACCGCCCACGACGCAGTCTGCTTACTCACATTTAAGCAGCGGCGTAATGCGTCCGTGAGCAGTAAATCTCCTGCGCCTGTTCCGCGAAACGCCGTGTGCCGAGCGAGTCTTCCAATCAAGGTTGCTGGTATCTCGCCCTGCTTAGTCAGCTTGCGTGTGATCTCTTCGGGAATATCGCTATTTCGAATAGTGTAATTAGATAGGGTATAGAAACCGGCAATCGTCTTTCCGTCCCGTGTCATCACGAAAACAGCAGCAATCTTTTTCCGTACGTCCTGACGCGCCTGTGTTTTGAGATAGTGTTCTAACTTTGGCTCTTCACAAGCAAAAGCCGCTCGGTCATGTGTGGACCCAAGCGGCTCGAAGGTAAACTGCGGTTTTTCTTTACTCGCTTCCAATTAGCTTCTTACCTGTTTTTTGTAACGAGCCACGGCTGCCTTTGCATACTGGTTAGGCTCAGGCGGATTACTCAACGCGGCGAAAAAAACCTTACGATCTTCTTCGCCTAGGCGAAGTGACTCCGTTTCCTGGATAACCTTCATCGCAGCTTCTTGCACATGGTTGACCACAAAGTCCGTAACAGAGGTACCGCGTATTTTTGCAGCGCGTTCGACCAGGCGCTTTTGGTCCGGAGTTACACGCGTTTCCAGGCGCTCCGATCTTGCCGGTAATCTAGCTGCCTGCGACATATAGGGCCTCCTAACACAAATCCAATGTACGGCAGATTGCCGTGCAGGTCAAGGATTATGTGCGGCAAGTTGCCGTACGTAAGTGAGGACCACTTTTGGGACCAGGACTACTGCACATAGACGCTGTCACAACTCGTGCGGAACATTTTGCAGTTGCTCGGGGCTTTTTTTCATAAGTGTGCGCTTGCTCCCGCTTTCATCGCTGGAGCGAGTCCTGAATCGCCGAACAATTAATTTCCGGAGTCGAGGTGCCAGCCGACGTTCACCCATTTGCCTTGGCGACTAACGAACATTTCCGTGGCGCGCCCAGACTGTGTGGAACGCTTGCCGTCGATTTCGACTTCGCAAATATATTTCGAGTAAACGATGGCCGTGTACCCGAACATTTGGATTTCCGTCTCAGGAAATTCCAGACGCACCAGCTTCCCACCCTTCGCGGCAAAATCCTTGGCTCCGGCGAGGACTGCCTCGCGGTTCTCCCACTTTTCGCTCTGCTCGATGGCAATCAGTTCCGGCGGCACAAGTTCCGCGAGCCGCGGACCGTCATTTGCAAACCAGGCGCGCCATACGGCTTCGCGAGCGGTGAGCAATTCCTGTTTATCGTCGCCCTCCACCGACTGCGATTGCTGCATCTCAGCGGCGAGCGTATCCGGATGCAACGTGGTGTCCGAGCCGACCTGATTCCACCCATCCGCCAGTTTTGCGTACACGTCGAGCACACGAAGTTTTCGCGTCGATGCTTGGCCTTGATAGTCATAGGTCACATCGGCGACGTACGTAACGATGCCGACATTTCCGTAAAACACTACGTCGAATTCCAGCATTTTGTACCCGGTCATTTTCACAGGTGAATGGAGGTAGCCATCTACATCTTTCATATATTGGTCGATGCCGTGAATCGCGGTGCGCGAGCCTGACTGGAAACCGGTCCACTCGTTCGCATGCGTGGCGCGAATCACTTTCGCGTCCTTCTGGATATAGGCCTTGAAAATCTCGTCGATGTGACCTCGAATCGCATCGCGATCTGCCGAGCGCTGCTCCCCTGACGCCGCGCTAAGTTGCATAGCGTGCGCAGATCCTGCGCTAAGAATCAAAATGAGGATCAGAGATACCTTAGCGAGCTTCATTACCGTTCTCCTTCACACCGTGCGGAGTTTTACTTCTTGCTGTACTGCTGCACGAGCTGCTTATATCGCGGGTCGTCGCGCAGAGACTTGAAATACGGGCTGGCGTCCAGCGCGCCAAAGTCGCCAAAGCCCAACTTGAAGGAGTTTTGCAGCGCAACCAGAGCTTTCTCTTTGTCGCCCTTGCCAGCATAAGCCGCGCTGAGCCAGTATTGGTCCATCGCGGTTTTCGAAGGAACGCCCGAGTTCATCAGGACAGCAATGGCCTGATCGTAGTTTCCTTGGGCTAACGCGAGCTGGCTCATTCCCAGTGATTCGTACGTGTTACTCCCGATCTCTTTGGCGCGACGGAAAGCTGCCGCTGCTTCGTCGTAACGTCCTTCAAAAATTAACGCGCGGCCCAAGTGGTACTGCGCGGCGGCCGAAGCCGGCTGTAGCCGAATTGCTTCGCGCGCTGCTTTCTCCGCCTCCAACGCGTCGGGAGGCTGCTCGTATGCCAACGCCCAGGAGAGCAAGTCCCAGCCAAGCGCGTTGTCCGGTTCCAATTTTATGGCCTCGCGGAGTTCGGCCGCCGCCGCAGCGTAGTCATATTTCATGCCGTAGGTCTGACCGAGCGCCACGTGGGCTTCGGGAAGATTGGGGTCGATGGCGATCGCGCGCCGCGCGTACTCCTCAGCCTTCTGCAGGCGAGATGGATCGGTTGCGAGATCGCGATAGTAAAGGCTCTCGACATGAGACAGGCCGGCCAAAGCAGGCGCGTAGTTAGGATCGAATTTCAGCGCTTGTTCAAAGTTCGTGCGCGCAGCCTCGAATCTTTCGGGCGTTTCCACCTCAAGCAATCCCTTGCCTGCGAGATACGCCTCGTACGCCTGCGGATTCTGCGTGTAGCGCTGCTGGATAGCCTTCGTTTCCTGCGGTCTCAGATTCAAATTCAGCGCCTGCGCAATTTTCAGCGCGGTTTGTTCCTGCAGCGAAAACACATCTTTCATCTGTCCCGTGAAGTCGTCGGCCCATACCTGAAATCCAGTGGTCGAATCGATCAAATGCACGTTGATGCGCACCTGATCCCCGGATTTTCGCACCGTGCCTTCCAACAAATATCGCACGCCGAGTTGGCGTCCCAATTCCGCCGCGTTCTGGTCCGCGCCTTTCACCGCCGCGGCAGTGGAACGCGGCGCCACATCAATCCCTTTAATCTTCGAAAGCTTCGTAGTGATTTCGTCCGTCATTCCGTCGCTGAAATACACGCTGTCCGCATCCGTGCTCAGATTCTGCAGCGGAATCACGGCCACCGACGGCTTCACCGCCACAGCCGCCGCGCCAGACTTGGAATGCTTCTGATACCAAAACGCTCCGCCGATTGCGAGCAACAATACCAGCGCGACCAAGCCTGCCAGGATTCCCCACCGATTCGTTTTCGCCGAAAATCCTGCCGAAGCCTCCACAACTTCTTTCGGCACCACCACTCGCGACGATTCCGTTTCCCTTTTCAGACGCCGCAGGTCCGCGCCCATGTCCGCGGCCGACTGGTAACGCATCTTGCGGTCTTTTTCGAGCGCTTTGTTCACCACTTGCTCGAACCCCGCGGGCAGCGCAGGATTCAAACGCAGCGGCGGGACCGGCGGCCGGTTCAGTATCGCTTCGAAAATCACTCCGCTCGTCGCGCCGGTAAACGCCATCGCGCCGGTGCCCATCTCGTACAGCACGGAACCCAACGAGAAGAGATCCGTGCGCTTGTCCAGATCGCCGCCGCGCACTTGCTCCGGCGACATGTAAGTAACGGTCCCAATCGACGTGCCCGGACTCGTAAGCAACTGCTCGTCGGCCGCGCCTCGTCCGGACTGCGTCGCGCCCTCGGCCACTTTTTGCCCCGCGGGCGCAAGCTTGGCCAAACCAAAGTCCAGAATTTTTGCGTGCCCGCGAGAGGTGATGAAAAGATTGGCCGGCTTGATGTCTCGATGAATGATTCCGGCGCTGTGCGCGGCGTCCAGGCCTTCCGCAATTTGCGTGCTCCAATCGAGCAAAGACTCAATTTCCAAAGGCCGCCCCGCGATGTGGTGCTTCAGCGTCTGCCCATCCAGAAATTCCATAGCGATGAAGCGTCGCCCTTCGAATTCATCAATTTCATAAATGGTGCAAATGTTGGGATGGTTCAGAGCGGACGCTGCTTGCGCTTCACGCTGGAACCGTTCGAGCGCCAGGGGGTCTTTGGCCACAACTTCCGGAAGAAATTTCAGCGCGACAAAACGGCGGAGCTTGATGTCTTCCGCCTTATAAACGACGCCCATTCCGCCGCCGCCCAGCTTTTCCACAACGCGGTAATGCGAAATAGTTTGGTCGATCATCGATGGGAAGTAGGTCTTGGCGCCGCACATGTTAGGCCACGCCAAGAAGCAAGTCAACGCAGAGAGAGGTAGTGTCTCAGTTTGAATCTGAGTAGACGACTTGAGGGCCTACGCTTGTGGCATACTGTGCTCATGCCGAAGCGCCCGCGCGATCCGAACCAATTAGCTAAGCTAATCGTGGATATTGCGACTGGCGAGGCAGAGGACGCGGTAAGCGATTCAAAGAAGTCTGCCAAGCCAAAAGGACGCGCTGGTGGCTTAAAAGGTGGCAAGGCTAGGGCGCAGCATCTGACGCCACGGCAGCGAGAGGATATAGCTAGACTAGCTGCACGAGCGCGGTGGAAGAAGAAGGATTAGGCCGCGTCCCTTCGGTTTCGCATCCTCAGTAATTCCTCGCGCTCTGCAATGTCATCGGTGTAATCCAATATCAATTGAATCGGCGGGTTATTGCCTCTGTATTTTTCATTGTAAACATCAACGTCTGTCTTTAACTGAAAGTTATCGCCAATGATCAATTCGCGCCGCTGACCGAACGCTTTCTGCATGTGATCGTATGGGGCATGGCCGAGAACACCCCAAAAAGTATATTGAACGCCATGTCGAGACACGCGGACTGCATGGTTTACTCGGTATCGACGTCCCTGTTCGTCGGTCCTATGTTCGTCCCTGATCGCATCACGCATGTAATCGGCAAGAATGTCGTAGGGATCAACTTCCGGTAAGTTGAGCAAGCCTTCTTCAACGGCCCACTCAACTGCTTGTCTGGCGCTAGACGGTTTGTGTTCACGCCCAGATTCGTAACGATGCCAAATTCTCTGCATCATTTCGTTTCGACTCGCCATAGCTTCTCCTTTCCTAGAGGGAAATTGGAACCATTTGTCCCCATCCATCGGCCATTGATCCCGGAACTACGAAATGTCGTATCTTGACGAGATAGCGATTCAGATAATCGTATCGGTTGAGCTTTCTTCTGATTTGCCCGATTACGATACCGGGATGTCTCTCCAGCAAACGCGAGAACGCGACGACATCCTTTTCATAGTAGTATGGACTCTTTCTCTTCAACCAAAGATCGAGCCTTTCCGATGGAGCGCAGAAGTTGGATGCGGCTTCGTTAGCAATTCTCTCTTCTTCCGAAATGGAGACGGCTACCGCATCGAGATCAATATCTATCATTCCAGTCTCTTTTCCTTTCCCGTGTCCCTTTAGGG
>JBAVQA010000523.1:0-16067 GCA_049693595.1 Candidatus Acidiferrales bacterium | reverse complement strand
GATACAAGTAGCCACCCTGGAAGAGTTTCGCGCCAATCCAAACTTTGCCAGAGACCCCAATGAGGAAGCCACTCGCGGCCTTACGCTTTACCCCGGCTTTAAATACGAAGGTTACGCCTGGGGCATGTCGATTGACCTGAACAAATGCGTCGGGTGCAACGCCTGCGTGGTTGCTTGCCAGTCTGAAAATAATATCGCCGTGGTAGGCAAGGAACAGGTGATGGCCGGGCGCGCCATGCATTGGATCCGAGTTGATACTTATTTCCGCGGCGGACTTGAAAACCCGGAAATGTATTATGAGCCGATGCCGTGCATGCAGTGCGAAAACGCGCCCTGCGAAGTGGTATGCCCGGTCGGAGCCACCACACACAGTCCGGAAGGACTGAACGAGATGACGTACAACCGCTGCGTCGGAACCCGTTATTGCTCGAACAACTGTCCCTACAAAGTGCGCAGATTTAACTTCTTCCTTTTCTCTGACTGGCAAACGCCGAGCCTCTACGGCGTGCGCAATCCGAACGTCACCGTCCGCAGCCGCGGCGTGATGGAAAAATGCACCTACTGCGTGCAGCGAATCAATGCCGCGAAAATCCGTTCCGAGGAAGAAAACCGGCCGGTCCATGACGGCGAGATCGTAACCGCTTGCCAGGGCGCGTGCCCTGCCGACGCCATGGTTTTCGGCAATATCAACGATCCGAACAGCCGGGTCGCAAAGCTCAAAGCGCAATCGCGGAATTACAGTTTGGTGGGAGAGTTGAACACCAAACCGCGCACCACCTACCTGGCGCGCGTGCGAAATCCAAATCCGGAGATTCACGAATAGCACATGAAGCGCAAAGCTATTTACGGATTGCTGGCGGAGTTCGAGACGCCTGAACAGCTTCTCGTAGCGGCGCAAACCACGCACGACGCCGGCTACAAGAGCATCGACGCCTTCACGCCCATGCCCGTTGAAGGCATGGCCGAAGCGGTCGGCTTCGAACACACGACCTTGCCGGCCGTAGTTTTTACCGGGGGACTGCTGGGCGGGCTGTTTGGCTTCTTCATGTGCTATTACGCGAATGTAATCAGCTATCCGCTAAATATTGGAGGCAAGCCGTATAACAGTTGGCCAGCCTTCATCCCGATTACATTCGAACTAACTATTCTCGGCGCGGCTCTCTCGGCTGTCTTCGGCATGCTCGCGATGAACGGCCTGCCAACGCCCTATCACCCAGTTTTTAACGTGGCAAGGTTCGCGCTCGCGTCGAAAGACCGTTTCTTCCTTTGCATAAAAGCGCGCGACAAGAAATTCGATTTGGTCAAAACGAAAGACTTTTTGGAGAATTTGCATCCACACGGAGTGTTCGAGATTGAAGTCTAATTTCCATTTCGACGGCGAACGGGACGCTCATGCGGGTATCGGCCCCGTATGGTCCTGTATGAGAAGGCTCGCTTGCCTCGGTGGTGTCGCCATGCTGCTGGCCGGCTGCCGGCTCGACATGCACATTCAGCCGAAATATCTTCCCGACGAACCCAGCAATTTCTTCAATGATGGCCGTTCCGAACGTCCTGTGGTGCCCGGTACGGTAGCGCGCGGCCAGCTCCACACCGATGAATTGCTTTATACCGGCAAGGAGAACGGCGTGGTTGCGGACAAATTTCCGTTCCCCATGACGCGCGCGGATTTGGAGCGAGGCCGCGAACGCTACAACATTTACTGCACTCCGTGCCACGACTACACCGGCGGTGGCCAGGGCATGATTGTCCAGCGCGGTTTTCCCTCTCCGCCCTCGTTTCACCTTGAAAGCTTGCGGAAAGCGCCAGCCGGACATTTTTTTGAAGTCATAACGAACGGCTTCGGCTCCATGTACAGCTACGCTTCGCGTGTAGAGCCTGAGGACCGCTGGCGGATAGCAGCGTATATTCGCGCTCTACAACTGAGCCAGCGCGCCACAATGCAGGATGTTCCGGAAAGCGAACGAGCGAAGTTGGCGGAGAAAAATTCCGCCAAAGCGCCGGGCCAACCATGACGAACGCGTTGGAAAAATTTGAGCCGCGGGCTGACCGCATGCAACGCGGCATGTTCCTGCTGGGAGCCTTTGCGCTGTTACTGTGCGCGTTTTGGGGGCTGACCAGCCCGGAATCTGCGCAACGAGCTTTCCAGTCCTACCTGTTTTCCTACATCTACTGGTTCTCAATTCCTCTCGGATGCATGGCGCTTTTGATGATGCATCACCTGACCGGCGGCTGGTGGGGCTATCCAATCAGGCGGCTGCTGGAGGCCGGCACCAGAACGTGCCTGGTGATGACCGTTATGTTCATCCCGGTGTTGCTGGGCATCAACAAACTATACCCATGGACGCAATGGGCGGCCGACAAGCCCACGGATCCGAACCTGCATTTCAAAGTGCTGTACCTCACCAGAAATTTCTTCGTTCTTCGTTCGGTAATTTATTTCGCCATCTGGCTCACCATCGTCCATTTCCTGAACAAATGGTCGGCCGAGCAGGACGCCACCGGCAACACGCGCCTTGCCTCCGTTCTGGAAGCATTCAGCGCTCCGGGTTTGATTCTGTGGGGAATCGCGGTCACCTACTCCGCGATCGATTGGGTGATGTCCATCGAGCCGCTCTGGTTTTCGACCATCTTCGGTTTTCTTTTCATGATCGTCGCGGCGCTGGTAGCCATGGCGTTTGTGATTTTGGTCCTGCGCCTGCTTTCGGACAACGAGCCGCTAAAAAATGTAGTCACGGCCTCGCAGTTCAACGATCTTGGCAACCTGATGCTGGCATTCGTAATGCTCTGGGCGTATATGTCATTTTCGCAATTCCTGATCATTTGGGCCGGCAACCTGAAAGATGAAATCCCTTGGTACGTCACGCGCGCATTCGGTGGCTGGGGAGCCTTGGCCTTATTTCTGATCGTGATGCACTTTGCGGTGCCGTTTCTGTTGTTGCTTCAGCGCGGAGTGAAGCAGCGATTGCACCTGCTTTCCATCGTGACCGGGTGGCTGGTTCTGCTGACCCTCGTGGACGTTTACTGGCTGGTCGTTCCGGCCTTCGCAGACGAACGAAACAGGCCGCAGTTTCATGTCTCAGATTTTCTTGCCGTGATCGGAATCGGCGGTATCTGGGTCGGCACGTACATTTGGCAGCTCAAGAAGATGCCGCTATTGCCGTTGCATGACCCGCGGTTTGAAGGAGCGCTCCAGCATGAGCATGGAGACTAAACCTCCGGTCGGTCACATTCCTCCGGGCGCCCGTCAACCCGCGGTCGATCCGTCGGAGGATTATGAGCACAGGGACGCCGACACCGGGAGCCTGCTGAAGTTCGGCCTTGGTCTTGTGATCGTGCTGATCGTTGTTTCTTTTTCGATGAAATTGATGTTCTCTTACTTTGCGAAGTCGCAGACGCTGGGACCGCCGGCTTCCCCGTTCGAGAACGTCCGTGTGCTGCCGCCACAACCGCGTTTGCAAGTGAAGCCGGGAGCGGATTTGCGCGGCTATTGCAGCGATCAGATGCAGAAACTCGGCACCTATGGGTGGGTCGACCAGGAGAACGGCGTGGTTCGCATCCCGATTGACCGCGCAATCGACGCGACGCTTGAGCGCGGCTTGCCCGCGCGTCCTGCGAGCGAAGCGCAATCGTCCGCGCCTCGCGTGAACGTATCGAGAGAAGGAGCGTCATCCCCAAACGGCCCGTGCGCCTATTGGGTGCCGGAAGACGCGAAAACCAAATCCCGAAATCTGGAGCAGTAATTTGCTGGAGATTTTCTGGAAGCGTGTGAGGCGAGTAGAGAAATGAAGAAATTTGTCGATTGTTTCGTTCTGAAAGCTGCCGGGCCCCTGCACGCTTGGTTGATGGCTGCGGCCATGGCTCTTGCTCTTCTGCCGACTTCCACACCGGCGCAACTTCAGGGCCCGGTGCAGGATATCGGCGTGCGACCGTCTCTACTAAAGGAAGTAGGAATCGACCAGAAATTAAATCAATCGATTCCGCTCGACCTCGAATTTCGCGACGAACACGGAAATCCGGTTCGGCTCGCCGAATATTTCGGGCAGAAGCCCGTGATTCTGTCGATGGTCTATTACAACTGCCCGATGCTCTGCACCCAGGTTCTCAATGGGCTCGAATCGAGTCTGAAACTGATCCCCATGGACATCGGCAAACAATTCAATGTGATAACCGTGAGTATCGACCCAACCGAGAGACCGGTCCTCGCCGAAGCGAAGCAGGCGCTTTACACCGGGCTTTACGGAAGGCCGGACGCCGCGCAAGGCTGGCATTTTCTCACCGGAGACGAACAGCAAATCCGCCAGCTCGCGAATGCCTTGGGTTTTCGTTATGCCTACGATCCGGACTCAAAGCAGTTCGCCCATGCGAGCACCATTATGCTCCTGACGCCGGAAGGAAAAATCTCGCGCTACTTTTATGGCATCCAGTTCGCGTCGCGCGATCTTCGCCTCGGCTTGGTGGAAGCATCGGAGGGAAAAATCGGCACGCCAGTCGATCAGGTGCTGCTCTTCTGCTACCACTACGATCCGTCCACCGGGAAATATGGCCTGTTGATATCGCGCCTGATTCAAACTGCCGGAGCCGTAACCGTGCTGGCGATCGCGGCTCTTATATTAGTGCTTTACAAAAAGGAGCATTACGCTCTGCCGGAACGAAGAATGTGAAGCTAACGGCTGCATAAGCCGGGATACGCAAGGAAAAGGAAAAAGGAAGGTCATAAAAAGCTCATGATGGGCGGCATCCAAACCGGTTTCGACTTTCTATTCGCAGCGGCGATGCAAGCGCCGCAAATTCGCCCCGAAGCTGCCTCTTCGATCGCAGAAGGCGTCGATCATCTTTATTTCGCTCTCACCTTCATCACCCTGTTTTTCACCTTCGTCATCTTCTCAACCATCCTCTTCTTCATGGTGAAGTACCGCCGGCGCGCCGAAAACGAGCGCCCTCCTGACACCGAGGACAACCTGGCGCTTGAACTGACTTGGACGATTATTCCAACTCTGATCTGCGCGGGAATATTCCTCTGGGCTTCGAGCTTGTATTTTGAAAACTCTCGTCCTCCTTCGGCCTCCACTGAAATTTTCGTAATCGGCAAGCAGTGGATGTGGCACATCCAGCATCCCGAAGGCGTGCGGGAAATCAATGAATTGCACGTCCCGGTCGGCGTGCCGGTGAAACTCACCATGACCTCGGAAGACGTCATCCACGATTTTTACATTCCCGCTTTTCGCGTGAAGAAGGACGTGATTCCCGGCCGCTATTCTTCGCTCTGGTTTCAAGCCACAAAAATCGGCACCTATCACCTTTTCTGCGCGCAGTATTGCGGAGCGGATCACGCGGAGATGCTTGGCTGGGTATACGTGATGTCGCCGGCGGATTACGCCGCGTGGCTCGCGGGCGGCTCCTCGAGCCAATCGATGCAGCAAGCGGGCGAAACGATATTCAACAAACTCGGCTGCGCTTCTTGTCATCTTTCGGATGGCACCGGGCGCGGCCCTTCGCTCGTTGGCATTTACGGCAAGGAAGAGGCGCTTAAGAGCGGCGACAAGCGCCTCGTTGACGAAGCTTTTATTCGCCAGGCCATCGTGAACCCTAATTCTGTCGTTCTGCCGAAATACCCGGCGATCATGCCCACCTTCCAGGGCCAGATCAACGAGGAACAAGTGCTGCAGCTTGTCGCTTACGTGAAGTCTCTCGCCCCGGAAGAAAGGAAGACGGAAGGCAAATGAGCACCGCCACCATAGAAGTTCCAGAAGTTCCGACTGGGTCGCGCGTCAATTATTTAAACGCGCAATACGGCGTGAAGTCGTGGCTTTTGACCACGGATCACAAGCGCATCGCAGTTCTCTACCTCGTTTCCATCACGCTGATGTTTTTCGTCGGCGGTTTTTTTGCCGTCCTTATGCGCTTGCATTTGATCGAGCCGCAGGGCGCGCTCGTTCAGCCGGAAACCTATAACAAGCTTTTCACCATGCACGGCGTCATCATGGTCTTCTTTTTTCTGGTGCCGTCAATTCCGGCCACTCTTGGGAATTTCCTCGTACCGCTGATGATCGGTGCCCGCGACCTTGCCTTCCCGAAGCTCAATCTTCTTAGCTGGTACATCTACGTTGTAGGTGCGTGCTTCACGCTCTATGCCGTCATCTCGGGCGGAGTCGATACCGGATGGACGTTCTACACGCCCTACAGCAGCAGCTTTTCTCATACTTCGGTGATTCCGACGGCGCTGGGCGTTTTTATTACCGGATTCTCTTCGATTCTCACCGGACTTAATTTTGTGGTCACCATTCACAAAATGCGCGCGCCCGGACTCACCTGGTTCCGCTTGCCGCTATTTATCTGGGCCATCTACGCTACCAGCATCATCTTCATTCTCGGCACCCCGGTGATTGCGATCACGCTTTTCCTACTCGGGCTCGAGCGTCTTCTGCACATCGGTATTTTTGACCCCGCCATCGGCGGCGACCCCATCTTGTTCCAGCATCTTTTTTGGTTTTATTCTCACCCCGCGGTTTACATCATGATTTTGCCCGGGATGGGCGTGATGAGCGAATTGATTACCTGCTTTTCGCGCAAGCGCATCTTCGGCTACAGTTTCGTCGCTTTTTCTAGCCTTGCAATCGCGATTATCAGCTTCCTGGTTTGGGGACATCACATGTTCGTTACCGGCCAATCGATTTACGCCGGGCTCATTTTCTCCGTGCTCAGCTTCTTGGTCGCGATTCCCTCAGCAGTGAAAGTCTTCAATTGGACTGCGACGCTCTACAAAGGCTCGATTTCCTACGACGCTCCCATGCTCTACGCCTTGGGATTTATCGGGCTCTTCACCATGGGCGGCCTGACCGGGTTGTTTCTCGCTTCGCTTGCCACGGACGTGCATTTGAACGGCACGTATTTCATCGTGGCCCATTTCCATTACATTATGGTTGGTGGCGCTGTGATGGCTTACTTGGGAGGAATTCATTTCTGGTGGCCGAAAATTACCGGGCGTCTCTATCCGGATGGCTGGGCGCGTTTTGCGGCGCTGGTAATTTTTGTGGGCTTCAACCTCACTTTCTTCCCGCAATTCATGCTCGGATATCTCGGAATGCCGCGCCGTTTCGCTGTATATCCTGCTGAGTTCCAGGTACTCAATGTAATGTCGTCGGCAGGCGCGTCCATTCTGGGAATCGGGTACTTGATACCGCTAATCTACTTGACCTGGTCCATGCGGTACGGACCTGCCGCCGGCCCGAATCCATGGGGAGCGAAAGGGCTGGAGTGGACCACGCCTTCGCCGCCGCCCACTGAAAATTTTGAGGAAATTCCCGTGGTGACCGAAGACGCTTACGACTACGCGAACAGTACGGTGACCCGTGGCTGATATGACGGTCCACAACGCGCATCCGCCGGGGTTTGCGCATCAGTTTGAGGACATGGAGCAGCAGCGGGAGGCCGACAGCCTTGGCATGTGGGTCTTCCTTCTGACCGAAATCATGTTCTTCGGTGGGCTCTTCGCCACCTACATTGTTTATCGTGCGCTCTACCTGCCTGCTTTCGAGATCGGCAGCCATCAGCTCGAAGTTAGATTCGGGGCCTTGAATACTGCCGTGTTGATCCTAAGCAGCTTGACCATGGCTCTCGCCATTCATTCAGCGCAAGTCGGCAAGCGCAGGGCGCAAGTAGTGTTTCTTATCACCACGATGATTCTTGGCGCGGCGTTCCTGTTCTTCAAGTTTACTTTCGAATGGCACCACGATTACGTCGAACATTTGGTTCCCGGCTTCGGCTTTGTAATCCGGCCGGAATGGGGCGCGGCCGGGCAGCACGTGCCCATGTTCTTCTGCTTTTATTTCTTCATGACTGGATTGCACGCGCTGCACATGATTATCGGAATCGGCATCCTCACCGTTCTTACGGTCATGGCGCACCGAGGCCGGTTCACGCCGGAGTATTACGCGCCGCTCGAAGTGAGCGGCCTCTACTGGCACTTCGTGGACATCGTGTGGATCTTTCTCTTTCCGCTGCTCTATCTCATTGGAGGGCGTTACACGGGAGCCGGGCACTAATGTCGGAACACATCGTATCGGTAAAACTCTACATTGGAATTTTCGTCGCGCTTCTCTGCCTCACGGCGCTCACCACCGGCGTTGCCTACATCGACCTCGGCGCCTTTAACACCGTCGCGGCGCTGGCCATCGCAGTCGTGAAGATGCTTCTGGTGATTCTGTTTTTCATGCACGTAAAGTACAGCGGCAGGCTTATCCAGGTCTTCATCCTCGCGGGAGCGCTATTCCTGGCAATCCTCATTACCTTGACCCTGGCGGATGAATTGACGCGACATTGGTCGCCCACGCCCACCGGCTGGGGCATGGTTGTCCCGTGGCTTTCACGTTTTTTTTAGCCGCACAGTTTGCTTAGCGGGTTCCGCGCATCATCTAGAACGCCTCTCCTTTATGGCTGTTGGGAATACTCCGCGAATCGCATGGCTCACGAGTTTGCGTCGCAACTCCGACTTTCGTCTGGGCACGACTTTAGTCGTGCCGTAAATGGTGCAACATCAGTGCGGCTTTAGCCGCTGAGGGACGGAATTTGAGGTTGCGACACAAGTTCTTACGGGCGCTGAGGTGTGCAACAGCAGGCAATCTAGTGCGTGACGGCGCGGAATGCGATAACGGCGTTCAAACCTCCGAATGCGAAGGAATTCGAAAGCGCAGCCCCCACCCACTGAGTTCGGGGCTTGTTCGGAACGTAGTCCAGATCGCATTCCGGATCGGGTTCATTGTAATTCGCCGTCGGAGGCAGGATCCCGTGATGCAACGCCAGCACAGTGGCTATCGCTTCCAGGGCGCCCGCTGCGCCGAGCGCATGACCGTGCATGGACTTTGTCGAACTAACCGCGAGCTTGCCCGCATGTGCGCCAAAAACTTGACGGATGGCGCGGCTCTCGACCGGGTCGTTTCCCGGTGTCCCCGTGCCGTGTGCGTTGATATAGCCGACTTCTTCCGGCGCCATGTTGGCAAGCCGCAGTGCGTCCCGCATCGCGCGCGCAGGCCCTTCGACCGTCGGCTGCGTCAAATGGTGAGCGTCGGAGGACATGCCGAAGCCACAAAGCTCCGCGTAGATTCTTCCGCCGCGCGCTTGGGCCGATTCCCACGGCTCGAGTATCATCATCGCGCCACCCTCGCCTAGAATCATTCCCCGCCGGTCCTTGCTGAACGGCCGGCAGGTATCCGGCGCAATCACACGCATCGCTTCCCATGCTTTCAGATGGCCGATCGCGAACGGCGCTTCGCTGCCGCCGGTCACCGCTAGCTCCACTTCGCCATCGCGCACCAGACGAAACGCCTGGCCGATGGCGTGATTCGCGGACGAGCAGGCAGTCGATACCGTGTACGTCGGCCCTGTAATGCCAAGTTCCATGGAAATATGGCTCGCGCCGGCATTGGCCATCGTTTTGGGAATCGTAAGCGGGTGAACGCGGCCGCGGTCTGAGACGTAAAGATCCGCAAAGCCGGTTTCGATGGCGGATTGGCCTCCCACCGCCGACCCGCAAATTACGGCGCCAGCGTAGCGAAGAGCCGGCGTCAGCTCGAGTCCGGAATCGCGGATCGCCTGCCGCGCCGCCACCACGGAGAACTGGGCAAAGCGGTCAAGGTAGGCTTCTTTCCCGCCTTCGAAGTGTTGTGTCGGATCGAAGCCCTGCACCTCGGCGCCATTTTCCATCTTCAGGGCTATCCGCGACCGGTCAACGTTCTTCAAAGGTCCAATCGCGCATCGGCCTTGGCTCAGCGAAT
The DNA here is from genome assembly GCA_049693595.1 of Candidatus Acidiferrales bacterium. GTDB lineage: Bacteria > Acidobacteriota > Terriglobia > Acidiferrales > UBA7541 > Palsa-295. Next base: position 6,297 of record JBAVQA010000523.1, on the reverse strand, counting down.
TCCACGAATCCGCGACATCCAGTCCCAGGGGACAGATGATTCCCAATCCTGTGATAGCAACTCGGCGAGAGGCCATTCTTAGTCCGCGGGCGTAGGCGAGCCCACAGGCGAGTCAGGCGGCGCAGCAGCGAGAATCTTCTTGATGCCCGTCACAACATCATTCACGGTGCGGATGGATCGAACGTCGTCGTCGGGGATGGAAATTTTGAAGGCGTTCTCAAGCTCGAAAAGTAAGGTAAAGACGTCCAGGGAATCGATGCCCAAATCCTGCAGGTTTGTTTCCAACTTGATGCTGTCGGCCGGAATCCGTTTCACGGACGCGAGAGTGGTGATCACTTTTTCTGCAACTACATCGGACATCAGGCTTACCCCCGAACTACAGTAAATGTCATCTTTCTCGTCTCAACAAGCCACAAGACCAACCAGCGATCGAACGCGCCCATGCTCTTCAACGTAGACCAGCCGGCGCGAACAGCCAAATTTTAGCAGGACTGCGCGTTCCTCGCTCAGTGTTTTTCTTGGGCTGCTTTTGAGCAAGCCAAGATTGAACGAGCCTTGCCACACCGCGCTTCTAATGACTCGTCGGCACCGGAGCCGCGCCGGGAGGTGTTCCCGCAGGCGCTGACAATCCGAGCTGATCGAACTCCTTCTTTGCAGCCGGTGGAAGCTTCTCAATGTTGGCTAGAAATGTGACCAGCTGCCACGTCTGCGTTTCGCTAAGCGTCTTGTTCCACCCCGGCATTCCGGTCCAGCGAATTCCGTGCTGAATGATGTAGAAATTCTGGTTGTCGGGCATGTCAGGAGAATCTCTAAAGAAAGCAGGAACGGTCGGATAGAACGAACGCCCCAATTGGCTGTCGGGATTCGAAGGGACGCCGTGGCATCCCGCGCAGTGGCCGATGTACAGCTTGGCGCCCGCCGCCAGGTTTTCATCGTTCGCCGCGATGGGATTCTTCAGATCGGGAGCGTGGCGGTCCGTCGAAGAGTCCACCGCCTCCATGGCTAATTTGCTCTCCAGAAGCGACGGTTCCTGGTCCGCATTGAAGTCCATGTAACCCTTTTTGACCATCAGGAAAACCACGATGCCGATAACCAGCAGTGTCAGAAAAATTCCGGTAAAAAAATTCCTCATTCGATTTCTCCCATCTGCAACATGTTAGACGTGCACGACACTATTTTACTTCCGGCCGGCGCTTATATTTCCTCAAAATTTTATGAGTACTCTTGGCCGGCGGTCCTCCGCCGTCCGCCCCGGGATCGTTCTCCCGCTTATGGCGTCCCCGTTCCCGCGAGAGAGTCTATCTCCCTTTTTGCCTGTTGCAACAGCGCCGTATTTTTCGCGAGTTCGTCTTCAAGGATTTTGGCTTGCGTCACAGCTTGCTTCCAATCGCCTGCCTCCGCGGCTTCCGTCAGCCCGGGCAGTTCGAGGTGCGCGTACGTGTAGCGCGCCGCGTAAAGTGAATGCTTAAACCACGGCCGTCCGGGTATTCCCTGCGGATTGCACCAATTGCGCTCCACTTGCATAAGCTCCTGATTCACCCGGAGAGCATTCGCACCATTCAAGCTCCCGCTTTCAATCGCTCGCGCCTCACTTTGGTTCACTTCGCGCCCGGCTTGCTGAAATTCAGCGATATGCCTTTCCAATGAGGCGAGATCGATATGAGCGGCGATGTGGCTCGAGTCGTCAAGCTCGCTAACGAACTTGTGGATATGCCGGCCGTAGGACTCGAAATCGAACGGCAGAATTTCGGCGTTTGCCAATCGCAACGCTAACGTGCCCCAAAGTTGCGTCATTAACGAGTGATATCGGTATCCCGGGTCGCCAAAATGATTCATCCAGTAGAAATCGTCGTACAGCGAGTGATAGACGCCGTACGGGCCGACAAACGTTAGTCCGACCACGGGAATTCCCAGAAAATTCAGAAATACAGTGTGGTCCGAGCCGCTTCCAATGCGGGTATTTGCCAATTCGAAGTCCGTCAAGCCTTGCTTATCAGTCATCTCTGCTTGGCGCGAAACTTTCCACTCGTCGTAGAGGCTCTTGCCCGACGGCGCAGGCAGCGTGTGGCTTACCTCCACCAGCAGTGGCGCAAGGGAACCCACTGCATCACCTTGAAAGTTATTCCCCGAAGTGGCCTCGTCCACATTCAAATACGCGACTGCCTTTTGTTTCAACTCGTCGGCAAATTCTTCGCCCCACTCGGTTGAACCGGTCAGCGCGTATTCCTCGCCATCCCAACTGCAAATCACCAGCGTTCGCTTGGGCCGAATTCCCTGGCGCAGCAATTCGCCCAAATTGCGCGTGAGCTCCAGCATCGAAGCCGTTCCACTGGACGGATCCACTGCGCCATACACCCATGCGTCGCGGTGATTTCCCAGGATCACCCACTCGTCCGGCGCCTCACTGCCGCGAATGCGCGCTTCCGTCACGTAGTACGGCTGCTCCCGCGTGTCCATGTCCACTTTTAAATGAACCTGCACCCGTTTCCCGCCGAGACGATATTTCAGCGGCAAACCTCCCTGCCAGGATTCCGGTGCCACAGGGCCATCCATTTTTTCCAAGAGTGGCTTCGCATCGCGCCATGAAAGCGGCACGCCCATAATCTTCGGCAGCGATATTGCCTGCTCGATCGGTATCCGCTTCGCGCCCGGAACCGAAGCCCAGCCCGGCGTCAGCGGATCGCCGGGTTCGAGGAAGTCATATGTAATCGCGCCGCGTTGAATATGGCTTTCCGGTCCCCACGGGCCTTCCGGAAAGACTTTTCCATGCTTGTAACCATCCTCTTGCGGATCGGAATAAATAAGTATTGCCGCAGCGCCGAGCCGCTCCGCCGTCAGCGCTTTGAATCCGCGATAGCTGTAGGGATTCGAATAGCGCACCAGCACAATTTTCCCGCGCACGTCAATTCCGTGCGCGCGGAGATAATCGTAGTCTTCCGGATTACCGCTGTGCGCGTAGACCACCGGCGCCGTTACTTCTCCCGACGCCGAATATCCAAGGTAAGCTCCATCCGCTTTCGGATTCTTCGTGTCGGGATCCACCTCGAAAGGGTCTTCGCGAAGGCTCGCTCGAAAATGGCCGGGATGCACCATCTCCAGCGAAATTTCGCGCGGCGAAGAATTCAACACATCGTATTCGTGGATGGTGACGTCTTCAAGTCCCTGCTGCCGCCATTGCTCCGCCACCCATTGCGCCAATTCATTATTGCGAGCTGAGCCGGCCGGGTGAGGCTCGGAAGTAAGATAACGATGAAACTTCGAAATCTGATCGGTTGAAGTAAGCGAACGAAGCTGCTGCTCAACAGAGACTTCCTCCGCCGCGCCGCGCGCTGAAAATCCCGCCATCGAATTCGTATCGCCGGAATTCGCGAACGCCGAAATTCCCAGCGGCGTAACCAATATGAGTGCGGCGAGCAGACCGCGATACCCTCGGCGATCAGACCTGTGCAGACGAGCCTCCCATTCCGGCAAGATGCGTCCTCTCAAGGTCGGCAATTGCTTTTTCCAGGCCGGCGGCGAGCATTTGTATCATGGCCGTCGTGATCGTGAAAGGCGGAGCGAGCAGAATGTGATCGCCGCGCGTGCCATCAACGCATCCCTGAATCGGATAGGTCATGACCCCCGCTTCAAGCGCATCGTCTTGGATTCGCGACGCGATTCGAGCATCGGGAGGAAACGGTTCGCGGGTTTTTGCGTCTCGCACAATTTCGATTCCCCAGAGAAGCCCCGTACCGCGCACGTCCCCCACCACCGAGAATCCTTTCAACGGCTCAAGCGCCGCGCGCATCTCAGCTCCCGCGATATCAACTCGCGCAAATAAATTCTCACGCTCGATGTAATCCAACACGGCATTTCCGGCGGCCGTAGCCACGGGATGCGCGTTATACGTAAAACCATGAAGAAAAGCGCCCGATCCGCTGGAAATTGCTTCCACAACGTGTCCCGCGACGATCACCGCACCCAGCGGTGCGTACCCACTCGCGATTCCCTTGCCCACCAGAATCATATCCGGCGTCGCGCCCCAGTGTTCGACCGCAAAAGGCTTGCCCGTCCTCCCCATTCCCGTCATCACCTCGTCGGCGATCAGAAGAATTCCACGCTCGCGGCAAATCTCCGAAATCCGCTGGACGTATCCTTCAGGAGGCGCAACTGCCCCCAGAGTCGCCCCGACGACGGGCTCGAAAATAAATGCCGCCACATTTTCCGATCCATCGCGCTCCAGCATCCGGCCAAGTTCGTCCGCGCACTCCACATTGCACTCCGGATAACGAAGCCCGTAAGGGCAGCGGTAACAATAGCAGGGCGGAATGTGCCCCCACTCGGACAGCATGGGCGCGAACGGCTCGCGCCGCCGGACGTTTCCGGAGACTGTAAGCGCCCCGAGCGTGCTGCCGTGATAACTCTGCAAGCGGGAAATTACGCGGAATCGTTTTTTCTGTCCGCGTTCGACCCAGTATTGGCGCGCCAACTTTAGCGCCGTCTCCGTAGCCTCCGACCCGCCGGAAGTAAAATAAACGCGGCCGCCTTGCCGCATTCCCTTGGGGGCAAGCGCAAGAATTCGCTCGGCGAGTTTTTCGGCGCTTGCAGTGTGGAATTGCGAGGAGTGGACGTACGCCAGCCGTGACGCCTGTTCCGCCATCGCACCGGCGATCTCTTCCACACCGTGTCCAATGGTGATGACGGCGGCTCCCCCTGATGCATCCAGGTACCGCTGGCCGTCCGCCGTGTACACAAAACATCCCTCAGCGCGCACCGCGCGGGGATACGCCTTCAGAAAACTTCGCGGGAAAACGGCTTCATTCATCATGAGCCGCCGGATCGGCGAAATTCGCGCCGCACGATTCGAAGAGGAACGCGCTTGTCATCGTTCCGAGTCGAGCGATTCTAGCAGGAAATCACGCGCGCGCCATCGAACGCTCATTTCCACTTTAGCTTCTTCACATCGATCGTTGGCGCTGGAAATTTGAAGTCCATTTCTTTCAGCGCCTCGTCAATAATGTGCGACACCGCCAGGTTGCGAAACCACTTCTTGTTCGCCGGAATAATGAACCACGGCGCATCCGCCGTATTACAACGCTCCAGTGCGTCCTCGTACGCTGATGTATAGTCGTCCCAGCATTTTCGCTCCGTGAAATCGGCTTCGGAAATTTTCCAGCGTTTATCCGGGTCGTCGATGCGCTCCAGGAAGCGTTTCTTCTGCTCCTCTTTGCTGATATGCAAAAAGAACTTCAGAATCTTCACTTGGTTTTCAGCGAGCATGTGTTCGAAGTGATTGATCTGGGCATACCGCCTTGACCAAACATCTTTCGGCACGAGATTGTGGACGCGCACTACCAACACGTCCTCATAGTGCGACCGGTTAAAAACCCCGATTTCACCCAATTCAGGCACCGCTTTGTGCACGCGCCAAAGAAAATCGTGCGCCGCTTCTTCCGGGGTGGGCACCTTGAACGACCTGACTACGCATCCCTGTGGATCTACTCCCGACATCACGTGGCGAATAGTTCCATCCTTGCCCGCCGCATCGAGCCCCTGAAAAATTAGCAGGATCGCCCGTTTTTTTTCGGCGTACAGCCGGTATTGAAAGCTGTCCAGTCTTTTAATAGCGCTCGCCAGGCTTTCTTTCATCTCATGATTCTTGTCCCAGCCAAGCGTGTCGTCAGCATCCCATTTTGAAAGCTTCACTTTATGCCCTGGCTTAATCCCCAGCTCTTTGCTGAATTTCGTTTTCATCGGTCGAATCTCCTCGCATAAGACTGCCGGAGCCTAATTCCTTTCTCGACCCCTCGAGTCTCTTCCCCGTAACACTTTCTTCACTATCTATTCATCGTTCCGGGATATGATATGTGATTCCGTGTAAATAATTCATATGGTTACGAGTACTCCTGACATCTCGCCAGCCGCTGATCCTGCCCCGGCCAACAAACAACCCGCCACCAAACGTGCGTATCCCGGCGCTTTGGTGGTTGTGGAAGGTATCGACGGCTCCGGGAAGAGCACCCAACTCTACCTCCTAAAACGTTGGCTCGAAATCGGCGGCTACCGCACTCACTTCACCGAATGGAACTCTTCTCCCCTGGTGAAATCCGCTACGCGTCGCGGAAAACAGCGCCGCCTGCTGACGCCGACAACATTCTCCCTTTTGCATGCAGCCGATTTTGCCGACCGCTGCGAGCGGCAAATCATGCCGTTGTTGCATGGCGGCTACCTGGTGCTCGCCGACCGTTACATTTACACCGCGTTCGCGAGAGACAGCGCGCGCGGATGTTCGCCCCACTGGCTGCGGAATCTCTATAG
>JBAVQA010000522.1:0-7396 GCA_049693595.1 Candidatus Acidiferrales bacterium | reverse complement strand
CATTCGATTTTTCGCGACGCGTCTTTGTCCGCGCGGTCGTGCTCCACGTCGATCGTCGCAGCAGCTCGATATTCTTCGCAGATTCCGTGCACGCGCGCCGGGTCTCGGTAATTCGACACATACTCTTCGAGAATTTCTGTCCCGAACGAGCCTTGCCCGAAAGGGTTGTGGTAAACGGCACCGGGCGCGCCGAGCAAATAACTTTCCGGCAGCGACTGCTTCTGGCTCAAGAGAATCCACGGCCAGTAGGTTTGAGCGAATCGCGCATCGGTTCGACTCCACGCTTCGTTTATCGGAATCACGTCGAAGACGGCGAGGCGTTCAACGCTCTTTGGGTGATCGAGCGCCATGCGATAAGAAACGCGTCCTCCGCGATCGTGGCCGATAAGCGTAAAAGTCGGGAAGCCGAGCTTCGTCATCACTTCCAGCAGCTCTTTCGCCATCGCGCGCTTCGAGTACGGAAAGTGATCGTCTGTAGACGCCGGTGTTCCGCTGCGGCCGTAAGCACGAAGGTCCGCGCAAATCACCGTGTGATTTTCCGCAAGCTGCGGAGCAAGATGCCGCCACATCAGGCTCGTTCGCGGGAAGCCGTGAACCATTAGAATCGCCGGCCCTTTTCCGTATCGCCGGACGTAAATCGTGTTGCCCGCGACTGCAACTTGCGAACCTTCGAACGATCTTGTGTCGCTCGCTTTTCCGCCCGCCGGTGCGGAATCCTGGGCCCCGGCGAAATCCGCGAGCGAGCAGCCCAGCGTCGCCGCAAACGATGCCGATGAAATCACATTTAAAAACTCACGACGTTCCACAGCGTCCTCCTCTTTCTTCGTAACCTTCACCGAGAAAAAGGCGCTCAAGTCGACGCCGGGCCGGTCGGCGTTCGTTCGATTCAAATTATTCGCATGCATCGGCCCCTTCACCACTGTTTCCGCTGCTTGCGGCTCGCGAAGATCCGTGGCGAGGAACTCCGTTTCCGCGCCGGCTGAGCTCACCTCTTTCGCCGCTGTTTCGAGGTTCTCTTTGTCTCGTGCCGCCAGCACGACGGCGGCGAAGTCGCGCGCCAACCTCAGCGATGTGGCTTTCCCGATTCCCTGGCTCGCACCGGTTACGACGGCGACAGATTTCACGTCCATAGGGTCTGTCCCTATTGCGAAAGTGTTTTGCGCGCAGCTTCCAGAATCACGTCAACCACCACGGCCGGTGATGCATACATGGGCGTGTGATCCACCGGATGCGGCCGAACCGTAGCGTGGATACGGTCGGCCATGAAACGCTGCGTCTTCGGGCTTATCATCAGGTCGTCTTGCGCCACCAGATACCACGAGGGCTTTGACTTCCACAGCGGCACCGGCGCGGGCTCTTGAATGCACTGAACGGAAATCGGACGTTGCACGGCAGCCGCTATCTTGGCTTGATCCGCCGACGCTTTCTGCGCGAGCGCCTTGCGAAACGCCTCGTCCGGCATCCAGACGTAGCCGTGGGCATCGGGAACCATCTTTGGCTGCTGAGGACTTGGCGTATCTCGATAGAACACCTTCGCAACTGTCTCGCCCTCATCAGGCGCGAGTGCCGTCACATAGACCAACGATTTCACTCGCTCCTCCTTCACGGCGGCGATCACGGCTCCGGAGTACGCGTGTCCCACCAACACAACAGGGCCCGCAGTCCGTTCAAGTGCCCGGCTCAACGCCGCCGCGTCGTTGCTGAGTGACGTCAGCGGGATTGGTGCACACATCGCCTTCAGCCCGTGCCGCTCGAGAGGAAGAATCACGTTGTTCCAGCACGATCCGTCTGCCCACGCTGCATGTACCAGCACGATTGTCGAGTTCTCAGGAAACCCACTCCCTTTCACTGCCGGCGCTGCCGCACTCGCGCCGCCTCCCAGCACGACGCCTAACGATGCCGCCGTGAGTGTTCCCAGAAACTTCCGACGTTCCATCGTTTTCCCCTCGTTTGAATTCGCTCGACAATCAGCGACGAGTGGCTACCGCTTCCGCTATCCACCAGCGCCCGCGTGGCCCGCCCTCAGCGCGTTGTCGAGGAACTCGTTCATCGCGGCGGCGATCTCGATCACGTGCGTTTCCAGCGCGAAATGTCCCGTATCGAGAAATTGGACCTGCGCGTTTGGAATGTCCTTTCGAAACGCTTCCGCCCCGGCCGGAATGAAAAACGGATCGTTCTTTCCCCAAATCGCAAGCAGCGGCGGCTTGGATTTTCGGAAATACTCCTGAAATTTTGGGTAGAGCTTCACGTTCGATGCGTAATTCAGGAACAGGTCGAGCTGAATGTCCTTGTTGCCCGGCCGTTCGAGCAGCGCCGCATCCAGCGTGTACGACTCGGGCGGCACGCTGTCCGGATTCGCCACGCCGTGTGTGTACTGCCAGCGCGTTCCGTCCAGATTCAGAATGGCCTTTCGGATCGTTTCGCGGTTCACCGCGGTCGGCTCAGACCAATATTTGCGGATCGGTCCCCACGCATCACCAAGTCCTTCCTCATGCGCGTTGCCGTTCTGCGAAACGATCGCTGTGATCCGCTCCGGATGCGCGGTTGCCAAGCGAAATCCGGTCGGCGCGCCGTAGTCAAACACGTAAATCGCGTACCGCTTGAGCTTCAGAGTGTCGGTGAACGCGTCGATCGTCTTCGCCAGCGCGTCGAATGTGTAGACGTAGTTTCGCTCGGCGGGAACTTTTGTAAATCCGAAGCCCGGCAAATCCGGCGCAATCACGCGGTAGTGGTCCGCGAGGCGCGGGATCAGTTCACGGAACATGAACGACGACGCTGGAAATCCGTGCAGCAACAGCAGGACCGGCGCGGACGTATCTCCCGCAGCCCGGTAGAATACATTCACGCCGTCCGCATCGACGTTGTGTATCGTCGTCGGTGTGCAGCAGCCTTGCCCGTTCGTTGGGTTGGTTTTCGTCATAAATGCTCCTCGGCATCTAAACTCCGACAGCAGTGCAACTGCCAGACCAAAAGGCGCCAGCTCCCTCGGCGGTCGCGCGGTTTTGTTTAAGTCATTTGAAAAGCGGGAGGATGGCAGCTAACCAGGACGAACACTTCTCTTCGGAAGAGTGACGAATCCGCGACGGAAATTCGTCACCGACGGATTTTCGTCGCGACGGCTCTCAGATGTAGCCGAACTGGACGGATCCAGTCGGGACCCGCAAAAAGCCGATTCATTTTGACGGGAGGCGTTTGATGCCCAGCTTCTTCATTCTGTAAACGAGCGACGTCCGCTTCGTCCCCAGTCGCTCCGCAGCGCCCTTTCGGCCACCGATCACCCAGTTGGTTGCTTCCAATGCGCGGACGATGTGGTCGCGCTCGAGCTGCGCAAGATCCGTCATCGGCGGCTCGGCCATCCGCTGCGGCGCGTAAGACTCGAGCTCCGAAATCGGCGCGCGCAGCACCGAGTGCGGCGAGAGAATCACCGCGCGCTCGATAAAATTCTGCAGCTCGCGGACGTTCCCGGGCCACCGGTAGCGCACCAGCGCCTCCAGCGTCTCTGCCGGAATTTCCTCGATCTTCTTGTTCATCCGCCGCGCGTAGAGCGCCGCAAAATGCCGCACTAGCGTTGGAATATCGTCCACGCGCTGCCGCAGCGCAGGCAGGTTTACCGGAAACACTTTCAACCGGTAATAAAGATCCTCGCGGAATGTTCCCTGTTTCACCATCGACGCCAAATTCCGGTGCGTCGCCGCGATCATCCGCACATCCACCTTATGTGTTCGGTTGCTGCCCAGTCGCTCGAATTCGTGTTCCTGCAGAACGCGAAGAAGCTTTGCCTGCAGCTCCAGCGGAATGTCTCCGACTTCGTCGAGAAACAGTGTGCCTTTGTCCGCCAGTTCGAAGCGTCCCGCTTTTTGAGCAATCGCTCCAGTGAACGCTCCCTTTTCGTGGCCAAATAGCTCGCTCTCCAGCAGCCCCAGCGGTATCGCGGCGCAATTCAGCTTCACAAACGCGCGGTCCTTTCGGCTGCTCGATTCGTGAATCGCCCTCGCGATTAGCTCCTTGCCGGTTCCTGTTTCGCCCTGAATCAACACTGTGGAATCGGTTGGCGCCACCACCGACGCCAGATTCAACGTCTCCCTCAGCGCCACGCTCTCGCCGATGATTGATCCAAACTCCGAACGAATCTCCTGCTCCAGATACAGCCTCTGCTTCGCCTCGTTGTCGCGCTCGCGTCGCAACTTTTCTTCGCTCAGGTGCCGCTCGATCGCGATTCCGGTGATGTGGCTTGCGTTCTCGATCAGCTGCAGGTCGATCGCCTGCGGGCTCTTCGCTTCCCGATAGTGCATCGCAAACGTGCCGAGCGCCTTTCCGTCGCGCGCAAAAAGTGGTCGCGACCAGACCGCGCGAATCCCGAACGGAATCACCATGTGCCGGTAATCGTCCCAAAGAGGGTCCGTTAGAATGTCATGCACGAAGACCGGCTGCTTCCGGTAGATCGCCGTGCCGCACGACGCGCCCTTCGGCCCGATCGCCATCAGTCCAACGTGGTCGCGATAATTCGGAATGCTCGGTGCCGCCGCGCACCGAACGTGCTTGCCATCCTCGTCGGGCAACCAGATCGTGCACAGCATCCCTTCAACTTGCGATTCGACGAGGTGCGCAATCGACGCCAACACGTCCTGGAGTGGCGCGCCGCCGAAAATCAGTTCCAGAATGTTGAGCAGCGGCTCAGTCGAAAGCGCTGCGCTGCAGCTCTTCGATGGCTCGGCTTTCGTCGCGGCCTGCGAACCAGATGCCGAGGATTTATTCATTGGCGACTCGTTGCAACCAGCTCGGCGCTCAACAACTTCTCTCCGCCACGATCATTTTACTCACGAATGCCCCGCATTTGGAGAAGCGTCCATCCGGTCTCATATGACCCAGTTGCAGTTCGCTAAGCTTACTTCAACCAACCAATTCCAAGCTACCAGGCAATCATGAAAGCTGCGTTCGCTCCGGCCACGCTCGTCGCGACCCTTTTGATCGCCGGCACTTACGCTCTAGCAGGAAGAATTTGACGGCCACATCAATTTGATATAGAGCAAGACGACCCAATCAGGTCTAGCCAATAGAACGAGGCTCGTCCGTCTTGGTCGTCCTGCCGTGCGCCCTCTACAGTAGTAGGTCAGGAGACCAAACGTTTGCTACCCGGGGGCAGAGCCCGTGCTCACTAGGCAGGGCGTTGCGCGGGCGTTTGGACCCCTTCAAAGTCGACCTCTTGGCCGAAGACGTGCTTTGATACTATTAATCGGCGAACAGGTAATAATTCCAGTCTCGATCCAACACGGGAGCCAAGAGATGGACGAACTATTTTCAATTAATGCGGCCAAGACCGAATTTCGGGAGGCTTTCAATCTTGGCGACGTGAGGCGGTTTTTGGCGATCGCAGATCCTGAGCTGGTTAGCTTTTCCGACCGTCAACCCAGCGAATTTGGCAAGAGCGGATTGGATTCGCTCGAGATTCGTCTGAGGGTTCTTTTCGAGCGTTTTAGGGCGAATTTGGTGGTGATTGTTTACGAGATCCGAATCGAAGGGGATGTCGCCTATGATTACGGTCTGCATAGTCTAACGCTCACACCCAAAGATGGCGGTCAGCCGATTCAACGGAGGGACCGTTACGTTGATATCTGGAGGAGGGACCGGGACGGGAACTGGAAATTATGGTTGTACATGGACAACCAGGACGTTGCCGATCCGTTTCGGCCGCGGGAGATTCAATCGGGTCAGCACCAGGTTACCGGTGCGGATTAATCTTGCTGTACAGGCGCTTATTAAACCCCTCAGGCGTTTGAAACAGCCTGCCATCGGCGACCAAGCCCACGACATTCTGCATCCCGTCGAGTACCGCGGAACAGTGCGCGCATACTTTGAAATGCGCCTCCATTCTCTCGCGCAGTTCAGGAGAGATATCCGCATCAAGATAATTGGATACTTCCCGCCACACTTCGACACAACTAATCTCAATTCTCCCCATTGCACCCTTCTTTTTCACCATGGTCTCACTTTCTGATAACTCCGTTCCGTGCACCAGCAACCGTCGATTCCGGGGGCCAGGGCATCTCTCAGTAATAGCCGCGCCCGATGAAGGCGAGTTTTGACGGTCCCTTCCGATACCCCTAAGATCGTCGCCGCATCTTTGATGCTCAGATTCTGAACGTCTCTCAAGACCACAACCTCTCGATAGGTGGGACTAAGCGAATCAATTGCATTCTGTAATGCTTGGCGCGTCTCGTTCTATTCGAGCAGTTCGGAAGGTATCGGGCGCCAATCCGCAAAGTCTCTTGGCCAATAGTCGCCTTCCGGTTCCTCGTGATGCTCATCGAGGGACTCATAAAGGTTACGACGATCCTTCCTCAGCCTCATCCTCGCTTCGTTATAAGTGATTTGCACGAGCCAGGTGCTGAACTTGCATTCCGCACGGAAGCTTGAGAGTTTCGAGAACGCCTTTAAAACTGCCTCCTGTGCAACTTCCTCTGCATCGGCTTGGTTTCTTAGGATAGAAATCGCGGTCACGTACACCAAGCGTTCATAGGGGCGGACCAATTCTTCGAAAGCTTCGGGATTGCCGCCGCAAACACGCCTGATGAGCTCCGTCTCCTTGGACTCCAAATGCGGCTGTGGCATGTTCATCCCGAACAACAATAAACGAATGGTGTCCCTTACCGTCTGATGCGGGGATCTAGAGAAAGTTACAGCGCGCGCCTGTATTACCCGGCCGATTTCTCACGGAGCCAAGACTGATCACGAGGCTCCTCCGGCGGCAGGTCTTGAGCGCGCGTATCCGCCTGGCGTCTGATTCCGCAGGTCGGGAATAGTTTCATTTCATAAGGAAGCCCGAAGAAATCGGGAGCTGATGAATGAAGGTCACACGTGGCGCTGGGATTGCCTGCAGCGCTGCTCCATAGTAGAGCTTGGGACTATCGCAACAATCGGTAGTATGCTCGCTGACCGAGTACCGGAGCCTGGCGGGCGAGATCAAGTTGAAAATCGAATGAAACTTGTGACGCAGAAGGCAATCGAACAAGAGTTTAAACGCCTAGAATTTGGTTCCCCGTCGTGGTACAGCTGTTGTGGTCACGTCCATAGTTCATGGTTCTAACGCAGGGCTGAAGCTTAACCTGTTGACAGAGAAGGACATCAGCCCTTCTAATTTGATCTCCAAATAGCAGCAGGCATGCCGAGTTTTGTTGCCAAGCCGTATGCCGAACCAACGAGCTCATGATCCAGGGGAGTAGGGATGAAAACAAAGACGTGCGTTGCCGTGGTTCAAGCCGCGCCTGTGTACATGGACCTCGATGGCAGTATGGAAAAAGCTCGCGGCTTGATTCGCGACGCGGCTTCACAGGGCGCGGAGCTCGTTGCGTTTCCTGAGGCTTGGCTTCCGGGCTATCCCGCTTGGCTGGATTCATGC
>JBAVQA010000521.1:0-7924 GCA_049693595.1 Candidatus Acidiferrales bacterium | reverse complement strand
TTCGCTTACTGCAGTGACCCGAAGGACATGCAAGCCGAGTCGGCCTGGCCAGCTGCCATCCCGGTGCCGGTGGGATCGTTGCGCACAACTCCGTCTTCCGCGGAGCAGTACGCCGTTTGTCCCGTCGAGCCGAGGTTGATGGGCAATGCGGTGAAGGCGAAGGTATTTCCGCCCGGCGCACCACAAGTTGGCGCTGCAGCCGCGTTTGGGACGCCTACGTTATACGAGAGCTTGTAGCCGGTCTTTTGACCGGTAGCCGCCAGAACTTGATCCACCAGTTGCGCTGCGTTGCAGGTCGCCGCTCCACCTGGAGCGCCGCCCAGCGTGGCCAGCGTCGGAGCAAAACCGTTGTTCCAAGTCGAGCTGTAGGTGATGTTCGAAGTTGCTAGCGCGCGAACCGACCCAACCGCTGACGCTTGATTGGCCGACATGCGGGCGCGAAGCAAGTTCGGAATTGCGATAGCCGCGATGATTAAAATGATCGCCACCACGATCAGCAATTCGATAAGTGAAAAACCCTTCTGTTTCCTATTCATGTCCTCTCTCCTTGAATAAGCGGCCCATGCTCCCGGGTACTCGCTGCGGCGTACCACCCGGCAAAAGCCAGCAGTGTTCCTCAATAGCCCCCTCTGTGTACAGACACCATACAGCGGATTACACCGTTCATCAATAGCGGCATGGGGTGAGTCCTTGAGGCGAGCGAATCGGAGCGGGGAGGATGGCTTCTTAAAGCTTTTTCATTATTCTTGCCCTGCGGATATGGAGGTCTGACGTTCGGTACTGTGCAGGGGTGGCCGACGATGCTCTTCGATATCGACTTATGTTCAAACAAAAAAAAACGGGGAGGAAGCTGAAGCTTCCTCCCCGTTCGAAACACATCCGAACTGCTGACTACTGAAGGATGGTTGTCACAGCACCGCAAGTTCCTGCAGCCGTTCCAATCGCTGCGCCAGTCAGGTTGTAACGAATCACACCCGATTGATCGGAGCAGAACGCACGCGTACCGGTCGAAACTGACAACGGCGTGGCGTTCACTTCGTACGTCTGGAACGGAGAAAGCACCGTGCCGGCGCCCGTGGCCGCTACTGCGGCGAGGGTGTAACCGGTCTTGGTTCCAGCAGTCAGAACCGGATCGATCAAACAAGCAGTCGCGGCTGCCGCAACACAACCCGCCGCGCCGCCTAAGCTCGCCAACGGTGCAAAGCCAGTACCGTACGTCGAGCTATAAGTCACCTCAGCGGTATTCAGCGTACGAGTTGAGCCTACTGCCGAAGCCTCATTGGCCGCGATGCGTGCGCGAAGCAAGTTCGGAATTGCGATTGCCGCGATGATCAAAATGATCGCTACGACGATCAGCAATTCGATTAACGAAAACCCTTTCTCTCTCTGGTTCTTAATCATTAGCGTGTTTCTCCTTGGCCGATCTACGAGACTCAATCTTTGTTTGTACCCCTGGCGGGATACAGCACGACTAGAGCACGCCCAGCGCCGTTCAGCAGACACTCGTAAATCCGGAGAAGACACGATGTAAGTCCAGTGTTAGCACACCACGCCACACTAATAATTTTCAAGCAGGCACTAGAAAATCGCTTTGTTCTAAATCGGGGATGAAAAAAGGCCGATAAAGGTCGAGTGCAAAGACGTTAAGAGCCCGCACCAAAGTGAAACAGTGTCAAACACCGTGTTTTTTTGCGTAGTGGCGGAACGAGCGGTAGGTCATCTTCAACATTTCCGCAGCGCGGATACGAACTCCTCCAGAACATTCCAGCGCAGCGAGTAAATAAGCTCTTTCGGTGGATCCAATGAGTTTCTCCAGATCCATTCCGACGTCAGGAATTAGGAAAGCTTTGCTTTCAGAGTGTCCGTTCGAACGAGACTCCTGATAGAAGCTGGTGACGCGCTCCGGCAGGTTCTCCACCGATACGCGTTTCGTGGTTTCCAGCGCTACCGCGCGCTCGATGGTATTTTCCAGTTCGCGCACGTTGCCCGGCCATTCATAAACTTCGAGGCGCCGGAGCGCTTCAGGCTCGATTCCCTCGATCTTCTTCCCCATGGATTTGGAATATCGGTCGAGAAAGGCGCGGGCCAGCAACGGGATATCCTCACTGCGCTCTCGCAGCGCCGGCAGATGAATGGGAATCACATTGAGGCGATAGAACAGATCCTCGCGGAATCGCCCCTCGGCGATTTCCTTTTCAAGATCCTTGTTTGTGGCGGCGATCACTCGAACGTCGACACTGGTTTCTTCGTTGCTTCCCAGCGGGCGTATTTTTCCTTCTTGCAGAACTCGATAAAGCTTCACCTGCATGGTGAGACTCATGTTGCCAATCTCATCCATGAAAAGAGTTCCGCCATCTGCCGCCTGAAAAAGCCCGCGACGATTTTCATTCGCTCCGGTGAATGCACCGCGCATGTAGCCGAAGAGCTCGGATTCCAGGAGCGTCTCCGGGAAGGCCCCACAATTAATCGTGATGAAAGGCGTTTTCGCCCGCGCGCTGTTCTCGTGAATTGCGCGAGCTACGAGTTCCTTCCCCGTGCCGCTCTCGCCGGTAATCAGCACGCGGCTGGATTGCGGGGCGATGGTGGCGATCATGTCGAAAAGAGTGCGCATTTTCGGACTCGTTCCGATAATTTGGTCGAAGCCCGTCAGGCGGCGGATCTGGCGGCGTAGCTCACCCGCTTCCTTCTTCAACCGCTGATTCTCGGTGATCTGCTGCACCGCGGGACGCAGTTCGTCCAGGAGGCGGTCGCCCTTAACTACGTAGCGATCCGCGCCGAAGTTCACAGCATCAATTGCAGTACCGATGGTGGGAACGCCGGTAATCAAAATGAAAATTGTGGAAGGCGAAACTTCCTTGCTGTAACGAAGCAACTCGACCCCATCCATATCAGGCATGCATATGTCGGAGATAACGATGTCAAATATTTGTCCGGCCAACCGCGCCTTAGCCGCTTCTCCGCTGGAGGCTACTTCGACTTTATGCCCTTCTTTTCGGAAGCTGATCTCAAGAAGCTCCCGAATCGACGGCTCGTCATCCACTACAAGTAAATGAGCCATGGCCCTAGCCCTTCCCCACCGTAAGCATTTCCGCCGGTCGATTTTTTAGTTGCCGCGCCGGCACTCGCTCCGCAGAGGAACGCGGAAGTTCTACGACGAACTCGGCACCCTGGCCCTTTTCCGCTTCCACTCGGATACGGCCGCGATGCGCCTGCAATATCTGATAGACGATGGCCAAACCCAGCCCTGTGCCGCCGGTGAACCCCGATTGAAACGGCTCGAAAATTCGGGTTAATTCGCGGGAGTCTAGTCCGATGCCCGTGTCGCGTATGGAAATGCGCACCCATGTTTCGTCCGCGTCGAGTTCCACGGCGAGAAGTCCGCCATTGGGCATAGCACGCAAAGCGTTGTTGCAAAGGTTCCAGAAGACTTGTTTTAGAGCATCACGGTCGGCACGGGCGCGGGCGTTGCGGACCTTGATGTTGCGGTCAAAGCGGAACTTGCCTTTGGCTGACGCGTCATGCTCGAGCAACAACAGGGTTTCTTCGATGATCGGCACTACATCCACATCGGCGAAGGCGTAGGTCTTTTCGCGTGAGTAATCGAGGAAATCCGTAATGATCTGATTCAGCCTTTGGGACTCGCGGCTAACGATTTGGACGAGCTTCTTATCGTCATCCTCGAGCGGCGCAAGCCGCACCAGTTCCTTTAGCGCTCCGGTCATGGCGGTCAATGGCTGGCGTATTTCGTGCGCGATGGCCGCGGAAAGCCTCCCGAGTGCCGCCATGCGTTCCTTGGTGAGCACTTCGCGTTCGAGGCGCTTCAGTTGCGTGAGGTCTTGAAAATTGTAAACGAAGCCGGTGTTCTGATTCTGGCTCGTTCGCAGGGTCGAAATTGAAAGGCCTAGAAAACGGATGTTGCCGGCAGTCGTTCGAAACTCAATTTCTTTCCGCGCCGCCAATGGACTTCCCTGGCCATCCGTTTCCACCGGCCAGAAACCGGGAAATACATCCTGGACTTTCTGACCCCGCGGAGGAATCGATTCGAGGCCCATAATTTCGATTCCAGCGCGATTCATCAATAAAATGCGGCCCTCGAGATCCGTGGTGAGCAGGCCGCCGCGCATGGATTCGATGATGTCCTGATTGAACGCGCGGAGATCTTTAAGTTCTGCACTCTTCTCTTCGAGTTCGACGCCTTTCTTGCGGAGTGTTTGCGCCAGAAGACTGCCGAGGTACGCGACGGCTATAAATGCAAAGAGATTGCTGGCAAGCCATGAATCCAGAGCGGTCTGCATGGGCGCGGAATTCGCCGTGCGCGGAAGGACGCCGTAATGCGCCAGCTCGATTACGCCTGCCAGAAGCGCGAAACTCGCCCCGGCAACCAGGAAGACTCCGCGCCTGGAAAACAAAACGCTGGCCATGAGGATGGCGAGGAGATAAAGCGAAATAAAGTAGCTATCCTGCGCTCCGGTTGTGTACACCACGCCGGTGATGATCAACAGGTCGCAGATAATCTGCAGGGGCGCATGCACGCGCGCCTGTGGAGTCCAGCGCTGCAGAATTACGTAAACGATGGCAAGCATGTACCACAGGGCGACGAGCGGAACAAAGGATCGGACTGATATGGAGTCGGGGGTAAGCTGACGCGCGGCCACCACGATGCCCAGCAGAAAAGTAATGGCGAGGAAGCGAACACGGCCCAGCCAGGGGAGCCATTCACTCACGCTGGTTGCGGATTTCATTTGTTTTCGTCGCCGGTCCCGCTGAATTCACCGGCTGGATCCTTTTCCGAGGATGAGTAGTAAACGGCGTGCCGCCGGCGCTGGGCACCCATCAAACGGAGGGCCCTTTCAAACCGTCGGCACGCCAGGTTTTTAGTGACCGGCAAGCTTACCGATCAACGAGAACAATGGCAGGTACATGGAAATAACGATGCCGCCAACGACGACTCCGAGGACCACGATCATGATAGGTTCCATGGCTGTCAGGAGGTCCTTCACCGCGGCGTCCACTTCGTCTTCGTAGAAATCGGCAATCTTTTGGAGCATGGCGTCCATGGCGCCCGTCTGTTCTCCAACGCCGATCATCTGCGTCACCATGCCGGGGAAAACGCTGGTTTCCTTCAGAGGATCCACAAGCGAGCGGCCTGCCTCGACAGCTTTTCTCGTGGCGGTGATCGCTCTCTCGACCACAGCGTTTCCGGAAGTACGCGCGGTGATATCGAGCCCTTCCAGTATGGGCACGCCGCTGGAGATCAAAGTGCCAAGAGTTCGCGTGAATCGGGCCACCGCAATTTTGCGCAGCAGCATTCCGATCAACGGCAGCTTCAGCAGGACAGCGTCTATCGCGTAGCGTCCTTGCGGTGTGCCGTACCAGAACTTCAACGCAAAACCGATGCCGACGAAAAACGCCAGGATCACCAATCCGTAGATGCTGCCGACGAAGTTGCTGAGCGTGATCACGATTCTGGTGGGCAGCGGCAGGTCCACACCAAGTCCGTTGAATAGGGTGGTGAAGATCGGCACGACCTTCCACAGAAGAAGGATGATCACGCCGCCGGCGATACCCAGCACTGCGATCGGATAGATCATCGCCGACTTCACAGCGCGTTTCAGTTTTACGTTTTTCTCGATGTAGCTGGAAAGGCGCTGAAGAATCGTGTCGAGAATACCGCCCGTCTCGCCCGCCTCCACCATGTTGTAATAAAGCGGGTCGAACACCTTCTCGTACTGCTTCATCGAGGCAGACAGCGTGGCGCCGCCTTCCACCGAAGCTCTCACGCCGTTGAGGATTTTTTGAAAGGTTTTGTTTTCCTGTTGCCCGGCGAGAATTTCGAGACACTGCACCAAGGGCAAGCCGGCGTCGATCATTACCGAGAACTGGCGCGTGAAGATAGCCAGCTCTTTCGAATCTACCCCTCCACCGAAAGTGGGGATGCTGAATTCTTTCCCCTTCTCGGAAAGCTTGCTGACGTTGATTTGCTCGCGTTTGAGCGACGCGGTCGCCTCGGCCTTTGTCGCAGCCGTGCGCTCTCCCGTGACGGTCGCACCCGTCTTGTTCACTCCACGATATGTAAATACCGGCATGATCTGTTGCCTCCTATTCCTTGATTTCAGTTACCGCCGGACGGGCGTTCGGCCACCAGTAGTAGGCGGCGACACCACTCCACGGTTGATCAAGTCTTGTAATTCGTCTGGGTTCGACGAACGCGCGAGCGCCACTTCTATCGTGATTAACTTTTGTTGATAGGCATTCGCCAGGCTCTGATTGAACGTCTGCATTCCGGACGCGCCCGTGCCGGTCTGCATCGCTGAATAAATCTGGTGAATCTTGTCTTCGCGAATCAGGTTACGAATGGCGGCGGTGGGAATCAGAATCTCCATCACCATCGCTCGGCCTCGGCCGTCGATCTTCGGCAACAGGGATTGGCAAAGAATGCCCTCGAGCACCATCGACAGTTGCGCGCGCACCTGCGGCTGTTGGTGAGCCGGAAACACGTCGATGATGCGGTTGATCGTCGATACCGCGGAATTTGTGTGCAGGGTGGCAAACGTCAAGTGGCCGGTCTCGGCGATTCGAAGCGCCGACTCGATGGTCTCCAGGTCGCGCATTTCGCCGATCAGCACCACGTCAGGGTCTTCGCGCAGAGCGGCCCGCAGCGAATTCGCGAACGAATGCGTGTCGGAATGCACCTCGCGCTGATTTACCAGGCATTTTTTGTGATTGTGGAGGAACTCGATCGGGTCTTCGATCGTGATCATGTGCTCTTCATGCTCGTTGTTAATTTTGTCGAGCATGGCGGCGAGCGTCGTGGATTTGCCTGATCCGGTCGGTCCGGTCACCAGAACGAGTCCGCGCGGCTTGTCGCAAAGCCCTCGGACCACGTTGGGCAGCCCTAGAGCATCAAAAGTCTTAATCTCCCATGGAATCGTACGGAAAACGGCTGCGACCGCGCCGCGCTGGTGGAAGATGTTGCCTCGAAAACGCGCCAGGCTCTTCAGGCCGAACGAGAAGTCCAGCTCCAGATTCTCCTCCAGCCGGTGCTTCTGCACGTCGGTCAGCACGCTATAGGCCAGCGCTTTGGTGTCTGCCGCGGTCAGCGGAGGCATGTCAAGCGGGCGCAACTTGCCGTGCACGCGGATTCGCGGCGCGCTGTTGGTGGATAGGTGCAAGTCGCTGCCCGACATTTCAATCATTTTCTTCAGAAGTTCACTTAAAGTGATGCCGGCCATTTATTTCCTCCGCTTACAGAACGGTCTCGCGCAATACTTCTTCCATCGTCGTGTGCCCCAGGGCCACTTTCAGTAAGCCGCTGCGACGCAACGTAATCATCCCGGTTTCGAGCGCTTTCTTTTTCAGTTCCAACGCGGAAGCTCCCACAAGAATGAGCTCGCGCAACTCGTCGTTGATTTCCATCACTTCGTACAGGCCGACGCGTCCCTTGTAACCTGTGTTGTTGCATGTTCCGCATCCACGGCCGTGATGAATCACCACTTTCTCCGATTCTTCCGGCGTGTAACCCGCGTCCCTGAGCGCCTGCGGCAAAACCTGCAGCGGCTCCTTGCACTGCGAGCAAATACGCCGCACAAGCCGCTGCGCGCAGATCAAATTCACAGAGGTGGCCACCAGGAAAGGCTCGATGCCCATGTTCATCAATCGGCTGATTGTGGAGGGCGCATCATTCGTATGTAGCGTGGAAAGCACTAAGTGACCTGTAAGAGCTGCCTTCACCGCGATTTCGGCGGTTTCAAAGTCTCGAATTTCGCCGACCAGGATGATGTTGGGGTCTTGCCGCAAGAAAGCGCGCAGGGCCGAAGCGAAGTTCAAGCCTATCTGCTCCTTCATCTGTACCTGGTTGATTCCGGCAAGCTGGAATTCGACGGGATCTTCGGCGGTCATAATGTTGGTCTC
Organism: Candidatus Acidiferrales bacterium; assembly: GCA_049693595.1. GTDB lineage: Bacteria > Acidobacteriota > Terriglobia > Acidiferrales > UBA7541 > Palsa-295. The sequence goes on along the minus strand of JBAVQA010000521.1, from coordinate 13 downwards.
TACCGTATTGAGT
>JBAVQA010000520.1:0-2785 GCA_049693595.1 Candidatus Acidiferrales bacterium | reverse complement strand
CCGCTCTCTCCCGGCATGGTTTTGCGACTCTGGCCCTGGCATATTTCGGGATCCCGCCACTGCCTACCTGGTTGCACCGGATTCCTCTGGAATATTTTGAAGCCGCGCTCGGGTGGCTTGCGGCGCAACCCGAAATTGACGCCCAACGCATCGGTGTCCTTGGTATTTCACGCGGCGCGGAGCTAGCGCTGCTCCTTGCTGCAAAATTCCCGGCGATTCATGCTGTGGCGGCCTACGCACCGAGCAGCGTCGCGTGGGCAGCCAGCGGCCGAGACAAGGCCACTGGTGAAATTATTCCGTCATGGACCTGGCAAGGCTTGCCTGTCCCGTTCGCACCGATGCCTTTGCGCGCTTTCATGTGGCGTTCGGCTATTCCTGTTGCCGTCTTGCGGCGGCCGGTGATGTTCCGGAACCTGTTTCGCGCGGGCTTGCGCAATCGCGAAGCGATCGAGCGCGCGTCCATTCCGGCGGAACGAATGCGCGGTCGGGTACTCTTGATTTCTGGCGGCGACGACCATCTCTGGCCCGCGGCGGAAATGAGCGAAGCTATCGTCGCGCGGTTGAAGAAGAACAACTTCGCGCATTCAGTGGAGCATCTACACTACCCGCGCGCGGGCCACATGTTGCGCTACCCGTACCTCCCTACGACCTCTCGTGAATCGGGCAATACGTATCTCCGCGGCGCGAAATTTTCCTTCGGGGGGACGCCAGAAGCCGACGCTGAAGCTCAAACGGACTCCTGGCGCCGTACTATCGCGTTTTTCAAGAGCAGCCTTTAGCGGCGAAAGCGCGATTCGCTCGCACACCTGGCGTGGCAAGTGCGTCCGCTAGGCCGCCAGCGGCGTGTGCTAGAATGTTGATACAGTGCTGAAGATTCTTCAGGACCTGCTCGAACTGCAAGCCGTGGACATGCGGCTTCAAGATGTCCGCGCGCGCCTGACTTCCTTTCCAAAGAAAATTGCTGAAGCGGACGCCCGCGTTGCCGCGTCGAAAGCCGAACTAGATCACAGCAAAGCCGCGCAGCTTGCCACCGTCAAAGATCGCAAAAAATATGAGCTCGTCGTTGACGGATGGAAAGAAAAGGTCCGTAAGTATAAGGACCAGACTTCCCAGATAAAGACGAACGAGGCTTACAAAGCTTTGCAGCACGAAGTGCAAATGGCGGAAGAAGAGATTGCCAAAGCGGAAGACCGCTTGCTGGAGCAAATGGTTGCGGGCGAAGAGTATGACCGGCGCATCAAGATTTCGGAGAAATCGCTGAAGGAAGTGGAAGAAGTTGCTCGGGGCGAGCGCTCCAAGATTGAAACTGAAAAAGCGGAAGCTGAAAAAGCTCTGGTGGAGCTGGAAGCCGCTCGCGCCCGCGTCACCACAGGTATCGATGAGAACATGCTGGATCATTACGACCGCATTGTAAAAAAGCATCACGGCGTCGCGCTTGCCGAAGTTCGCGATGAGAAATGCACCGCCTGCGGGATGCGCATCCGGCCGCACGTATTTCAGGAAATGCGCCGCTCCGATAGCCAGGAAATGTTTCACTGTGAAACTTGCACTCGCATTCTCTACTATTACGAACAGATGTCTTCCGCAGCCACGGTTGCTTCCGACGCGCCTTCCTCCACTCCGGCCGGGCTCTCCCAAAAATGAAGCGCAGCAGCTGCCAACCCCTTGTAATTCTGTGTTCCACCGAGACTGTTAACAAATGAAACGGCCTGCCAAACTCACGCCTCCGGGCAGCGCGCAATTATTTGCAGAGACTCCTTTGGCTGGGCCGCCTGCTGGCGTTCACATCGCTAATATCGACGGCGCTTCGCGCGGGAATCCGGGCCCGGCGTCTTACGCGGTAGTCCTGCGAGATGCTTCCGGAAAAATCGTTCTCGAGCTGGCGAAGAATATCGGTCGCGAAACGAATAACGTCGCCGAATATTACGCGCTTCTCGCTGCGCTTGATTACGCGGCAACCCACGATATTCGAGCGCTCCGAATTCGAAGCGATTCCGAGCTTCTCGTCCGGCAGATGCAAGGCCGTTACAAAGTGAAAAGCCCGGATCTGAAACCGCTTCACGAACGTGCTGCGAAATTGGCCCGGCGAATTCAGTACTTCATCATCGAGCACGTCCGCCGCGAGTTAAATACCGAGGCGGACGCCCTGGCGAATGTCGCGCTGGATCAGGGCGGAATGACCGGCGGAGTCCGCCGAGAAGGCGCAAAATCCGAAATTCCTACCCGGCATGGCGAAGCGCAACTACTTGCAGCGAAAGAAAATTCTGAAGCGGCACACCAACCATCGCAGCGTGGGCGTCCCGCGTCGCCCACGTCGCTCAAAATTCGCGCGCGATTTCTAAATGGTGTCTTAGTACCAGTCGAGTGGCTCGATTTACCCGAGGGCAGTGAGGTCATGCTCGACGTACGTAGGCCGTTGGATAAGTAGTACTTACTGACATAAGTAGTCCCCTTCCATTTCTCATAGTTCGGTACCAACGCTCTATTGTTGCACTTGGCCCCGACCGATAACTTCGTTATGTCAGGGCCAAACCTGTGACTCCATTTCTCGACAAACTTCCGACGATTCTTGTGCTTGCTGTGCTGGTGGCGATATTTTTATCGCTGCGAAAACACGCCCCGTCTGCCCGCATTCGGCTCTGGACCTACGCCTGGGCATTGATTTTTCTGCACTTCTTCGTTGAGGCATTCGAAACTCATCATGGCACGCTGGAAATAATTATTGAGTCGATTGACATCGCCGCTCTGGAACTTTCCGGAGTGGTCTTTGTTACGTCCATGATTA
>JBAVQA010000519.1:0-2015 GCA_049693595.1 Candidatus Acidiferrales bacterium | reverse complement strand
GTATCAGCTTGCGCGCAAGCCGAATCGAACGTATCGGCCGCGCAAACCCAACAAACACTGCGACGGTTGCAGGCAGCGAGAGAAATCGACTCGAGTAACGCGAGCGATCCCGCGGTCGGGCCGGTTGCTTCGGGCGACTATTCGATTCGCGCCGAGAATGCCGCCCAAGTGATCAGCGATTTGGAGCACGGGCAGTATGTCTCCCAATCGCAAATCGACGACGCGCAGTTCGTGCCGCCCAAATCACTCTCGCTCGAGCAACGGGCGAGGTTGGTCAACGAGCTGAAAGCAGCGAGAGCGATGGACAATCGCGGCTGGTGGGATTGGACGCGCGATCCGATAGTCGCGCAGGATTTCTCGGTGCAGGAGATCAAAGCCAACCGCGCCATCAAGGATCTGGAAACCAACCAGCAAGTCTCATGGTTGGAAATCGAGGAAGGCCTGGAGGTCCCCGAATATCCCTAGCCTTGGCTCAACTCGCGTGTTGGCAACTTGTCGGCCCGTGGCGAAATCGCGTCACGATCACGCAAATGAGTCTCTAGCAACTGATGCGATGCAACAATCCACGGTGTCGGGGAAGGATGCGACTGGCGTCTATGACGATTCATCAGCACGGCGCGGACGCGGTGAGAGAATGCGAGCGCTCCGGCCAAGTGTACGTTATCGATCACAAGCGAACGACGTGGATGCCACTGCCGAATAGTTCGACGCGTCGGAAGCGTTTAACGATGTAGCGAACGGAGGAGCTTGCCCACAAAGCGCCTCGATTCGGCCCCGGTCAGCAAATCCGCTGGCCGGAGTTTTTCATAAACCGCTCAGGTGCAGTTTCGTCACGCGGAATCAGAGAGACGGCACACGTCAGGGCCGAGCTTCGCTTGCTTCCCATTGCTTGACGAGTGCTTTCGCGCGCGAATAGCCGGACAAGTCGAATACAGCTTCCAAATCATCCCCCGTGCTCAACGGCACTCTCACTCTGAGTCGCTTCCCCGCTGTCACGGAGTCACTCATAAGATAGAGGTATCTAGAGCCCGGTGTATTCACGTCATAGCTCGGTCCCCCGAGTAAAACGAAACCGCTTTCCGCTGGATTGTCGTCCACTTTTACGATCGGTCCTAAGACGGACGGAGTCGCTCCCGAAACCACGACCATCAAGTTGGTATCGACAATTGAGAGTTCACCTCGTATGAGCCCTATCCTAGTTGCTTTCGAGACACTCACCACAGAACAATTAGTGCTCTCTAGCATGTCGTCGTAGTTGCAGATTGCAATCCATTCGCCGAAAGACTCCTGCCGAGACCTATGGTTTCGCGACGCCGCACTGGATGTCGTTGCAACGAATAACAACAGGCTGGACGCAACCGTCAACACTCCGGTCAGCCTCAGCAAAAGCTTCATTCCTCCCGACGCGAATCGGCCATCACGACTGCACTTTCTCTCTTGATACATTCCCCCATGATGGGCTAGCAGACTGCCGTGCGACCGACAAACAAAAAATGTCACTCCGTCCCAGAGATACATCGCAAAACTACAACTTCAATGAGGGGAGTTTCGTACTGTCGGGCGGAAACGAGCAGTTTCAGGAAACGATCCTAAGGAGCCCTGAACGTTGGCCCAGCTATGTTCGGCGTCTGTGGCCGGATTGTCGGGCTTCCAGCATAAGGTGAGTTGGTCACTCTCCTAAGTCGCGCCAGTGGACGTTGCTCAAAGCCTGTTCAAGCGTCTGAGCCCCGTTTCCCGTCGCACTTTTGTCATCGTTTGTCGTTGCGACACAATGAAATCGAATCAGGAGATTAGGAGCATCTGGTCCCGCGTCGAAAATCTGAAGCGTGATCTTCTGATTTCCAATCCCAACCTGCTTGAGGCGGCGGTATGCGACGTATGTTCTCGCTCGATACACCTCGTCGCTCATCCCCGATAGCCGTCGCAGTGCTGCAAACACCTTCAAGTCTTCTGCGTCCACCGTAAGCCTCCTTGATTGGAAAACTACCGTTAAGAATACGCCGGGCGGGGTCGCC
>JBAVQA010000518.1:0-6260 GCA_049693595.1 Candidatus Acidiferrales bacterium | reverse complement strand
CAACTGGACCGCGCCGGCCGGCGCCTTCTTTTTGCTGGAGCCGGCCACCCGCCCGGCATGATCGCGCACGCCGGAGCCGAGCCACGCCTGCTCGAGTCCCGCAGCATGGTCTTAGGTGCGCTTCCAGACGCGGTAGGAACGGAAGCGACTCTCGACGTAAACCTTGAAGCGGGAGACCGTATCGTTCTCTATACCGACGGGATCACAGACGTGTTCAATTCGAGCGGCGATATGCTCGGAGTGGAGGGCGTGCAGAAAATCGTGCGCGAAACTTCCCTGCTTCCATTTAAAAAAATGAAACAGGGAATCCTCGACAGCGTTGCCGAGTGGCGCGACGGCCCAGCGACGGACGATGTGTCGCTCGTTCTGGTGGAAGTTAACTAGAATCCCCGCTAAGAAGAACGATAAATCCTTCGATGGCCAATCTTGAGCTTGTCCGCGAGTTCGCAGTTCCGGCGAAAGAGATTTTTGTTTTCTTCGTTCCGCAACGCATGTCGCTATGGTACGGCGCGGAGATGAACAGCTGCTTTGAAGTGCAAGGCGGAGCATCGGATTTTGCCGTCAGCCAGAAAGTGCGCATCACGGGACGTCTCGGCAATCGCGAAGTCACATTGACTGCGGTCATTACTGCTTATGAATGGGAACGCGTGTTCGAATGGCAGTTTCAAGACGCTTACGGCGTGCGGGGAAAGCAGCGCTGGGAATTCCAACAGGCGGGAAGCACAACGAAGCTGACGATGCGTGACCAATACGAAATGCCGGGACGGCTCGGCAAAATTGTCGATCAACTTTTCACGCGCTACGGAGTAGCTGCGCGCGACCGTTCCTGGCTCGACGGCTTGCAGCGCCTCGCCGAGCGCCGCTGACCGTCAAACCCCGACGACGCGCAAAAATCGCTTTTTGCCCACTCGCAGCGCCAGCAGGTCGCCAGGATTCAGGACAATTGTGCGTTTCACATCTTTTTCGACTTGGCCGTTTACCTCGACGGCACCCTGCTTGATCAGCCGCTCGGCCTCGCTTCTTGAGCTTGCCAGTTGCGTTTCGGTCAAAACGGCGAACAGCGGGCGGGTGCCCCATGGCAACTTCATTTCCGGCAAATCGGTAGGCGCTTTTCGGTCGCGATAGACCAGCCGAAATTCTTCGGCAGCTTCTTTGGCGGCTTCTTCACCGTGAAAGCCGGCCACCACCGTGTGCGCGAGTTGCATCTTTGCGTCCATCGGGTGCAGGACGCCCATATTGACTTCCTCTTGAAGCCGCACGATCACGGGAGAGGCGAAATCCGTGAGCAGTTCGTAGTAGGACCACATCAGTTTGTCGGTGATCGACATCAGCTTCCCAAACATTTGATCCGGCGGGTCGGTAATGCCGATGTAGTTTCCTAAACTCTTGGACATCTTGCGTTCGCCATCGAGCCCCACTAGGATCGGCATGGTGAGCACAACCTCGCCCGGCAGACCGTATTCGCGCTGAATGTCCCGGTGCACCAGCAGATTGAATTTCTGCTCAGTGGCGCCGAGTTCCACGTCGGATTTGAGCGCCACGGCGTCGTAAGCAGTGAGCAGCGGATAGAGCAGCTCGTGGACGGAAATCGGCAGGTTTTTGTCGAGGCGCGAGCGAAAATCCTCCCGCTCGAGCATGCGGGCAAGGCGATATTTTCCGCAGAGCTGAACGACTTCAGCGCTCGAAAGTTTCCCCAGCCACTCGCTGTTGTAGCGGACCTCCGTCTTCTTCTTATCGAGAATCTTAAACACTTGTTCGAGATAGGTTCTCGCGTTTGCGTCCACTTGTTCGCGAGCCAGCGGCGGCCGCGTTTCGGATTGGCCCGTGGGATCGCCAATCATCGCTGAAAAATCGCCGATTAAGAAAATTGCTGTGTGTCCCATGTCCTGAAATTGCTTGAGCTTGCGCAGCACAACGGTGTGACCCAGGTGGATGTCCGGCGCTGTGGGATCCACGCCGAGATATATGCGCAACGGTTTCTCCTCTTTCGCGGACTTCTCCAGCTTGGCCTTGAGCTCATCCTCGCGGATGATTTCCGCCACGCCCTTTTGCAGGTAAGAGAATTGCTCTTGAACTGGCTTGAATTTTGGGGACGGCACTATTTTTTCTCCTGCGCTTTTTCAGGGAGGATCAACACGCGGCGGCCCTCGATTCGATACCTTCCTTCCAGCACGATCCGTACGGCTTCCGTGTAAATGCGGTGTTCCTGGCGCAAAATCCGCTCGGCGAGCGCTTCCGCATTATCGTTATCTTCGATTGGCACGCACGCCTGCAGCACGATGGGACCCGCATCCAGATTCTCGTCCACAAAATGCACGGTGCAGCCTGAAAACTTCGCTCCATGTTCCAGAGCTTGCCGTTGCGCTTCCAGCCCGGGAAACGCCGGCAACAGCGACGGATGAATGTTGAGTATGCGATTGCGAAATGCGGCAACGAATTGCGGCGAAAGCAACCGCATGTAACCCGCCAAACAAACCAGATCTACGTGCTTTTCCTGCAGCGCGGCAATCACCAGTTTATCGTAGGCCTCGCGCTCGAGGCCTTTCGACGAAATCACGCGTGCTTCGATGCCAAATGCGCGCGCCTTTTCAATCCCCTGCGCGTCTTCCCGGTTGCTCAGCGCGATGGCGATTTCGGCGTCGGGAATGCGTCCGGCTGCGACACTCTCGGCTAGTGCTTCGAAATTCGATCCGCGCCCGGAGAGCAGAACACCTAATCGTTTCTTCATGTAGGCCCGAAATTAGCACAGTTACGCGAGCAGACAAAACGGGCGCGCATGGAAGAACAGGTATGTGACCGTGCGGAAGATACAGTCCGATGGTTCGTGGAAGGTTGCGATCGCTATCGACAACCCCGGACGACGAGGATTTTGCTACGGTTTACCGCGCTAAAGCGCTAGCGTGCCGGAATAGTTGACTCTCGGTTTTCCACGGCGCGCTCGCTCGATGCGGCCGATTAGATAGAATTTTTCGCGCCGTCGTCGCAATTCCGTTTCCACGCGTGAAATGTGCTTCGCCGGCACCGCAAGAATCATCCCCACGCCCAAATTAAAAGTCTGCAGCAGCTCGTCCCGCTCGATTTTACCCAGCCGCGCGAGATATTTAAAAATAGGAAGCACGGGCCATTGATCGAGTTCGACGACTGCCTGAACATTCGTCGGAAGAGCGCGCGGCAGATTTCCGGTGATGCCCCCGCCGGTAATGTGGGCCATGGAGGAAACCCAGCCTCGCGCGAGAATGTTTTTGAGCAACGGCCAATATGCGCGATGGGGTTTTAGAAGCTCCGCTCCAATTTTGTTTCCAACATCCGCAACGTACGTGTTCGGATTCAGCTTGGCGACTTCAAACACAAGTTTGCGGGCCAGAGAATATCCATTGGTATGCAGACCGCTGGAGGGGAGTGCCAGCAGAAGATCTCCTGGTTTCACGCGCCTCACGTCGAGCTGTTTTTTCCGTTCTACCGCGCCAACTATAAAACCGGCGAGATCGTATTGGCCTGCGGCGTAGAATCCCGGCATCTCGGCGGTTTCACCGCCAATGAGCGCGCAACCCGCTTTTCTGGCTGCGCGGCTCATTCCTTCGATCACCTGTTCGACGATGCGCGCATCCATTTTTCCCATCGCGAGATAATCGAGAAAAAATAACGGTTCGGCGCCCTGCGTGAGAATGTCGTTCACGCAGTGATTCAGAATGTCGGCGCCCACGGTGGAATGAATTCCCATGGCGAACGCGATCTTCAGCTTGGTGCCCACGCCATCGGCGCTGGCTACCAGGATCGGATCGCGCCAACTCTTGCGATCCAATTGAAAGAGCGCGCCGAAGCCCCCCACCGGCGCCAGCACGCCACGGCGAAACGTTTTTCCAGCCATGGCGGCGATCCGGCGTTTGACGCCGTCGGCTATCGAGATATTTACTCCTGCATCGGAATAGCGCATGAGAAGAATCTGCTTCCTGAAGGCGGCAGAATAAAACTAGAAAATATGAAACAGGCGCTTCCAGCGCACTTCGCCCGGATGGATGATGGCGTTGAGGTACGTCTCAAAGCGTTCGCCGATGTGTCCCGGTTCCCAGACATCCTCCGGGGCGTCGATGGACATATAGATCATCAGCGGCGTGCCGATAATATTCTCTCGCGGAACAAATCCCCAGTAACGGCTGTCGTAAGAATTTTCCCGATTGTCGCCCATCATAAAGTAATCGCCCGCAGGAACCTTGTACGGGCCACGGTTTTCGAGCGCGTTAGGCGGGTCCGGGCGATAAGGCTCGGCTAGCGCCGTTCCGTTGATGTAAACGACGCCTTGTTTAATTTCTATAGTATCGCCCGGCAACCCGATCGTGCGCTTGATGAAATCGGGAAAGCCCTGTTCGGGCAGCGGCGCGCGGAAAACGATAATTTGCTGCCGTTTGGGATTGCGCCACAGAGGGACATGAATGTTTGTGAAGGGGATTCCAGCATCGTAACCGATCCGGCTGACAATCAGATGATCGCCAATCAAGACCGTTTTTTCCATGGAGCCGCTGGGAATCACACGCGCCTGCACCAGCGTGCCTTCGATAAAAAGAAATGCGAGGATCACCCAGAACCAGGAAATCACTTCGTGCCAGATGCGGTCGCTCGCCGTGAGCTGCCTGACCTTCTCCTCAGGGGCGTCGTCCGGAAAAACAGCCTCTGTATCTACATCAGCTTTCACGATGAGCCTCCACTTCGAGTTGCACCAGCTCGGTCGGATAGCTGCCGGTGTAGCACGACGTGCAAAATTTTCCTTCCGTATCTTCCACGGCGGCGCGCATGGATTTGAGCGAGAGATAACCAAGCGAGTCCGCGCCGAGGAATTGGCGAATCTGTTCCACGGAGTTGTTTGCGCCGATCAATTCTTCGCGCCGCGGAGTGTCCACGCCGTAGTAACAAGGCGAGATGGTGGGCGGACAACTGATGCGCACGTGCACCTCGGCGGCACCCGCTTCGCGCATTAGGCGCACGATCTTTCTGCTGGTGGTGCCGCGCACGATGGAATCGTCCACTAGAACCACGCGTTTACCCTCGAGCATTCGACGGACGGGATTGAGTTTCAGCTTCACGCCAAAATCGCGAATGGCCTGTTCCGGCTCGATAAAAGTGCGGCCGATGTAATGGTTGCGAATCAGTCCCATACGAAATGGAATGCCCGATTCCGCCGCGTATCCGATGGCAGCCGGCACACCGGAATCCGGCACAGGCGTCACCAGATCGGCTGCCGCGGGATGTTCGTGAGCCAGCAATCGGCCCAGGCGTTCGCGGCTTTCGTTCACCGGACGCCCGAAAACCACGCTGTCGGGCCGAGAAAAGTAAACGTGTTCGAAAATGCAATACTGATGCGGCTTTTCGGGCGCGAATCGAATGGATTCTATGCCGCTGCGCGAAATCCGCACCATTTCCCCAGGTTCCACTTCGCGCACGTATTCGGCGTCGATCAAATCGAACGCGCAAGTTTCCGATGCAGCCACCCAGGCTCCATTCAACCGGCCGAGACAGAGAGGGCGGAAGCCGCGAGGGTCGCGGATGGCGTAAATTTCATCGCGGGTCAGCAAAAGCAGAGAATATGCGCCTTCCACTTGATTGAGAGCGTCGGCGATCGCTCCGGAAAGATTTCGCGCGGAGCTGCGAGCGATCAGATGGACGATTACTTCCGTGTCGCTGGTGGATTGAAAGATAGAGCCGCGATGCTCGAGCCTGCGCCGCACTTCCAGAGCGTTCGTCAAGTTGCCATTGTGGCCGAGCGCCAGTTTTCCTTTGTTGCAATCGATCACCACGGGCTGCGCGTTCATCAGCGAGGTATCGCCGGCGGTGGAATAGCGTGTGTGGCCGATAGCGGCATCGCCGGGAAGCTGCGCAATCACGTCGGGTGTGAAAATCTCCTGCACGTGGCCAAGGCTTTTGTGCACGTGGATATTCGCGCCATCGGTGGAGGCGATACCGGCGGATTCCTGTCCCCGATGCTGCAGCGCGTAGAGGCCCAGATAGGCCATCTTGGCAGCCTCGGGATGGCCGAATATCCCGAAGACTCCGCAATGATCATGAAAATGATCGTCGTCGATTTGTATTAGGCGGCTCATGCCTGTGCTAGCGGGCCTCAACAGCGCTCCCGATACGACCTGCCCAGATTTTGCGAAACGAATCGATATCCCCGTGGATTACTGGCGTGCCTTTATATTGGATGCGAAATTCGCCGCGCGAGACTGTACCGATTGGCTGAGCATTGACGTTATATTGTGCCGCAACCG
>JBAVQA010000517.1:0-1783 GCA_049693595.1 Candidatus Acidiferrales bacterium | reverse complement strand
GAAGTGAAAAGTTCTTGATACCGGTGGTATGCCAACTTGGCATTCGAGATTGCCACACGCCCCTTGAGCCCTTCCAATTGCGATGTGTTGCGCCCATCGCCGACTCGTGCACGTTCCGTTATCAGTTCATCGACTGCGGAATCGATGCGGCTGACAAAAAAGCTTGCAACGCTGCCGATCCGGCTGATGTCTTCTCCTCTAGCCGCCCGGTCTTCAAGACCGGAAATAAATGAGAGCGCCACCTGCTCATATGCTGTCTGAGAGAACAGCAAAGTGACGTTAACGTTGATGCCCTCGCTGATCAGCTCGCGAACTGCCCGGATGCCTTCGGGCGTCGCAGGAACCTTGATCATCAGATTCTTTCGGTTCACCGATTTCCATAAGCGTCGCGCCTCCTTAAGCGTCGCGTTCATATCGCTGGCCAGTAGCGGCGATACTTCCAGGCTTACGTAGCCATCTCGACCTTTCGATTCCTGATACACGACGGCAAGAAGATCGGCAGCGCCTTGAATGTCTCGGATGGCGATTTTTTCGTATAAAGACTTGGCATCGGATGTTTGGGATTCTGGAGAGAGCAGAATGTCTTGATAATCTGTGCTGCCTACAATTGCCTTCTCGAAGATCGAAGGATTCGACGTTACGCCGCGCAGGCCCTCGTCAATCAAACGCTTGAGTTCACCACTGGTAATTAAGCTGCGCCGGATATAATCCAGCCAGATCGATTGGCCGTAGCTTAGAAGTTCCTTTAATGGGGCCGTAGTCCTAATTACCGTTGCTTCCATCGGTTCTCCCTGTAATTTCTCCAGATCTTTCTTCGGTGCTGATCCTGTCCGCCAGGCGCCCGCTTGCGACCGTCTGCCGTATCTCAATTTCTCGTACTTTGGCAAGGCGCCGAAGATGGCGGGCTTCTTTCGTAAACTGAGCCGTCAAAAAAGCCTCCACGAGGTTTTCGGCAATTTGGTCGCCGATGACACGCGCCCCGAGAGTAAGAACGTTCATGTCATCGTGCTCGACGCCTTGACGAGCGGAGTAGAGGTCATGACAAAGTCCGGCTCGAATGCCCCAGAACTTATTCGCGGCGACCGACGCGCCAACACCACTCCCACAAATCAGGATCCCGCGGTCGGCATTGGAAGAAAGGACGCATTTCGCGACTGCCTCGGCATAATCGGGATAATCGACGGGTTCTTTGGTGAAAGTGCCTACATCCTGGAATTGCACTTCGCCCGCAAACTTAGCTAGAAACACTTTTAAGTGTTCCTTGAGCAAAAAACCTGCATGATCGGAACCCAGAGCGACGCGCATGCTCATGTCTGCTTCTTGATCTGCTCTTTCGCTGCCGCGATAACATTGTCGACCGTGAATCCAAATTGTTTCTGCAAGACTTTTAGTGGTGCCGACGCGCCAAACGTCTTCATTCCAAGGATTGCCCCATCGATGCCTACGTATCGCTCCCAACCCAGAGTCGAAGCTTGCTCTATGGCTACTCGAGCCTTCACCAAAGATGGCAGTACGCTCTCGCGATACTCATGCGGTTGATGTTCAAACAATTCCCACGATGGGATACTCACCACGCGCGCGCGAATGCCCTCCGCTTTTAATTGCTCGTACCCGGCCAAACATAGAGAGACCTCCGTACCGCTGCCCATCAAAAGGACCTCGGGAGGTCCCAGAGGCGAATCAGCCAGTACGTAAGCCCCTTTTGTTAGGCCCGCGGCTGAAGAGTAGAGGCTACGATCAACTGTGGGCATTGCTTGTCGAGACAAAACAAGTGCTACCGGCT
>JBAVQA010000516.1:0-3235 GCA_049693595.1 Candidatus Acidiferrales bacterium | reverse complement strand
CTCCTGTCTTTAGCCCGCCCCGGACCGCAAGCAGAAGCCAAGGCAACAGCAGATCCCTCACCCCCGTCCAAAAGCAGGCCGGGTTCGGGATGACAGCGTAACCCACGGTAGGCGAACCCACACTCGGAGCTGGGAAAAAAGAACGCCGCGGAAATCGAATCCGCGGCGTTTTCACATTCCAGACTTGACAGTGGGAAGCACTGATCTTTAATAGATGTCGTACTGCTCCCAATGCAGCGTCGGATCGGCCTGGATGATGATGCTCTTTTTGGCCCAGCGCTCGAGTTCGTCCATTAGCTCGGATTCGCGAGTTTTGAGCGCCTTGGCGATTTCGGGGTGGACGCGCAGTGTGAGGCTGCCGGAGCTGACTTCGGGAGCCATTTTTCGCGCTTCGGTCTGGATCTCGTAGCACAGAGTGGGAATGGATTTCACCATGCCGGAGCCGGTGCAATAGGGGCAGGGCTGGCATAATGTGCGTTCGAGAGCCTGCTTGGTGCGCTTGCGCGTGATGGCGACGAGGCCGAACTCGTTGAAGCGCAGAACTTTCGAAGGAGCGCGATCGGCGCGGAGGGAGTCTTCCAGCGCGGCCATCACTTTTTCGCGGTTGCGGCGTTCTTCCATGTCGATGAAGTCGATGATGATAATGCCGCCGAGATCGCGCAAACGCATCTGGCGGACAATTTCCTTCACCGCTTCGAGGTTGGTGCGGACGATGGTGTCTTCCAGGCGGTTGGAACCTTTGCCTACGAATTTCCCGGTGTTCACGTCAATGGCGACGAGGGCTTCGGTGTGATTGATAACGATGTAGCCGCCGGATTTCAGCCACACTTTCGGGCGCAAGCCTTTGTCAATTTCCTGCTGGATGCCGAACTCTTCGAAGACCGGAGTGTCTTTGGTATAGAGCTTCACGCGGCCCACGAGCTGGGGCTGGAAGCGGCTCATGAAGTCGACGACCTTGGTGTACTCCTCTTCAGTATCGACCCAGATGGCGCCGAAATCGGGCGTGATGTAGTCGCGGAGGATGCGCTCGACCAGGTTCAAATCGCGGTGCAAGATCGAAGGAGCCTTGCGCTGCTCGGAGCGGGCTTTAATCTCAGTCCAAGTGCGGGTGAGGAATTCCACGTCGGCGCGAACTTCCTCGGGAGCCGCGCTGGAAGCAGCGGTGCGTACGATAAAACCGCCGCCTGAGGCGCCCTTGGCGTCGTTCACCAAATGGCGCAAGCGGGAACGTTCCTCGGCGGAGGCAATTTTGCGCGACACGCCGGTGTGGTCGAGGGTCGGCATGTAAACCAAAAAGCGGCCGGGCAGGGCGATGTGGCTGGTGATGCGCGCGCCCTTTTTGCCCAGCGGTTCTTTGGCGATCTGGACGATGATTTCCTGGCCCTGCTTCAGCATGTCGGCGATCAGCTGCGTCCGTCGAGGCTGCTGCGGACGATGATGACCTTGGCTGTGCTGCGGACGGCGATTGCGGTCATCGCGGCGTCCGCGATCGCGCTGGCCCCGGCGAGCCGGGTTCTGCATGCGCGAGCGGAAATCGTTGCGGACGCGCGCTTGCGTAGGCGGCTGGCTGGCCGGCCGAGGATTTTCGGTCGACATGGAAAGGTCGTTTACGGGCGGCTGGGATTCGGAATCCAGATGCTCGGCGTGCTCTGAGTGTTCGGAGTCCAGATGTTCGACATGGTCCGCATGTTCGTCGATTGCATGGTCTTCGTCTGCATGCTCGTGCTCGCTTGATGCGAGCTGCGAGCCTTCGTGTTCAACTTCTTCCTCCGCTTCCTCTTCGGCCGCGTCGATTTCTTCCGCTTCCACTTCGGCGTCTGATTCGGTGCCGTGGCCGTCTGCCGCAGCGTCTGCGGCGGCGAACACGCGATCCTGGGCCACGCGCGCTGCGGCATCATCCTGAGCTTCGGCGATATGCTCGGCTAGCGCGGTGACTTCATCCTCGCTGAGATCCGAGGGGAGATGATCGGTGTGCGTGTGAACGGTCTCGAGAGATTCGCGGCCGAAATGAGTTTCGCGATCTGCGCTGGGTTCTTGTTCTGCACGGGAATCGTGCGATTCGCGCGAGTCGTGAGAAGGGCGATCTTCTGTTTCCGTCTGTTCGAGCGGCGATAGCGGTGCGAGAGGCGCGAAGCGAACGGCATCGGGAACCGGCAGAGAGTCGATATCTTCTTTCGGTTCGATTGGAAGATGCTGATGCGTCTTCCACTTGGAAAGTTTTTCGCCGGGAAGCGGCTCCAAACCGGATGACGACGAGGATGGACGGCGAGCAGGAAAGACCGGCGTGGCGAGACGAGCGCTCGGGTCCGGGGATTCTGCGTACGTTACGGGCGAATTTTGCGCGGGCGGCTCGTAAGCGTTCGGCTGAGAATGTGAAGGCTCCGGGGCGAAATGGGACGAAGGCGCCTCGGAAGTCGTGGTCGCGATATTTTCCGCCGGCTCCACGGAAGATGCCGCCGACGCAACAGGCTTTTCGCGATATTTTGCCAGAGATTCGCCGGGCAGAATTATTGATACATGGCCTTCGGCCGCAGCAGGCTCGGCAGAAGTTTCTTCGTAGGGACGAGACGAAGCATATTTCGAAGATGGGAGATCACGGCCCGGTCTGCGATCGCCTCCTCTGCTGCCGCTATCTCGGCGGAAGTTGCGGCCACCACTGCGGCCGCCACGACCACGAAAGTTGCGTCCACCTCGGTCGCCGCCGCCATGTCCGCCCGGCGAACGATTTTCGTAACGCGGGCGGCTCGGCGCAGGAGCGTGGCTCGGTTCGTGCTGAATTGCGGGTGTAGCAAGCGGGACAGTCTCCGCAGCGGCGAATTCTGAGTGCGATGCATCGTCGGCGAGGAACGGGACCGCTTCGACGTCGGCCGGCTCAAGACTCGGCACTGTGGCGCCGGGCGCGGCGAAAACCTGGCCGCCCTGGGCCTCCATCTTTTGGGTTTTCTCTTCGACGGTGGTGACGATGTGGTCGAAGTCCTCGATGTCTTCCAGGAAATCGCTGACGTAGAGGAAGGCGTCGCTATCGAGGCCAATCTCCACAAAGGCAGACTGCATGCCTGGCAGCACGCGTGTAACTTTGCCTTTGTAGATGCTTCCGACTAACGCAAACTCTTTTTCCCGCTCGACGTAATACTCACAAAGCTGTCCTTCTTCCAAAATGGCGACCCGTGTCTCGTGGGGGTTCGCCGATATAACCATTTCCTTCGACATTGAAGCTCCTCATGGAGCACCGGAC
>JBAVQA010000515.1:0-4776 GCA_049693595.1 Candidatus Acidiferrales bacterium | reverse complement strand
ACTTCTCTCTCTCGACGAATATGTCAATCGGGTCGCAGAGCCCGTCCTGATGTTGCTAAATGGCACCTACTGGCATCAACCCATCACGGAAAATCCAGTGCTCGACACGACCGAGATCTGGACGCTGATTAATCCCACCGACGATTCGCACCCCATTCATCTTCATTTAGTGCGATTTCAGATTTTGGATCGACGCCGCTTCGAAACTTCAGCGTATATGGGCAAGCGCGAGTTGAAGTTCACGGGCGAACCAGAGCCTCCGGATGCTTCGGAAGCGGGATGGAAGGACACCGTGCGCGCGCAGCCCGGCATGGTGACGCGGATCATCGTGCACTTCGAAGGCTATGCCGGCCGTTACGTCTGGCATTGCCACATACTAGAACACGAAGACAACGAAATGATGCGCCCGTACGAAGTGCTGGCGAAGCCGTGACCTCACGAAGGCTCGAACAGAGGGAGGCGCGTCTTTTTACGAGAGGGAAGTTCTCGCTTTCTTCGTTACCGCCACAAAACAATTTCAAGGGTCCGCGCTGTTTCCGGCCGTCGCGTTTGCCCCTGATGCGCTTGCGGCTGATGCGCTTGCGCCTGACGCTCTTGCGCGTCACGAACAATTTTCTGAATCTTTGCTTCCCAAGTCGCGCGGTTATGAGATCGGCGGACTGGCCCTGGGCTCAACCTAGGAGGCGGAGTGGTCTTAGCTTGAGGTTTCGAGAATGGCTTATCGTAAAACGCTGTTCCTGCCGGACATGCGGGCCCGCTAACGTAGGTTCCGGTAGCCCACATCGTTCCTTCGGGCTCCTGCGCGACTCCATCCGGCCCCGTTCCAGTGAGAACCAAAAACACAAGATCGCCAGTGGCGCTGTTCGCTGCGCTGATTTCTACAACGTCGCCGGAGCTGACCGAACTTATGTTATCGGCGGGATCCAAACCATTTGCAATGGCTGCAGGGTCTTGAAGCGAAAGGGTGAGCGCCGTGGTTTGCGTCTCGCAAAGGTTATTCGTCCCCACCGTGACCGAACCTTGCACGCTGAAATTATTCTGAACGGTGATGTTGACGGATGAATTTCCCACACCGCCTTCGCCGAGCGAAGATCCGTTGTCAAACGTTCCCTGGTAATTGCCGGAAATCGATTCGGGAGTCCCGTATTCAAAGATCGAGAAAGCTGCCGGTCCGCCTGCCCCAGACCCGGTCCATCCGATTCCGGTGTATGTGAACGTCCCATCCGCCGTGCCGGCGCATGGCGCATTATTTGAACTGGTGGTGAAGGTTTGAGTCGTCGAGTCTTCCTCAACGATATTCACGATCAGAGGGTTGTTTGGATCGCACCAATTCTGAAAAGTGATCGAGCCTGGAGGTATGCCGAAACCTCCATCCGTCGAATCCTGCGAATCGGTTGAACTCAAGACGTCGGGCGAGCCGAGAGTAGCGACAACACCTGGAGCGGATGTGTCAAAAATAATGAACAGGTTTTGCTCGCCAAGCGGCGCCGTCGATCCTAGTACCGGAGTTGTATACAGGCTAGCGTTCGGTGATACAGCCGTTGATTGGATCACCCATTGTGCCGGCGGTGTGTAGGCGAATGTCCACGTTTCTATCTTCTGGCTGGCTGTGAGCCCTCCGGTTCCACCGGTAAAGCCGACAAACGCAGTGTTTCCGCCAATGGTCCGCGGAATATTGATGGGCCAGCTGGTCCTAAAAGTTTTGTTCACGCTGCTGTCCGTGATGGTCATCGCCAGGGTGGTGCCGTCGTAGGTGATGTGAACAGCCATGGTGTCACCGTTATTCAGGATGACCCCGGAGGAAGTCATATCTGTGGCAGGCACCGTCGGCGAGGCGCCGTTGGTATACAACCCGGTGGAGTCGTCGCCTTCTCCATCGTTGTTATATAGATCGTATTTCACGGCGACGCTATTTGAAATCCCGGGGGTCTCGCCCGGGGTATCCGGGCCGTAGCCCAGTCCACCGCCAGAGGGTCCCAAGGCAGACGCGCCTGCCGAGGAATTTTGAATCGTGAAGGTAATGCCATCGGCCATGGCGTCGGAGAGCTGAAACGTAAAATCCGTGGTGAAATTAGAAATGTTCACAGGGGTGGTACAGAAGGCGCTCCCGGCTTCATTCTGTCCGCCGTTCGTCAACTGAAGACGGCTATCGTCAAGGTCCGTCGAACCGTTGAGTTGCATGCAGCCCAGCATCGAAAATCCCATACCGAAGTTTATGGTGGTTGCGTCGGGATTGATCGTAAACGTTGCGGTTACCGCCGGGCTGTCGTTCAGACCCGGTGAGGATGCGATCGCAGTAATCGTAGTGGTCGAAGCAACGGAGATTGGCGTGGTGTATTGCTTCGAGCTATGCGTCGGCATGGTGCCGTCGGTTGTGTAATAGATCGTCGGGGTTGGGGAAGTGTCCGAAAGGTGAACGGACTGAGCCGACGTGTAAGTTCCCGCCGCGGGTGACACATCAGGAGGTGCAGCCTGGTCCTGAATCGTGTAAGTCGCGGTGGAAACCGCGCTCTGAAGGAAGCCCTCGCTGATTGCGATGGCATTGAATGTGGTAGTTTCGGTAACTGTTAACAAGCCCGAGTACAGAGTGGAGCCACTCGTAGGAGTGCTGCCGTCCGTGGTGTAATAAATGGAGGCGTTAGGTGAGGAGCTGCCCATCGTCACCTGGACGCCAGCGCCATAGGACCCTCCGACGGGACTAAAAACAGGCGCAACAGCCTGGGATTCACCGCTCAACAATCCGAAGACGTCCACTTGTTTCTGGGTGCCAACGTAGACTTTGCCGTTCGTAACCACCGGCACGACAAATTTCACTGCGGGTCCGAGAGTGTCTCGTCCGCTGGTTAGGTTGGATGCATATAGAAGGTTGGAAACGTTGGTCGCGTTATACGCGCGAAGAATCGCAGGACCGCTGGAGTTGTATGCGTCGGTTTCCACAGCCCAGACGATTCCATCGTTTGTTCCGTTGGAGGACACTACCGGAGTGGAGCCCGGGAATTGGCTTGTTTCGGCGGACTTGGAAGTTGGGGACACAGAAAGCATGTCATTCGTGAGCGAGTAAGCCTCCAAGCTTCCGCCATTTCCCCACAAATAAATCTGACCGTTCCAATAGGCCGGCATGCTCCATAGTCCGGCGCCGCTCGATATCGACTGGATAATTTCGGGATCGCTAGTACAGCCATTGCAGTAGTGACTGCCATCGCTGGTCATCTTGTCGCGATTCACCACATAAACTTCTCCTTGCTTGCCGCTCTGGATCAGAATGTGGATAAAGGGTGCCGTGGTTTGATCAGGTACAACGAGCACTCCGCCGGAACCCAAGTCTTCGTCGGCGCTGTCCAGCGAGCCTTGGTTCCAGGGAGTAAAGTAATCCGTCGGAACTGGAACTCCATTGGTCAGGCCCACGCGAACGATACTGTCGCCGAAGTCGATTGTTGTCGACGGCGGAGGCGCAGGAGTCTCAACGGTATAATCGCCGTTGCCGGTGGAAACGTAGATATTTCCGGCGGCATCAGCCGCGAGCCCGGAGCCGGCTCCCCATATCCCGTTGCCTTTTCCATTCGGGGAAGTGCACCACACTCCGGTCTGGGCCAAAGTAGTTTTGTTGTAGCCAAGGAGCCAGCCGTGCCAAGGCCCATTGTCCCCGTGTGAGGAAAAACCGATATAAAGAAATCCATTGAGCAGAAGAAGACCAGGGCGCTGATTGGCCCACTGCGGATTAAAGGGCACTGTGGTTCCGTTGCCGTCAGGAGCGGTTCCGGGTACCGAAGCTGTAATCAATACCGGGCCGCCTAATTTCTCCGCACCCGTGGTGATATCTATGGCGTGCAGCCTGTAAATGTTATTGCCGCTCTCTATCGTATCCACGACTACGTAGAGAGTGTTGGTGGTGCGATCAATGGTGGGAGTGCCGGTAATTCCCATTTCTGGGTTAATGTCCTGCGTGCCGCCGACGTCGGCGGTTGTAACGGTGGTTGCGCCGTTAATGAGAAAAGTTACGTACCACAATTGAGTTCCGGTGTCGGCATCAAAGGCGTAGAGGCTGTCATGCTCCGTGGCAACATACAAAACATTGTGAGTTCCGTTTCCCGGAATCACTAGACCGGGGACGTACAACGGCTGCGCGTACACGTACCCATCAACAGTCAGTGTAAATAATTTTCCGAAAGTCGTAGAATTCACGTTTGTCGGATTTAGGACGGTCTCGCCAGTATTCTGTCCCGTTCGAGCTGTATCGTAATGCTGCGTGAGTATGCTTGTTTGTGCGGATGAAGGCAGCGACACCAACAGCGTGGCGAAGACCAAGAGGAGCACGTTGCGGGGAATAGCCGAAACAGGCGAACCCAGCCGCCTTGGATTAACAGAATCGAGAATAGGTCCTGAGAAGCCGTTAAAACTTGAGCGAAATGTCATCTGTTTCGGGGGCCTCGGTCGGATTTAGCGGTCGTATAGCGGACGTGAAAGGGCACATTAGTAAAGATGCATTTGGATGACCGAATCGGCTAGGATGAAGGTTCGGCGAGGTATCTAAGATAATGAAACTAAATAGCTTATTGAATTACTGCCGGCGTTTATAGCAGGACGACGATCTGATGGGGAATACTTTTACCGTTTCTTGGCAAATAGCATCACAAATGGCTGATAAATCTTGCCAGCTCAGGCGGTCGACGCAACACTTTGTTGGAGTTTACTCGCTGGAGTTTGAAATCCTAGAGTTTTTCTGGGACGTTGATTCAAGCGCAGCGATACCTGGTCGAGCTGCGCTTGAGAGTAGCC
>JBAVQA010000514.1:0-2244 GCA_049693595.1 Candidatus Acidiferrales bacterium | reverse complement strand
ACAAAAAACTTGTCATTTGCTGCGCTCGATGTCTGTGACGGGATTGGCGGCGGAAAGGCAGTCGATGACTTCTTTGGGGAGGGGGCGGGATTTCATTTTTGATGCATCGTGTGGATCGGGGGCGGTCCAGACGCGGGTTGCGAGACCTTCTACTGCTAGGGCGCCTGCTTTTAGAATTTGGTGGCGAACTACGAAGCTGCTTTTGCCGAATTTGGTTACGGTGGACTCCGCGATTAATTCGTCGCCGAACTTTGAGGGGAGGACGAAGCGCGCGCGAAGGTCCACGATGGGGAAGCCGATTACGCCGTGATGCTTGAATAAATTTTGAATGGGCATGCCGGCGTCCAGGAATAGCGCGGTGGTGCAATCGTCGAACCAGGCGAGATATTGCGGGAAAAAGACGATGCCGGCGGGATCGCAGTGGCCCCATTCGACGAGCAGTTTTTTGCGGCTTACCAGCATTCTTCGCGTGCTCCGATTACAACCAAGGCGAGGCCGCATGGTAACATTCGCAGCTCGGTGCGTCCAAAAATTCAGAGGAAACACTCAGTAGTCCCATGAGAACACAGGTAGGAATTGTCGGAGCGGGACCGGCGGGGCTGGTGCTCTCACACTTGCTGCACCGGCAAGGTATTGAGTCCGTGGTGATCGAGGCTCGCAGCCGGGAATATTGCGAAGAGCGCGTGCGCGCCGGCGTGCTGGAACAGGGCACGGTTGACCTGCTGGAGGAAATCGGCGCCGGCGAGCGGATGCGGCGCGAAGGGCTGATTCATTACGGAGTGAATCTGAGGTTTTCCGGGCGCACGCATCATATCGATTTTAAGGAGCTGACCGGCGGGCGCGGCATCATGATTTACGCGCAGCACGAAGTGATCAAAGATCTGGTGAAGGCGCGGCTGGCGTCTGGAGGGCAGATTCTTTTCGATGTGGAAGACGTGAGCATTCGCGATTTCGGCGAGACGAAATCTTCGGCGAAGCCTACCATCCTGTTTCGTAAGAACGGCGAAGCGCAGCAGCTCACTTGCGATTTCATTGCGGGATGCGACGGCTCTCATGGGATTTGCCGGCCGTCGATTCCGGATGGCGTGCTCACGCTATTCGAGCGGGTTTATCCCTTCGCCTGGCTGGGGATCCTGGCTGAGGCGCCGCCTTCGTCCGAGGAACTGATCTACGCCTATCACGAGCGCGGGTTCGCGCTGCTAAGCATGCGTTCGCCGCAGATCAGCCGACTCTATCTTCAGTGCAAGCCGGACGAGAACTTGGTGGAATGGTCCGACGAACGAATTTGGGAGGAACTACATACCAGGCTGGCAACCACAGAGGGCTGGAGGCTGATCGAAGGGCCCATCATTCAGAAGGGCGTTACCGGAATGCGCAGCTCGGTGATTGAGCCTATGCAATTCGGCAAGCTATTTATTGCGGGGGATGCGGCTCATATCGTTCCACCGACGGGAGCGAAAGGGCTGAATCTGGCGGTTGCGGATGTTCGAGTGCTGGCTCGAGCGCTCGGCGAATATTATGGTTTGGGGCGCCAGTATCTGCTCGAGGCGTACTCGAAGACTTGTTTGCGTCGCGTTTGGAAAGTGCAGCGGTTTTCGTGGTGGATGACTTCCATGCTGCATCTTTGGGAAAGCGAGAATGCGTTTGACCACAGGCGCCAGCTTGCCGAGCTTGATTACGTCACCAGCTCGCGCGCCGCTTCACAAACGCTGGCCGAGAACTACGTTGGTTTACCGATGGAATAGTTTCGCGCTCGTCGCTGCGCGGCCAGTGGCGGGGTTCACTACGCGATTCGAGAACACCGCAACGCTTACGACTTCCACTTCTTTCGACTGAACCAAATACCAGTGAGTCCAGAAACGAGCATTAACAACGTTTCCGGCTCGGGCGCGGTAATCGGCGGAGGAACTATCGGCGGCACTATCGGAGGTGGAGTGACTCCGTGCGACGGAGGGCCGCCGCCCCCGCTAATAGGAGGACCCGGAAAACCGATGCCGCCACCAGAGGATCCGGGACCGGTCAAAATTCCGGAAGTCGGCGGTGGCGCCAGAGGAACGTCGCCAGGGGCAAAAGGTGCAGCGAGAAAGTCAGGCGCTCCTGTTAGAGCCTCGGCCACCGCCGGCGGCGCTGCTTCAAGCTCGGGTTCGACAGCCATAATGGGGCCAGCCGGAGCTTCGGCGACACGGTTTCCGCAGCGAGTTCTGGCCATGTGTTCGCCGTCGGTAATTACGGCTTCACCCTTGT
>JBAVQA010000513.1:0-7131 GCA_049693595.1 Candidatus Acidiferrales bacterium | reverse complement strand
CGGTTGCGTATATGTCGCCGGAGCAGGTTCGCGGGAAGGAACTCGACGCCCGGACGGATTTGTTTTCCTTTGGAGTAGTGCTGTACGAGATGGCGACGGGCACGGTTCCGTTTCGCGGCGAAACTTCCGGTGTGATTACCGAAGCGATTTTGAATCGCGCGCCGGTTGCGCCTGTGCGGTTGAACCCGGAACTTTCGGCGAAGCTGGAAGACATCATCAACAAGGCGCTGGAGAAGGATCGCGACCTGCGCTATCAGGCGGCGTCGGATGTTCGCACGGACTTGAAGCGCCTGCGCCGCGATACCGGCTCGGGTCGTATTTCCGAATCGACAAGCTCGGCGGTGCAGAGTTCTGCTCCAGAGCCTGGAAGCGGAAAGATATCGAGTGCTACGGTCGCTTCGCCGCCTTCATCAAGACTTGCGCGCAACAAATTCGCCGTCATCGCCGCTTGCGCTGCACTCCTGATTGTCGCCGCCGGGTTTGCAACCTATCGCTATTGGGGTGGCGCGAGCGCTCCGAGCGGGCCCGCGAAAATTACGCAAATCAGCCATTGGGACAAGCCGATGGACAATGCCCGGATTTCTCCCGACGGCCACACTGTGGCGTTCACCTCGCAAGTTGCCGGCATTTCGCAGGTGTTTGTAATACTCACATCCGGTGGTGAGCCTCTTCAGCTCACAAATGACGGTGGCGATAAAGTTGTAGATAGCTTCTCCACCGACGGAACCGAGATCTATTACGGGAGATTCGAAGGTAACGACGAAGGTTGGGCCGTCCCCACGCTCGGCGGAAAGCCCAATCGCGTCGCGTCGGGTTTCGCGCTAGTTCCATCTCCCAATGGCAACTTCATCTACTACCTAAAAGCAGACAGCCGCGGCATCTTCCGCACGCAAAGATCCAGCCTCAGCGAGGAGCAGATTTATACTCTCGATGCTGCGCTGTTTCCGCCACGGCGAATTTTTCCCTTCCCTGACGGCAGCCGTTTGCTGGTAATCACGCACGACGCGATCGCTTTGATCCCGCTCTCACACGTGTACGAAGTGGATTTGTCCAATCACTCGATCGCTTCGCTGGGTGATCTGACTGCGGAAACCCTGGACCTTGCCTGGGGCGAGCCCGGCAAGACCGTGCTGTTCAGCCGCACTGTCAGCGGCCTGACCAACATCTGGAAGTACGCCCTGAGTGACAAATCGCTCACGCAGGTAACCCAGGGAACCGGACCCGACTTTTCGCCCATGTATGACCCCTCCGGAAAAGGAATTTATTTCATCAACGGCAAAGCTACCGGTTTTTTGACCGCGTACAATGTACGCACGAAGCAGACCGCGGACATCGCATCGGAAAATGCGACGCAACCTTCCATCTCGCCGGACGGAAAGCGCCTGATGTATGTCAGTCAGCCCGCCAGGGACCGCACCGAAGTTTGGACCGCAAACATTGACGGCAGCAACCCGGTGAAAATCGCCGCGGGAGAATCCCTGGCAACTACAACGTGGGCGCCGGACAGTTTTCACCTGGCTTTTGTGGTATCGCAAAACGGCGCTATAGACAAACCATATACCGTGGGAGCCGATGGCAGCGACCTTCACCAGATTCCCTGGTCCGGCGCGGGCGTCTTTACTGTGCTTTGGACCCGTGACCAGAAAACTCTTTACATCACCGGTTTCGAGAAGGGTTCTTCGGTGCCGACCATTTGGAAGGCGAATCCGGACGGTTCCGGTCAGGAGAAAATCGGCGGCGATTGCGGCAATAGCGCGGAAGTCTCACCCAACGGGCAATACCTGATTGGGGCAGTATGGGCGGGAGAAAAAACTGGAGTCTATGAGTTTTCTATACCCGAGAAGAAGTGCATTCCGCTGTTGCCGGGTGTGGCAACCTTCCAGTCTGTATTTGCTCCTGACGGCAAGTCCCTTTTGTACGCCATTCCGTCGGAGCACGAAGTCACGATTTACCGGGTTGGCTGGCAGGACGGAAAGCTTACAGGCTCGCCGCAGGTAGCAGTGAAACTCCCCTTTGCCGTCCCCTTTAGCTCCGGCGGCAACGGTTACGATTTTGCGCGCGACCTTTCCACCGTGGTCTACGCGCGACGTGCCGGCCACGCCGACCTTTATCTCTTGAGCCAAAAATGATCTGGTTCTTGAAGCGCGTTGAGCTGGGCCCCGGGCGTCTTGCGAGCAGGAATTCGCCCGGCTTCCGCAGGCGATCGGCAAGTCAAAAGCCGGAGGCGTAAGGCTCGGCGAAAAATCCGCCGAAAGGAAGCAGGTCGTTTACGGCTTTTCGTTCGCGGATTTTTATTTGCGGCTACCCGTCGCTAATACACTCCGGGCAAGAAGCAGCGCCCTCTACGGAAGAATATTTCGCGCGCGCCTAGGCGGGGGCACTTGTTTGTCGAGCGCGGGGGAAGTCGGGGCTGGCGATTACCTCTTCGCTTTGGACGCGGTGGCGGTCGCAATGGCCGGCAATTAGAAGCATCCACTGATACAAGTCGAGATCGCCGAGTGCGGGATGCTTGTAGAAGTGGCGGCGCAAATCGGCGGTGGTGCCGGCGGCAAACGCGCGCGTCTCGCGGCGTGTCCCTTCGAATTCCTTGAGTAGCTGGTCATCGGGCCAGCGGCCTGTGGGCACCAGAGGCTCGGGCGCCTTGAAACGAGTGATGCGGGCCACCGCGCCGGCGATCAATGCGTCGTCCTTGCCCTCCAAGACGCTGCGCTTGGAAGGATCGGGGCCTGCTTCTAAAGCTTTTTGAATGGCGGCGAGCACGCGTGCTTCGACCGTGGAGATATGCTCCAGGCATTCGGCGACAGTCCAGCGGTCGGGCGCGGGACGGTAGTGCAATTGTTCGCGCGAAAGGTTTTTCGCCATGAGCAGCAAGCGCTCGTGTGATTCCTCAAGATTCTTCAACAATGTTTGGCGTTCGGCAGGAGTCATTTCGTTCTCCATTTTTGACCGTTCTTCTGCTGCCATCATACTACTTGCGCTAGAGATGTGACGGCCGGAAGGGAAGGAGCCAAGCGAAAAGCAAAGCTAAAAGCGCAAGGCTCGGCGAAAAGTCCGCCGAAAGGAAGCAGGTCGATTGCGTCTTTTTTATGTCGTGGCTAAAGCCACGACCCACAAAGATACTTCCGAACTAGGGCAAAAGAGCCAGCCCTTCGCAAATGCGCTCAGGATGAATCCCCTGGGGATTCACGGGACGGTCCCGACGCTAGGAAAAACGGCTATGGTAGTGTTCCACAATAATTTCCGAGTCGCTGGAGGGCCGGAAGTATCATAGGTCGAGGAGTGAGGAGCCGTGAACACGCGTCAACGCAAGGTTCAAACTCAACTCGGGCAAGCGGCAGTGCGGATGTTTGCCACCAACGAGCGCATGAACCAGATTCTTATCGAGCATCTTGATCCCGCTGTCTGGAGGGCCAAACCGCCCGGCAAGGTTCGCACCATTCAGGCGGTTTTTACGCACGTGCACAATGTTCGCTGCAAGTGGGTGAGGCTTACGGCTCCGCACATGAAGGTTCCGCGACGGCTCAACCGCGCGCGCTGCACGCCGAAGCAGGCTCGTGCGGGATTGTCGGAGAGCGGCGCTCGCTGCGGGGAGATGCTTGCTGAAGCGCTCGGCGGTGGCGGGCGCATCGCGAAATTTCGCAGAGACGGCTGGTCTGCATCTTGGCCGGTTGGCGTGGAAATGCTGTGCTACATGATTGCTCACGAAGCGCACCATCGCGGGCAAGTGTGTATGCTCGCGCATCAGCTCGGATTCCGGTTGCCGAACAAAGTGATGTCCGGAATCTGGAATTGGGAGAGGTTGTGGAAAGAGTAAGGCGCTGGGAAGAACTAGGCGGTTAGGGTGGAAGGGTCGGCCATCCGCGCTGAGGGATGTCCACCCGATTCCGGTGCCGAGTTTATGTGTTGACGTACTCAGTCAGCTTATCGAGTAGGGTGTCAAGCAATCTCAGCATCTCCGGACCCGCGTTTCGACAGGCATTAGGAGGGTTGTTCAACTCTCGATCGATGGACCATATCTCTGTAGCCAACTATGATGTCGGGGATCGTGAGGACATTTGAAAAGAATCTGTTAAAAATGCTCACGTAATTGTCCAAGCTATGTTCGGGATCAAACGAAAAGGAACCACGGCGAGCTGCAATGAAATCGCTTTGACTCTGAATGAAGCAATACAGAATGGATTCGAACAGACTACCGGAAAGAATAGTCACGCTCTTTTCCAATTCGAGAGCAGCGGCGGAAACGAGCTCTCTAATGTCTCGCTTGATTATGTCCCTTTGACGTTGCGATTCGGCAGGGACAAACTCAAGCTGCGGGTTGTGCAGGTGGGTGCACTGATCGCAAATAGACTTCAGGGTATCTGTCATCAGGCGTTTTTCCCAAGAGTCTGCTTGCGTGCTCCGGTGCCGTCTTAACTTCGAACCTCAAAATTTCGTAAAGCGCCCCACCCTCAAAGATGAAGTAAGCTCGTCGGCCGCGCTGTGCGTCCGTATAATATGTGTAAGCTCGAATGCCCTCAGGCGATAACGGAAGCCACTTTCCCTCGATCTCGACATTAAGGATGGCTCGACAATGACCTAAATCCGGCGATTCCCACACCTTCACCATGCCCAATTCCGGTTTGGCGCTCCCACGGCGAGCTAAAATAGCTTGCACAGTGCTCGACTCGGCGAATTCTTCCTGTGTGATGAACCAGCCTTCCATTAGGCCTCGCGGCTCTGTGACAATGTGAAAGAAGTCGACAATCCTCGAATACGACGGGTCCGTCGTCAGAAGATCCTTGTTAAAATAGATCACCTCGAAGTTGCCTACGTGGAATTCGGCGGCTTTGGCTGCGTCGTCAGCCAGCAATGCTAGAAAATAGTCCAACGATGTAACTTTAACTCTTGCGTATGGCTGCCCCTCGGATCCGCTCTTCCAGAGAAGCGACAGGTTGTCCTCGTGGAAGCCCTTAAATGGGAACGAATCGACCGCGATCAATTCAAGCAGGAACTGATGTTCGCGGCCTGGCGATTTCTGATACCACACAGCCAGGGCCATCTTCGCCTGCGGACGGCTGTCGATGTGCGCCTGGACCAGATCATCGAGAAGCGCACGGACGCGCGCCTCTCTACCCCTGGCCTGTGGGTCAAATGTTGCCAAGTTAGCCATGAGAGCTAAGTCTACTGCAACAACGACGCCAATTCTACTTAAAGCGAACCGTTACCTGGTGCTCCCTAAGGAGGAGTCTTGGGCTATGATGGCGGGCCGTGAGACTGACGACGAAAAGCGAACCGGGGACGCGCTGGCGGGCGGTGCGCGACATTTTGATTTATGGGGTGTGCGGCGGGTTGTTAATTGTGGCGCTGAAGGTGACGGAGTACCGGTTTTTGGTGGTCGAGCATTCGGTGGAGATTTACGGGGGGTTGATCGCGGCGTTGTTTTCGGGGCTGGGAATTTGGCTGGGGTTGACGCTGACGCGGAAGAAGCCGGAGGTGATCGTCAGGGAAATTGCGGTGCCGGCTGGGGGGCCGTTCGTGGTGGACCAGGCGCGAGTGAGCAAGCTGGGGATCACGCCGCGCGAGTTGGAGATTCTGGGGCTGATCGCGGCGGGGTTGAGCAATCGAGAGATTGCTGAGCGGCTGTTCGTCAGCGAAAACACGGTGAAGACGCACTCCAGCCGCGTCTTCGATAAACTTGGCGCGAAACGCCGGACGCAAGCCGTGCAATTGGGCAAGGAATTTCGCTTGATACCCTGAACGCCGCGAACCCAAGTCCGCGGCGCTACATTGAACCCTCTAAGGGCAAGGTCAAAAGAGCCTGCGGGGACGCCCTTCCTTCGTCAGAATAAACCGGCGCTGCGAAAAGCGATGCTCAGCCACCCGCCAAAACTCGCAAAAGGTAAACATTCACTTCGGTGGTAGAGTCGCCCAAACGCCAGCAAGGCAAGATGCCGGGCTGAAGCCCGGCGCTACATGAAGACGGGTAGCTCACTCCAAAGCATGATTTGTGGCCTTGCGGGGCAAAATCACCCGAAAGGGTGACGACAAGTTCGCGGGAGGTGGGTAGATTGCGCCAGTCGTCGAGCTGGATGGCGGCGGGCGTCAATCTTCAGATATCGGAGGAGGCGAAAGTGAAAAAGACAGTCATCACATTCGGGTTGATTTCCGGCGTTATTTCGTCGGGGCTGATGGTTTGCTTCATTCCGTTTTACCGCCAGATTGGGAACAACCGGGCGCTGATTCTGGGGTACACGTCGATTGTGCTGTCGTTTCTGCTGGTGTATTTCGGGATCCGGTCGTATCGCGATAACGTGGCGGATGGGCAGATCAGCTTTGCGAAGGGGTTTGGCGTGGGGATTTGCATCACGCTGATTTCTTGCGTGTTCTATGTGGCGACATGGGAAGTTTTGGAGCGCACGGTTTTTCCGGACTTCATGGATCAGTATTCAGCGACCATGATTGCCAAGGCGCAGGCGTCGGGCGCGAGCGCGGCAGTGGTGCAGGCGAAAATCGCGGAGATGGAGCAGATGAAAGTGATGTACGCGAATCCGTTTTACAATGTGTTGTACACGTTTATCGAGCCGTTCCCGGTGGGATTGGTGATCACGTTGATTTCGGCGGCGGTGCTGAGGAGAAAGACGCGTCCGGAGTCGGCGCAGACCGCCGCGATAGCGTGAGGCACGGCCACTCGCGCGCTGTGATGCTTGAAGTATCCATGAATGAGAGAAGTCTTTGCGATTGTGACAAGTTGAGATGGAAGCTCTGTACTCCTATTAGCGGACAAAAATTCATTTAAGAGATAGGAAAATAATGGCTAAGGTGACTGGAATTGGCGGCGTATTCATTAAAGCGAAAACGGACGGGAAAGCGCTCGGCGAGTGGTACAAGAAGAATCTCGGCGTCAAGCTCGAGGACTGGGGAGGCTGCGCCCTGGAGTGGACCGAGGACAAAGCAGAGGATAAGGGTGCTACGGCGTGGGCTGTGGCAGAGCCGGGCACGAAATGGTTCAGCCCGAGTGAATCGAGTTTCATGATCAACTATCGAATCGACAACATGGACGAAATGATCGCGCAACTAAAGAAGGGCGGCGTTGCGATCCAGAAGGGTCCCGAATACCACGAGAACGGGAGTTTTGCCTGGGTGATGGACCCC
>JBAVQA010000512.1:0-6105 GCA_049693595.1 Candidatus Acidiferrales bacterium | reverse complement strand
GGAGCGCCTCGGCGCTCGCGTGCGGCAAGTGCCGCAAGCCGGGGCTGCGAATAATTTCGGTGTCAGCGCTGGTGGCTGCGCGCCAGATGCTTACGGTGCGGCTGGACCGGTTAAATGAAGAAAACATTTCGCCGACCGCAGCACGGGAATTGACAGATGTTATGCTCGATGTGATCGAACGCCAGATCGACCGGAAGCTTAAGGCGCGGGAACTCCTGGAGTCGCCAGCGTGAAGAAACAAGCTCGTCATACTGAAAATAAGAAATCTCCCACCAAAGCCAGGGAAGCGCAGAAGGGTCTGACGTTCCAGGAGCTTCTACTAAGACTTGAAGAGTATTGGACGCGTCGAGACTGCATTCTGCAGCAGCCTTATGACATTGAAGTCGGCGCTGGGACGATGCACCCGGAGACTTTTCTGCGCGTGCTTGGACCGGAGCCGTACCGAGTGGTGTACGCGCAGCCGAGCCGCCGCCCGGCGGACGGCCGCTATGGCGAAAATCCGAACCGTCTGTACAAACACACGCAACTTCAAGTGATACTTAAGCCTGCGCCTGACAACGCGCAGGATCTCTACCTTGAAAGCCTCGCGACCATCGGCATAAATCTGAAGGAGCACGACGTCCGATTTGAGGAAGACAATTGGGAAGCGCCGACCCTCGGCGCATGGGGAATCGGCTGGCAAGTACTACTCGACGGATTGGAAATCACGCAGTTCACTTACTTTCAGCAGAGTGGCGGGCAGAATCTGGATCCTATTTCCGTGGAGCTCACTTACGGGCTAGATCGCATCGCTGCATACTTGCAGGGTGTGGATAATGTGTTCGATGTGCGTTGGTCAAACACGACGAGCTACCGCCAAGTGCGCCTGGCGGAAGAGCAGCAACTTTCCGCTTACAGCTTCGATCATGCGGATGTCGGTTCGACACGGAAGCAGTTTGAGCTGAATGAAGCTGAAGCGAAGCGCATTCTCGACGCGTGGCCGAAATCATCGACGCCGATGCTTGAACGTTTTCCGCTGCTGGCGGCGTACGAGCTTACGCTGAAATGCTCGCATCTGTTTAATTTGCTCGATGCTCGTGGAGCGATCTCCGTCACCGAGCGGGCTGCGATGATTGGCCGCGTGCGCAAGCTCGCCGTCCGGGTTGCTGAGCTTTGGTTGAGGCAGAGGTCGGGAACCCACCTTGCTCCTGAACTTGCGGGGACCCAGAAATGAATGCGTCTCGGGCAGTGAAAACATCGAGAGGGACGGGCGACCTGCTTTTTGAAATTGGATGTGAGGAAATTCCCGCGGGAATGATCGCGAGGGCCGCGACAGAACTTAAAGCGATTCTTGTAAAACTTTTGTCGGCAGCGGAGTTGGTCGACGGGCCGACAGTTGAAGGAATGATTGAAGCTTTCGGAGCGCCGCGGCGGCTCACGGTGATTGCTCGCGGTCTTCGTTTGCGGCAATTGGATTCGACGCGCGAAGTGACGGGGCCGCCGAAATCTGTCGCATTCGATAATCTTGGCGAGCCCACGCGGGCGGCTATGAGTTTCGCGGAGAAGCAGGGAATCCCAGTCTCAAAGCTTTCGATCGTTACCACGCCGAAAGGCGAGTACGTCTTCGCCAGGCAGATTGTGATTGGAAAACCGGCGGCGGAGATTCTTGCGGAAATTCTGCCGCAAGCGATTCAGGAAATTTCCTGGCCGCGCTCGATGTACTGGATGGGGGCGCACGGCCCTCGCTTTATACGGCCGATCCGATGGATTGTGGCTTTGCTCGATGGCAAAGCGGTGCCGTTTTCCTATGCGGGGCTTCGCGCCGGGAATCGTACGGTGGGCCATCGATTTCTCGGGAAGGAGAGCATTCTGCTGGACGGGCCCAGCGACTACGAAACAAAGTTAAAGAAAAACTTTGTATTGTGTCGGCCAGAAGCACGCCGCAAGAAAGTTGAAGCGGAGATTCAGCAACTGACAGCAAGAAATAAGTTGAGCGTGCACGATGATGCAGGATTGCTCAATCTGGTAACATACCTTAACGAATATCCCAGCGTGATCATGGGGAACTTCGATCCTGCGTTCCTAGCGCTTCCCGATGAGATTTTGATTACGGTGATGCGCGACCATCAGAAGTATTTTGGACTGGAAACACGGGACGGTGAGCTCGCGCCGCATTTTCTCGCTGTGATAAACCTGCCGAGCGATCCGAAGGGACTCGTTCGCGCGGGGCATGAGCGCGTTTTGCGCGCGCGTTTTGCGGATGCGCAGTTTTTCTGGGAGACGGACCAGAGAAGAAAGCTTGGTGATTATCTTCCGCGACTCGCGGCGGTGACATATGAATCGCGTTTGGGAAGTTATGGCGACAAAGTGGAACGGATGCGTTACTTGTCCCGCTGGCTCGCTGAGCAATGGTTCAGCCGAGGAATTTCGCAAGCGGATGTGGCGGGCTCGGACCGCGCCGCTGAGCTGGCGAAATGCGATTTGATAACTGAGATGGTTCATGAGTTTCCTGAATTGCAGGGAATTGTGGGTGGCCTTTACGCGCGGGCTCAGGGCGAACCTGAGGAAATCGGTTGGGCGGTTTACGACCATTACAAGCCACTCGGTCTGGACGAGGCGCTGCCGCGCAATTTGACCGGGTGTGCGGTTTCACTGGCCGACAAACTGGATTCACTCGTGGCGTGCTTTGCCGTGGGCGCAATCCCTACGGGCTCAAGCGATCCGTTTGCGCTGCGGCGGGCAGCGCTGGGAGTGGTGAAAATAATTCTTGAAAAGAAGCTGCCGCTCTCAGTTTCATCGGCGATTTCGGCGGCGGCAAAAGCTTTGAAACTGTACGCTCCGAAGATCGAGGTGTCGGAGGCAGTTCAAAAGCAGGTGCTCGACTTCCTGCTGGAGCGAGCGCGCTTCATGCTGAGTGAGAAGCGCGGATTCGCTTATGACGAGATCAATGCGGCGTTCGCGGCGGGCGCGGATGATCTGGTGGATGCGGTCGAACGAGTAGCTGCGGTGAAGGCGATTCGCAACACGAAGAATTTCGGGCCGCTGGCGGCCTCGTTCAAGCGCATCCGAAACATTCTAGAGAAGTCGGCGGGAGCGCTGGATAAGGGACAACTTAATGTGCAACATGAACTACTCTGGGAGCCGGCTGAGCGGGAACTTTATGCAGCGTCACAGAAAATCGGAGAGGAAGCTACGCGAAGGAAGAAAGCCGGCAAGTATCGGGAAGCGCTTGAAGTAATTTCGGAGCTACGTCCGTCGGTCGATCAGTTCTTCGAAAAAGTTCTAGTGATGGTTGAGGATCAAGCGGTTCGCAAAAACAGGGTCGCGCTGCTGGCGAACCTGTTGAAGGAATTTTCTACGATCGCGGACTTTTCACAATTGGGAACCGAGGACCTTCAAGAATCACCTCAGCAAAAGCGAACCGGGAAGTAGATTGCAGGATGGTGTAGTGAAGTGAAGCCTGAGTTGTTGGCGCGCCGACAAAATCTTGCGCGCCGAGGTTGATAGCGATGATGCCGCACGGCCACGGGGCGAACATTGGGGTTTCGAGGAAAACATGAAATACGTCTATTTCTTTGGGGCAAAGAAAGCTGAAGGCACGGGCGAGATGAGGGACTTGCTGGGCGGCAAAGGAGCCGGCTTGGCAGAGATGACGCGCATTGGATTGCCCGTACCGGCCGGATTCACGATTACGACCGAGACTTGCGACTATTACTTTAAGCACGGCCGCAAATATCCCAAGGACCTGAAAGCGGAAGTCGAGAAAAATCTTCAGCGACTGGAGAAACTTACAGGAAAAAAGCTGGGAGATGGGCGCGACCCGCTGCTGGTAAGTGTGCGCTCCGGGTCGGCACGGTCGATGCCGGGAATGATGGAGACGATTCTGAATCTCGGTTTGAATGACGCGTCGGTCGCGGGACTCGCGCGGGCTACACAGAACGAGCGTTTTGCCTACGATGCGTACAGGCGTTTCGTGCAGATGTACTCCAGCGTGGTTACCGGCTTGCAAAAAGACGATTTCGAAGCGCGTTTGCGGGCCATGAAGAAACGGCTCGCGGTGAAAGACGATACAGAAGTGACAGCAGCGGGCTGGCGCGAACTAATTGTTGAATACAAGAAATACTTTCGGGAGAAGACGGGCAAGGCCTTTCCGGAAGATCCGCACGAACAGCTTTGGGGAGCTATCGGCGCGGTGTTCGAATCGTGGATGGGCGAAAAGGCTTTGACCTACCGGCACGTGGAGAAAATTACGGGGCTGCTCGGAACGGCCGTGAATGTGGTGCAGATGGTTTACGGGAACACGGGCGATGATTCGGGCACCGGAGTTTGTTTCACGCGCGATCCTTCCACCGGCGAGAAAACTTTCTTCGGAGATTTCCTGTTGAACGCGCAAGGCGAGGATGTGGTGGCGGGGACTCGCACTCCGATGCACTTAAGCGAACTTTCGAAGCGAATGCCGAAAGTTTACAAACAGCTTGAACGGGTGCGGCAAACGCTGGAAAAACATTACCGCGATATGCAGGACCTGGAATTTACGGTGGAGCACGGCACGCTATACATGTTGCAGACGCGCACCGGGAAGCGCACGCCGGCGGCGGCTTTTCAGATTGCGGTGGATATGGTGGATGAGGGATTAATTAAAGTTGAAGAAGCACTTGAAAGAATCAAGGCGGACGATATCGAGCGGCTTTTCTATCCAGTGATTGCGACGGGGATGTCGCGAAGCGAATTGTCAGCGCGGAAGATCGTCACTGGGATTAATGCGGTGCCCGGGGCGGCGGTGGGCAAAGCCGTCTTTACCGCGGAAGACGCGGAAGCCTGGGCAGCGCGGGGCGAAAAAGTAATTTTGGTACGGCATGAGACTAGCCCGGAAGACGTCGGGGGCATGTTTGTGGCGCAGGGAATTCTGACAGCAACCGGAGGCAAGACCAGCCATGCGGCAGTGGTGGCGCGCGGATGGGGGAAATGTTGCATCGTGGGCGCGGAAAAATTGGATATCGATCTCGCAAAGAAGTCGATGAGCTCGAATGGACACTCGGTCCGCGAAGGCGAGTGGATCACGCTCGATGGCGGTGAGGGCGTGGTGTACACGGGTGAGATTGCGCTGGTGCGTCCGGAGCCTCCGAAGGCATTCGCCACGCTTCTAAAATGGGCCGATAAGATACGCACGATGGGAGTGCGGACCAACGCGGATACCCCGCACGATGCGCGGATTGCACGCGAGATGGGCGCGGAGGGGATCGGTTTGGTTCGCACGGAACATATGTTCTTCAAGGATTTCGAGCATCCAGAGAAGAGCGGCGAGCGGCAGCAAGCCATTCAGGAAATGATTTTGGCGGAGACGTCCGAAGCCCGCCGCGAAGCGCTCGATAAATTACTGCCGTTCCAACGGCGGGATTTCATCGGCATATTCGAAGCGATGGACGGGTTGCCGGTGACGATTCGCTTGATAGATCCGCCGCTCCATGAATTCGTTCCGCACGATCCGGCGAAGCAGGCCGAACTGGCAAGAAAGATCGGCATATCGGCAGAGGCTGTGGCGCGGCGGGTGGAACAGTTGCACGAAGCAAATCCAATGCTCGGGCACCGCGGCTGCAGATTGTGCATTACGTATCCGGAGATTCTTGAGATGCAGGTGCGAGCGATCATCGAAGCGGCGGTCGATTGTCAAAAGCGGAAGATCAAAGTGATACCTGAGATCATGCATCCGCTTATTTTAGATAAGAAGGAGCTTCAAATATTGGACCAGGCGACCCGTCGAGTAGCGGACGAGATCATCTCTCGATCTAAAGTAAAACTTCACTACCTGGTGGGAACGATGATCGAGCTGCCACGTGCGGCATTGTTAGCCGACCAGATTGCGGAAGTCGCGGAATTCTTTTCCTTCGGCACAAACGATCTGACTCAGACGGTGATGGGTTTGTCGCGGGACGATGCGGGCCGTTTCCTGCCGGACTATGTGGATGAACGCAAGGCAGGAATTTTTGCGACCGACCCGTTCCAGACTATCGATGTGGAAGGTGTGGGCATGCTCGTTGAGTGGGGCATTGCTCGCGGAAGGAAAACGCGGCCGCACCTGGAAATTGGTATTTGCGGCGAACACGGAGGGGATGCGGAAAGCGTGAA
>JBAVQA010000511.1:0-5177 GCA_049693595.1 Candidatus Acidiferrales bacterium | reverse complement strand
TGGAAGTAAAACAGAACCTGCTTGAAATGCCCGAAGAGAGCGCCCGCCAGGCCTTCCTGCTGCTCCGAATCAACGAGCTCCTGCCACAACTGGCGCAAAGGCAGCGCCTGCGGAAAATTGCGGGCGGCAACGGTCACGGCCTGAATTAACTCCCGCAAACGAAATTATGCTCGCGCCTCGCGTTCCTCTATAATGAGTCCTGAGCGCAGATTTCTGGCGCCGAATCTTCTAGGAATAAAATGGGGCCTCATGAATTCGCTGCCAAAGACTCTGGGCGAACTTCGCCGAAGCAATTGGTCGGAAGAGAAAATTAAGCACCGCTCGGTGAGACAAGAACTGCGCGAAAACCTGCTGCAGAAGATGGAAAAGGGCGAGCCGCTCTTCGCCGGCCTGCACGGCTACGACGACACCGTGATCCCCCAAATAATAAACGCCCTCCTCTCGCGCCATCATTTTATTTTGCTCGGCTTGCGCGGACAGGCCAAGTCGCGCATCTTGCGCGGTCTCTCCGGCTTCATGGACGCGCAGGTGCCCGTCGTCGAAGGTTGCGAGATTCACGACAATCCCTACGCCCCGCTCTGCCGCGCTTGCCGCGAACGCATTGCCTCCGAAGGAGACGCAACGCCGGTAGGCTGGCTCGGTCGCGAGCATCGCTACGTGGAAAAGCTCGCCACGCCGGACGTGACTATTGCGGACATGATTGGCGACGTTGATCCCATCAAAGCGGCGCGCGGCGGCCGCAATCTGTCCGACGAGTTGACCATTCACTACGGCCTGCTGCCTCGCGCCAACCGCGGAATTTTCGCAATCAACGAGCTGCCGGATTTGGCTGGAAAAATTCAAGTGGGCCTTTTCAATATCATGCAGGAAGGCGACGTTCAGATTAAGGGATATCCAGTGCGTATGGCTCTGGATGTTCTCCTCGTCTTCACTGCGAATCCTGAGGATTACACCGCTCGCGGGAAAATTATCACGCCGTTGAAAGATCGCATCGGCTCCGAAATTCGCACGCATTATCCCGCCACGCTCGCGGAAGGTATGTCCATCACCTCGCAAGAATCCTGGACCGATCGCGGCTCAAAGCGAACCGCTGAATTGCCGGATTACATTCGAGAGGTGGTGGAAGAGATTGCATTCCAAGCCCGCGAGGACAAACGCGTCGACCGCCGCTCGGGCGTGAGCCAGCGGCTCCCGATCAGCACACTCGAAAATGTGCTGAGCAGCGCGGAACAGCGCGCTATTCGGAGCCACGATGCAACCGCGGTAGCCCGCGTTTCCGACGTCTATGCCGCGATTCCCTCCATGACCGGCAAATTCGAATTGGAGTACGAAGGCGAACTGCGCGGCGCCGAAAACATTGCACGCGAGCTGATCCGCGCGGCGGTGGGCAAGACTTTCACCAAGTATTTCACCGGAGCAAACTTCCAGCCGGTCGTGCAGTGGTTCGAACTCGGCGGCGAGCTAAAGGTGCCTACAAACGCGTCCAGTTCAGAACTGATGGCGCAATTGAAAAAGATCCAGGGGCTTTTTGACAATCTGCCCGCTCTGGATGTAGGCGCAAAAGACGATCCCGCTGTCGTCACCAGTGCGGCCGAGTTCATTCTCGAAGGCCTTTGGGCGCACAAACGCATCAGCCGCAGCGAAGAGCGCGGCTACTTCGCCGATGCTCGCAAGGCTTCCGAGCCGCGCGATCCTCGCGAACCGTCCGGCCGGATGCCGCGACGCCAGTTCAATTAGATCCGGATCAGAAAACAGCCATGAAATACATTCGCTATTCAAAATATGCACCCGGCGCAGCAGACGACATCGACCTGCAGGAATTGATGAGCCGTCTTTCTGACTACCTGCTCCAAAGCGGCTTCGAATCCCAGTATGGAATCTACGAGATGGACAGCGAACGTTCGCGCGAGCAAATCATGGACGATTTGCGCGAGGCCATTTTGCGCGCGCTGCAAGAGGGCGAACTCGTTCCTCCCGAGATGATGGAGCAAATGCTCCAGAATCCGGACTTGTCGCAGAACCAGGAGTTGCGCGACCTGATCGAGCAGATTATCCAGCGCATGGAAGCGGAAGGTTACATCTCACAACCGAACCAGACCGCGCAGGTTACTCCGCCTCCGAAGGAAACGCCCGGCGGACAAGTTGGCGAGCAGCAGCCTCACACCGAAGCCCGATTCGAGATCACCGATAAAGCGCTCGATTTTCTCGGCTTCAAAACGCTGAAGGATTTGCTTGCTTCGCTCGGCAAGAGCAGCTTTGGCCGGCACGACACGCGCGATCTCGCCACCGGCGTCGAATCCGGCGGCTCGTCGAAGCCCTACGAATTCGGCGACACGCTCAACATGGACATCAGCGCAACGCTTTTCAACGCCGTTCAGCGCAACGGAGCGAGTATTCCTATCGAACTCGATTATCCGGATCTGATGGTGCATCAGTGCGAATACCAAAGCTCCTGCGCCACAGTTCTTCTGCTCGATTGCAGCCACAGCATGATTTTGTATGGCGAGGACCGCTTCACTCCAGCGAAGCGTGTCGCGCTCGCGCTTTCGCATTTAATCCGCACGCAATATCCGGGAGATTCGCTGCACTGCGTCCTGTTTCATGATAGCGCGGAAGAAATTCCTCTCGGCAAACTGGCCCGCGTGCAGGTCGGACCTTATCACACCAACACGCGCGAAGGCCTGCGCCTGGCGCAGAGAATCCTCTCGCGCCAGAAAAAAGACATGCGCCAGATCATCATGATTACCGACGGCAAGCCTTCCGCGCTGACGCTCGAAGACGGCCGCATTTACAAAAATGCCTTCGGGCTCGATCCGCTTGTAGTCACCCAAACTCTCGAAGAAGTGGCCAAGTGCAAACGCGCCGGTATTCTGATCAATACTTTTATGCTCGCCAGCGATTATAGCCTCGTCCACTTCGTGCAGAAAATCACGGAACTCTGCCGCGGCAAAGCCTACTTCACGACGCCGTACACGCTGGGGCAGTACCTTCTGATGGACTACGTGGGCAAGAAGACCCGGAATATTCACTGAGGTCTTGAATCACCGGGTGCTCAATCGAACGCGCATGGGAATTAAGAACTCCATACGGAACTTTCTCGGAGGCTCAACGATGATTGCGTTGCAGCGCGGACAAACTGCTCCGCCGATTTCACTGCCGGATCTGAACGGTAAGAAACTGTCTCTGGCCGAAACATTGAAGAACGGCCCAGTTCTGGCCGCATTCTTCAAGGTGAACTGCCCAACCTGCCAGTTCACCATGCCCTTTCTCGAACGCTTGCATCGGAGATATGGCGGCGCGAAATTCACTTTGCTGGGAATTTCGCAGGACGATGCCCGCCACACTCGTGAGTTCTGCGAAGAATACGGCGTCCAATTCCCCACCTTAATAGAGGAACATGGCTATGCCGTGTCCGATCAGTACGGCCTGACCAACGTGCCCACCATGTTCTGGATCAGTCCCGACGGACAAATTCAAAATACCAGTGTGGGATTTTCCAAGTCGGACCTGGAACAAATGGCGTTGCAAGCCGCTCACGCTGCGGGCAAACCAGCCGTCCCGCTTTTCAAGCCCGGCGAAGTGATTCCCGAAACCAAGCCTGGCTGAGGCTCGAAAAACTAGGTTCCGTCGGAACCTAATCTCCGGGCGACTCGAAGAAGACCAGCTCAAGCCCTGCTCGAATCCTGCAAAGACTTCTTGTGCTTCGGAGCTTTGCGCCGTTTGTCCGGGATCAGGCGCTCCACGGGAGGCATTCCAATTCCAGCTCGAGCACGACGACGCGCTTCCTTCTCAATCCTTATTCCAGTCTTTTTCTTGCGCATGGAAGTGACTCCGCCGCAACCGCCGCCGAGCCGGTAGTATAAAGCAGCATTGCCTTTCCATTCGAAGAGAAAGTGATTGTGACCGTCTCGCGATGCACCTAGAATTTCCCGGGCCGCGTCCAACTTGCAGTCACCGTGCATCGTGTAGCGGCAAATGAAAACATGAAGAATCGCCTGCGCGCAGCAACAACCTCGCTTTGGCTCATCCTGGCAGTCGCGCTGCTCCTCAGAGCGGGCTATCTCTGGAATTACGCGCACGATCATTCTCGGCAAGCCGTCAGCGTGGTTCCCTTCCTATTCGAATCCGGCAACATTGCTCATTCTCTCGCCGTTGGCGCCGGATTCAGTTCTCCCTTTCGCGTGGACACTGGCCCGACTGCCTGGATGCCACCGGTTTACCCGCTGCTCCTCGCCGGCGTCTTCCGTATTTTCGGCGTTTATACATTTCAATCCTTCATCGCCGCTGCTTCGCTGAACATTTGCTTCGTCACGCTCACCTGCATACCGATTTTCTTCGCAGGCAAACGAATCGGCGGTTTGGCCGTAGCCGCGGGAGCAGCGTGGCTCTGGGCCATTTTCCCTAATGCAATCCTCATACCGGTTCAAAGCATGTGGGACGCGTCACTCTCAGCTCTCTTGGTAGCCACGATATTTTGGGCAACCATGGCGCTCGCCGGATCCAGCCGCGTGCGTGACTGGTTCGCCTACGGCCTGCTGTGGGGATTCACGCTGATGACCAACGCTACTCTGATTGCCCTTCTGCCGCTTCTGGTGGGCTGGATAGCGTACCGCGCTCGGAAGCAGCAGCGCCCGTGGATCGGCCGTGCGGCGCTTTCGATCGGAATCGTTGTCTTGTGCTGCGTTCCGTGGACTGTCCGCAACTACGAAATCTTCCACAGCGCCGTTCCGCTGCGGTCCGTGTTAGGCCTGCAATTATGGCTCGGAAACAATGACAACACGCACGACATCTTCCGCGCCGAACTACACCCGATCTACGATGCCGCCGAACGTACAAAGTACATAGAGATGGGCGAGATAGCTTACATGCACGAAAAGCAGCTGGAGGCGGTTCAATACATGGAGACTCATCCCGCGCGAGAGGCGCATTTGATTAGCAGGCGAATTATTTCGCTCTGGTCCGGAGGCACTCCAACCCCTGTCGCCGACTTTGTAAATATTCCTTCTCTGTGGTTTCGTTTCGTTCTGCTTTTCAATGGGATTGCCGCGCTGGGCGCCCTGCTCGGTATCGTAATCCTATTCCGCAGCCGCAACGTCTATGCGTTCCCCGCGGCAGTCTTCCCAATCGTCTTTCCCTGGGCTTACTACTTGACCCTCGTTTTGCCGCGCTACCGCTTG
>JBAVQA010000510.1:0-4205 GCA_049693595.1 Candidatus Acidiferrales bacterium | reverse complement strand
TCGGCTATACGGGATTCACAGTTCCGTTCGCCTTTGCGCTTGGTGCGCTGCTGGGGCGGTATCCGGGCGAAAAATGGATACACATTACCCGGCGATGGACCATGATCGCGTGGTGTTTTCAGAGCGTGGGTGTTCTACTCGGCGCGCACTGGGCCTATGCCGTGCTCGGTTGGGGCGGGTACTGGTCATGGGATCCGGTCGAAAATGCCGCGCTGCTTCCATGGATAACTGGTACAGCGTTTTTGCATTCCGTGATGATGCAGGAGAAGCGCGGAATGATGAAGGTGTGGAATATTTGGCTGGTTTTCACCACATTCATGCTGAGCATTCTCGGCACCACGCTTACGCGGTCGGGTGCGATTAGTTCAGTCCACGCATTCGCGCAGTCGTCGATAGGTAATTGGTTCGTGGGATTTCTAGCCTTGATTTTCGTTGTTTGCTTTGTGTCCTACTGGAAAAATCGCGACTACTTGCGCAGCGACAATCAGCTCGACTCGCTGGTGTCGCGCGAATCCAGCTTCCTATTCAACAATTTAATTTTACTCGCAGCATGCTTCGCAGTGCTGTGGGGAACGCTCTTTCCGGTGCTTTCAGAATGGGTGGTTGGAAATAAGATCAGCGTCGGGCCTCCCTTTTTCAATAAGGTGAATATCCCGATCGCTCTGTTTCTTCTTCTGCTGACGGGCGTGGGGCCGCTTCTGGCTTGGCGAAAAACATCATTCGACGCGCTGAAGCGAAACTTCGCTTGGCCGCTGGGCGGAGGTGTGTTAGCCGGAGTCGTGGCGTTGGTGTTCGGCTTTCGCGATATTTACTCGCTCATTTGCCTGATTCTCGGCGTGTTTGTGACGCTCACGATTTTGTCGGAATTTTTCCGCGGCGCGCGAGTGATAGCAGCTCGCGACGGTTCGAATCTGATCTCCGCAGTGGGCGAGTTGACCATGCGCAACACGCGCCGTTACGGCGGTTATGTGGTGCACTTCGGAATGGTGCTGATCTTTATCGGTATCGCGGGCGTGCCGTTCAATAAAGACATTCAGAAAGAAATGGCGATAGGCCAGACGCTGAACATCGGGCCGTATTCGATCCTTTGCCAAAATTTCGATCGCGTTACGAACGGCAACTACGATTCCGAGCGCGCAACCCTGGAAGTTTTCCGCAACGGCAAATCCGAGATGATGCTCTATCCGGAGCGCCGGTTTTTCCTGGCCAGTCAAGTAACCGAGACGATGGTTGCGGTTCAGAGTTCTCCGCTGCGCGACCTTTATATCGTGTACGCCGGTCGCAGCCCGGAAAATGGACAGCCGGTGATCC
The DNA here is from genome assembly GCA_049693595.1 of Candidatus Acidiferrales bacterium. Taxonomy (GTDB): domain Bacteria; phylum Acidobacteriota; class Terriglobia; order Acidiferrales; family UBA7541; genus Palsa-295. The sequence goes on along the minus strand of JBAVQA010000510.1, from coordinate 2,894 downwards.
ATGCGTATTTGAACCCACTCGTGAAATGGATTTGGTTCGGAGGGATTGTGGTTGTGCTTGGAACCGGGCTGGCACTGCTGCCGAATCGGCGAGCAGCGCTGGTACTTCGTCCCGTGAGCGAACTGGCGTGGGGAGACAGGGTGCAGGCGAGCGGGTCGCCTATCGCGGCAATAGCTCGGCGAGGTGACACCGGTGACTGAAGGCCGCGTATCCGAAGTTCGCTGCTTTCGCACACGCGCGAAATCGCTTCTTCTAGCCTTCGCGATGCTGACTTTTGTTTTGCCGGCCGCGCTGCTTTCAACTCCCGTCTATGCACAGCAAACTGAGCGGGGGCGAGAGCTTGGCAAGCGAGTGAAATGCATGTGCGGCGGCTGCAACGATTCCGCCACGGGATGCAATCACACAGGGGGCGCATTCTCCGGTCCTTGCGACACGGCAAAGGGAATGCAGAGTGAAATCAACGAGCGTGTCACTCGTAATGAATCCGACGATTTAACGCTGCAGGCATTCGTGCAGGAATACGGACCTACTGTGCTGATCGTTCCTCCTGCGAAGGGCTTCAACCTCGCAGCCTGGGTTACACCCGTCGTCATGCCGCTATTAGCGTTCGTTCTCGTTTGGGTTGTGGTGCGTCGCTGGCGGCACAAGGCCACATTAGCCACCGCTTCAGGCCTCGCGATTCCCGCCGAGTTTCTGGCGCGCGCGAAACGAGAAACTGGAAGAGATTACGATGAGTAGCGTGGACGTCGCAGTCGCTTGCGCTTTGCTCGCTGCCGCAACAATTGTTTTTATATTTATGGTTCAGCCGGACAGTTCAGATTCCGCGCCGCATCGCACGAAACTAGACCAGCTGATGGAGCGCCGCGACGCGATATACGAAAATCTGCGTGACTTGCGTTTCGAATACCGCGCTGGAAAATTTTCCGAAGCGGACTACGAGGAGACGAAACAGCTTCTCGAAATAGAAGCAGCCCGCGTACTCGCGGATATGGATACGCTGACCGGCGGCACTCCCACCCCGGCCACTCGCCAGGCGGCGACAGAGAAGGCACAACATTCATGAATGTCAGGTTCCCTAGTTTTCGAATCGCGCGCGCGATGGCAATCTCTCTTTTGGCGGTCGTCACGTTTTTCGGAGCGGCGCAGCTTGCGCTGGCAGGCACGGTATCGGGCACAGTGACAAATGGAACCACCGGAAAGCCGGCGGCCGGCGCCGAAGTGATCCTGATTCAGCTTCAGGGCGGCATGCAGCCCGTGGCGAACACGAAAACCGACGCGAAAGGACGATACTCGTTCGACAATCCGGGCCTTGGTGCCGGTGCGCCGATGCTTATCCGCGTCGTATACGGCGGCGTGAATTATCACGAGCCCGTTCCGCCCGGAAAGAGCACCGCGGACGTGCAGGTTTTTGAACCTACGGACCGGCCGAGCGCATTCAGGGTCACCAACCACGCCCTCATCGTGCAGCCGAACGGATCCGATCTGATGGTCGGTGAAGAATACTCCGTCGAAAATAAAACGCAGCCGCCCGTTGCATTTTATCGCACAGACGGCTCCTTCGATTTCTCGATACCTGACGGCGCGGACTTCAGTCAAGCTTCTGCTTGGGGTTCCGCCGGAATGCCCGTGGTACAAGGCACCATTGATAAAGGCAAAAATAAATTGGCGATCGCGTTCGCGTTTCGTCCCGGTGAGAGCGGCGTGCGCATTTCGTATAAGGTTCCATACCCGGGCAATCAGATAGTCCTGAAAAATGTTTCGGCTTACGCCACCGACCGGTTGATCATTGCCGCTCCGCCTTCGGTGCAGATTTCGGGCGATGGAATCACTCCTGCCGGACAAGATCAGGGATTCAGTGTTTACACGCGAACAGGAGTTGCAGCAGATGCGCCGCTCGCTATCAAAATTTCCGGCACTGCGCCAATGCCGCCGGCGAATCAAGGCGCCAGCGATAACAGCACTCCGCCCGCAGGCGATAATTCCGCCAACGCGTCGGTGAACTCGCGGTTGGAGGCTTCCGGCGCCGAGTCTACTACTGTGGCGACGACCACCGTCCCGGCTCGCCTCGATAGTTTGAAATGGGTTTTGGTGGGAGGCTTCGCGTCAATTTTCGCGCTGGGTTTTATTTATCTTTTCCGCCGCCCGCAAGTGATGGCCCCGACGAATGGTGACGCGCCTGCGGTTGCCATTGCCGCAACGAAGATGGCGTACCCACCAGCCTCCAAAGCGACGGCGGCTGCCACGGAAGCTGTGGCCGAAGTTACGCGCGCGGTCGCAGGAAGTCTTGATGAACTAAAAGATAGCCTGTTCCGCTTGGAACTTCGCCGCCAAGCAGGGACCATCACCGAAGACGATTACGATCGTGAGCGGCGGCAAATGGAAAAAGTGCTGCGCGATTTGGTGAGAGGCTAAGCGGAACGCCTTGTCCGTAACTTCTGCTACTTCTCGTACTGCAGTCTCTCCTTTCGGTATTTCTTTCAATGGCGTCGAGAAACGTTTCGGGTCGTTTGTGGCATTGCGCGGCGTTTCGCTCCAAATCCTTTCCGGCGAATTTGTAGCGTTATTGGGTGCAAACGGTGCGGGGAAGACAACGCTCCTGCGAATCGCCGCGATGCTTGCATCTCCTTCTCGGGGCAAAGTGCAATTCACGCTCGGCCACGGATCCGGTGATTGTTCGGACCCCGGCGAAGCAAAGAAGCTGATCGGCATGGTAGGCCATAGCACGCTGCTCTATGACGAACTGACAGCAGCAGAAAATCTCTCGCTTTTCGCGCAACTTTACGGACTGGACGATATCGCCGCGCGCGTCACCGATTCCTTGCAGTCCTGCGGGCTTGGCTCGCGCGCCGCAAGTCTGGTTCGAACATTTTCGCGGGGAATGCGTCAGCGATTAG
>JBAVQA010000509.1:0-2604 GCA_049693595.1 Candidatus Acidiferrales bacterium | reverse complement strand
TTGTACGAGCGCATGATCGACCAATTCAAAATTGTGAAAACGCACGGCTGGATGGTGGGTAACAGCCCGCGCAGCGACATCAACCCGGCTCTCCACGCGGGCTTGAGCGCGGTATTCATTCCACACTCGGCCACCTGGGAGCTTGAAAAATGCGAGCTGGAGAGCGGCGCGGGCAAACTCTTGATCCTTACCAGCTTCCGCGAATTGCGAAGCCATTTTTGACATGGTGATGAACATGAAAATGCGACCGTTCCGCTCAAGGATCCCAGGCCGATAAATCATGCCAATGAATTCTAAAGACTCGCAGATTCGGGTTTCTGTGTTGGGTGCGGGCGCGGTGGGCTCGTATTTCGGGGGCATGCTGGCGCGCGCAGGCTCGCAAGTTACGCTGATTGGCCGTCCCGCCCATGTGGAAGCGATCCGCGCAGGCGGTCTTTTTCTCGACGCTGCTACTTTCCAGGAACGTATCGCGATAGGAGCTTCGGCCGAGGTGTCAGCCGCGCGCGATGCGGATGTGATTCTGTTCTGCGTGAAGACTACCGACACCGAAGAAGCTGCTCGGTCGCTTGCGCCGCATGTCTCAGCGGGCGCGATTGTTGTGAGTTTGCAGAACGGGGTGGACAACGTCGGGCGGATTCGAGCGGCGTCCGGGATTGACGCGTTGCCGGCGGTGGTGTACGTCGCGGCGGCGCTGCCGGAGCCGGGGCACGTGAAGCATTCGGGGCGCGGAGAGCTTGTCGTCGGCGAATTGAAGGAAGGCGGCTCCCCTGCGTCCTCGCGGGGAGATCGGGCGGAGCGCATTACTGAGCTATTCACCGCGGCGAAGGTGCCTTGCCGCGTTTCGCCGGACATCAGCGTTGACCAGTGGACGAAATTTATTATGAACTGCGCGGGAAATGCGGTGACTGCGATCACGCAAACCAGCTACGCTGCCGCGGGGCGAAACCTGCAGACCCGGGATGTGATGAGCCAGGTGATCGCGGAGACTGTCGCGGTGGCGCGGGCCTCCGGAGTGGCGTTGCCCGAAGTGGATTTTATTGGGATGGGTTTGAAATTCATCGAGAGCATTGGGAATGCCACTTCCTCCACGGCGCAGGATCTCGCGCGTGGTAAACGCACGGAGATTGATTCCCTGAATGGGTACGTTGTTCGGAGGGGCAAAGAACTGGGGATCGCCACGCCAGCGAACTTCACGCTCTTCGCGCTGGTAAAACTTCTGGAAGACAAAGCTGCAGAGCAGCAGCGCGCGGCTTCGCAAAAATCCTCAGCATAGAAGATCGAACAGGCGCAGCGTGCGTTTTCTGCGCCGACTTCAGATATCGCACCACTAAAGACAAAACTCCGTCGCCATTCGACAGGTTCTCGGTTGCGCTCTGTTCGGGCGCGGGCAATATTTTGATTTTCCATTTGAATTTTACTCGGGCGGGTTGAAGTGGAAGGGAATGTGAATGACGGCTTCGAGGTCCACGGGCTGGCCTTCGCGGCTCGCGGGACGAAATTCCCAGCGCGCGAGGGCTTCCATCGCATTCTGATCGAGCAGAGGATCGACGCCGCGCACCAGTTGAATGCTGTCCACATGGCCGTCTTTGCGAATGATGGCGTAGAGAATCACTTCGCCGTCGATGCGCTGTTTAATCGCCGACTGCGGATATTTCGGATCTACTTTGCGCGTCGGAACGGGGCCGGACAGCTTTCCCTTCGGGCGCTGGTAAACGGGCAGGTTGTCGTCTAGTTGCGCGAAATTCAGGATCCAGCTTCCGCTCGCGCTCGTAAGATTCGGCATGTCCACGTGCATGGTGAAGATTTCTTTTCCCGATAGAATTTTTTCCGGAGGGAGGCTCGGATCGATTTTAGCCACTACGATAGGTTCTTTGCGCGACGGATCGGGAAGCGTCGGAACCTTCGACATCGGTTTCAGAATTAATCCGCCGGAGCGGTTTCCCGCCGTCCCAATTCCTGCGCTACCGGCATGACCGTTGCCGCCGCTGATGCTTACTCCCGCCGGACCCGAATTTGCGTTCGCACCCGAATTTGTTCCAGCGCCGCCGGCGCTCACCGCTGATCCGCCCGATCCTCCATTGTCCGCAGCGCCGTTTGCGGAACCGCCGGGAGCGCCAGATCTGCTCCCTTCGGGAGAAATTGCGACGCGCGACGAGAGATTGCCTTGCGGAACGCCGACTTCGGGCGCGGGAGGCGCGGGGGTTGCAGAAATCGCGATCAAGCGGTGCAAGCTATCGTCGCCTGCCGAAGCTGTGGGGCCGATTACAGGAGCGGTACCGGCGTCGGCGTGCGCGCTACGCCGTTCTGGGGCGGAGGTCGACATGGGATTTACCGGCATTTTCGGCTGCGCGTTCGCAACGGGCGAGGGCGCGATGTTTAGCGGACCTGCATTTCTTTCCGGGTTGGCCACGTCCGGGGCGGCTGTGTGGCTGACGGCGCGATGCTGCACTTGCGGCGCGACGACCGAAGGCGAAATTCGGAGCTGCGGTTTCGCGGGCTCCGTCGAAGTAGCAGCCCATTCCGCGATGTTGGGCATCTGCGGAACCATCTTTGGCGGCGCTGCGGGCGCGTTGGGCTGAATTAGGGTTTGACGCGGATGCGTGA
>JBAVQA010000508.1:0-3297 GCA_049693595.1 Candidatus Acidiferrales bacterium | reverse complement strand
TCACAAATATGAAATCGCGCATCGCTGCTTACTCCTCACAACAATAAGACTCGGAGACCTCAGCACTTCACGCTACCGGTGAAAACCTGATCCTTCCGCAAACTAGAATTTCACCAAAATCGATATGTCGATAAACGACTCGTCCCTGCGGAGATCCGGGAAGAAAACACCGGAGGTGCTGCCGGGTGTGCCACAGGCCGTTTCCGCGGGTCCGAGAGTCTCTTGGCCGGATGATGAACCGTTACTGCAGGCGAAGAACTGCGGAAAGTTGTTATTGCCCCCTGGAGGCGTAATTCCGCCGCGGCCAGTCCAATACGGCACGTTTGCGTGGCGATAGTCATACTCCCAGCGAAAAGTGATGTATTGCTTGGGCATGTAGTCAAACGTGAATGACGAATCCCATGCTTTGAAGGGATCGCCGGGGTTCTCCGTAAAGTACGGTGAATTCGTCGCTGCCGTAATGGCGGTCTCTCCATTGATCGGAGGGAGCAGTACCAAATATCGTCCCGGATTGTTGATCTGCCCGCCACCGATCGTCACCCCGAATAAATCCTTATGAAACCAGAATCGTTTGTAGGCCATGTAACCTATAAAGCTCTGCTTGGGACCGCCTTTGTGATTGCCGTAGCAACTCACTCCGTTGCCGTATTCACAGCCCAGATCGCCAGTCAAAGAAAACGCCATCTTGTCGATCGTGCTGGATGGCCGGTCGAAATACTTCACCTCGATACTGTTGTCAGTGTGAATGCGCTTGCGGTGGGGTGTGAACAGGTCATCCTCACCCAGACCGTAATTGTTGGAGATGACGTTGATCCATGGTTTAGGAGTCCACTTAAGTTGCCCCCCGAGGCCCGGTGTGTGATTGGCAGAAGCGTACGATTGCCATCCATTAATAAACCAGGGCTCGATTTTCAAATGCTTCGTGGGGAAAATCTGTACCCGCACTCCCTCGAAAAACCACGGCGTGTTGGAGGAAACGTAGGACGGTTGGTAAGCCCAATTATCGAAGTTGTAGTAACTGAACAGGCCGATGTAGGACAGGAAGATTCCCGCGTCCACGTTGATCCCGTCCAATTTGTTGAAGTGGTATCCACCGTACGCTTCCGCCAAGTAGCGGTATGCATCAACGAGATCCCATTGCCCGTGTCCGGGACTAGGGTCATTCCGAGGCGTCGTCACGGAATACATGCCGAACTGGGTCATTAGCCTGCCGCGGACGTTGTCCCAGTGGAAGTCTCCTCCGACACCGAGTTGCTCAAGCTGTACTTCTTGCGAACGGAAGAGCTCGCTCGACCCACCTATCGAGTGATCCGTCGGATGGTTGAAGTCAAAGACGTAATTGGTGTCAAACCGGATCTCCGGCGTGAAGAATTTCGTGTCCCAAAATACATCTTTTGTGCGGGGGTTGCCGTTCAACCAGGTCCAGTCCGCATCCGAAAACGGTTCTACCTTGCCAGGCGCGGCATCCGGCGTTTGCGCAGAAGCCGGCTCTCTTTGCGCCTGCGCAATCACTTGTGTCGAGGGCGCCGCCGCAATCGCAGAGGTAGTTGTCGGCGCAGATGGAGACCACGCGGCAGCAACAACTTTAGGCTGATCGGGCTGTGCCGCAGCGGGGCGAGCTCTAAGCTCAGCTTCAAGCTGCTCGATGCGTGCTTCCATAGCCTCGAGCTTTTTCGCCACCGCCGGGGGTATTTGCTGATCCCCAGCGCTGGCCTGCTGACCGGAGGACTGGCCGCTTGTTTGCGCGAAGCAAGGATGCGGCCCCAGCAGCAAGACGAGCGTGTAGAAAAAAGTCGGCAGCTTAAGGTACGATGCGAATTTCGGCATGGAAACCCTCTTCCTTTTTGAGTCTATCTATCTCATCCAGGTGCGCTTTTGGCACCGTTCACTCTCGCCGGATCATCGTTGGTCGGGTGCCTGAATTCATTCGGTTGCGCTTTTCGTCGTATACGAAATGCACGAAAACGACGAGATAAAAGCACACCGCCGCTACGCAAAGAACCAGCAAAATCAGGGCCATTCGGCTTGGCGCCTCCCGCCGACTTCAGGCCACCCCTGGTCTTAATTTCTGCACTTGAGAACAGAAACCCAAGTGCCGAAAAATCCTACTAGGTACGCATTAGGGAGTCGTAAGCGGGACATAAGGATTTCATAAGGAAGAAAGAAAGAAAGAAAGAAAATGTGGGACTTGGAAGAACTAGCCTTCGAGCTTAAATCTCGTTGCAGCCATTTGCAGTCATAACTAGAATTTCTCCGGCCACAGCAGCGCTGCCACCAAATACGCCAGCAGTAACACGCAAACTCCCAGCAAAATCACGTTCCCCGTCATCGCTCTCACTCCCTACTTCAGCCGTTCACAGCCCCACACGTACACGATCGCCGCAACGAAAAAACCAATCGTGCACATCACGAATATTGAAATCGCGCATTGATGCCCACTCCTCAAAGCCGAATCTCAGAATTTGTAGATCAAGTCCATGCCGAAAAAGAGCTGATTCCTGGCCTTTCCATTGTTGTATGCCGCTAGATCCCACGAGTGATCGAAGCGAAGCTCGGGACGGAGCATAACCGTGGTGCCGATGTATCTGGTGGCATACAGCGTATTTTCCGTATATTTCGTGGCGAACCCGGTACGCTGCCCTTTCTTATCGTCGAGCAGATCGGACCGGAATCCGATAAAGAACTTTGAATTGATATCGCGATTTACGTAGTTGACGATCGCGTACTCAGGCGCGGTGCAGCTCACTACTCCGGCCTTGCAGAATGCGCCATTCGCTCCAAGTTCAGGCTTGATCGGATTTACAACATTGCCAGCGACATTCGGCACGTCGCGTTCATACATGTACCAAGTCTCCGTCGCCATATGCCATTTGCTGTTGAACTTGTGATACCAGGTGAAGTCATAGTCCTGGAGGTTGTTGTAGGCGTACTTACCTTGGTTGATCCCGTTCGCGCAACCGTAGAAATTATCGTTGTTGCTTGAGGTCGAATAGTTCAAGCAAAGGATACCGGAGGGTTGAGCGTCAGTGGTCCAACACGCGACATCGTGGCTGCATGACACTCCAAACTGAACCATCCATTGCTTGTTCAATTTCAGGGAAGCGTAGACCCCGGTGTCGGTGAAGGGATCGATAGCGTAAAGCAGCGAGTGCGTCATGTTGTAATTGTTCGGCGCCAATTGTGCTTCGATTCCGGGAACGGAGAGAAATCGGCCGACTCGGATGTTGAGACCGTCTATGACCGGGAAGTAAAGGTCAATGTATTCGAGAACAGGATCGAAGCCATACTGCTTGTTGG